>JABURI010000006.1 GCA_014762755.1 Marinobacter sp.
GTGCTGAACTGAATGCCCTCCGGACCCTCGGCATTTGGCGTGGCGACAGGGTTCGCGTTGGCCGCGGTGAGAGCTTCGGCGAAGGAGATCGAATACTCGGTGCCCGTCGCCAGCTTGCTGGCGGGTGATAGCTTGAGGCTGCGTCCGCCGTCCACTTTGGTCACAGTGAAATCGACGTTGCCTGAGTCAGCCTCGATCAGGATTTTGTTCCGGATGTCCGCTTCTGCATCGGCGATCGCATGGGAGAAGCGAATCACAATGTCCGACTTTGGGCTGATTCCGGTCTGGCCGTCGGCGGGATAGGAGTAGACGACCGAGCCGGAGGGAACATCCGCTTTCATCGATTGCTCCTCACCCCCACAGGCAGCGAGCAAAATGGCGGGGACGAGTGCCAGTGTCTTGTTGTACTTCATGGCTGATCCTCTCCTCAGAACTTCAGGGTGATGGAGCCGCTGACCACGTGGACATCGCCATCAGCGGTCACGTCGGTCTCGTTGCCGTCATAATCCACCAGGGTGAAATCGCGCTCCTGCAGCTGCTGGTACTGGTAGCCGAGGTCCAGTCGAACCGGGTAGGCCAGCAGGCGGGTGCGGTCATAGGTGGCGCTGATGCCCAGGCCGATCACGATCTTGTCGGTATCGAGGTAGTTGATCTCGGGATTGCGGGTGGATTTGAGGGGGGATTCCTCGTAGGCCACGCCGCCGCGCAGGGCGAAGTTTTTGTTGAGCTGGTATTCGCCACCGATACGCGGGATCAGGATGTCGTCGAACTTGATCCGGCTGGCTGCGGCCACAGAGCCCTGGTCCTTGATGCTGTCGGCGGCAAACTCGTCTTCCAACTCGGACCAGTTCTGTTGCTCGATGCTGCCACCGATACGCCAGTTTTCACCCTGGTACTGAGTGCCAATGCCGAAGGTTTCCGGCTGGAAGGAATCGATGGTGGAAACGGCGAGGCTCAGGCCTGGCTCAGGAATCGTCTGGGTGACGATGATGTTGGAATCAATGGTGGTGGAGGCAGAGGACTTGGTCCGGTAGATAAGTGCAGACTCCCAGCCATCAAGGAAACACTCGCTGTCAGGGCAGAAGGTGCTGCCCAGATCGATACTGGTACCGAGGATGGTTTTCAGCGACGGCTCAGCATTGACGGAAAGGCGTTCACGACTGGTCTCGCCACCCAGGGTAGAGACCGCATCCAGATTGGCGGTCGCGTCCAAGGTGACTCGTACCGATGCCCCTGCGGAAATGCCGCGCCAGATGGGTGTCGCGCCGCCGATGTTCAGGAACAGCGGCTCCTTGCCGTACTGCAGGAACTGGCCGGTTTCGGTGGTTTCTGAGCTGAACGCCAGCATTTCCTTGCCGTATTTTTCCACGCCGGCAATGAAACCGAGATAGATCGGATGATCGAAGCGGGTCAGGGAACCCAGGTTCGTCTTCATACCGATGAGCACGTGCTGGCTCGGGGAATTGGAGAGCACGTCTCCGTCGGCATTGGGATTGGCTGAGCGCAACTCCTGTTCCGCGTGCAGGATGCCTGCCGTCAGTTCGCCTCGGGTGTCCTTGGTCAGATACGCCGGGTTGTAGTAGGTGGCGGACACCTGGTCGTTGAACATGGACAGGGACTGGGCGGTGGCAACGTCAACCGGCATTACACCGTAGGTGGTGCCGAGGTTGCCCATGCTGGCAGTGGCGGACAGGGAAACACCTGCGGAAACCGCAGCAACTGCAAGGGACATAGCCCGTACTGAAAACCGGGGGGTGGTTACCATTGATACACTCCGTTATCTCGTTGTTTTTGTCCGTGCGCCGGTGCTTCCTGAGGGTGGCGCCACGTTGGTTCAGGGTTGCAGTGTATGTGGCTTGTCTTTTCGGGACTTTGGCTTTTTTGACACAGATCAATGTCTGTAGAACCACGTATGTTAGGCGTCAGGTCCAAAAATAACCGGAATACATGGCGTTATCAGGTTCAGGCCTGTTTGTTTTTGTAGTCGGATGTTTCCGGGAAGAAATGAAAAAGGCTCCTCGGGGAGGAGCCTTGGTAGGAGTGTAAAGAAAGTCGACTCTTTGTTATCCGGCTTTTCTCTTCCGGCGAGCCAGTCCAAGCCCAACGAGGCCGAGGCCAAGCAATGCGATGGTGCCCGGTTCAGCAACCGTTACCGGTTCCTTGGCATACAGGTTTACATGGGACAGACCACCGCCTGTCTCCTTGTCGACGCTGGAGCCGAAGAAGAAAGCCCATTCTCCGGAGCTGACGAGAGCCTGCAGGGAGAATACGAACCACTCATCCGGGGTGTTGCCGGTGCCGAACTTGAACCCGATGGCTGCATCGGAATAGTCGTTCCAGAAATCCGAGTCGAAACTCCAGGTTCCGTAATAACTTCCATCCTGGCTGTAGGTCAGGTTGTAGGGGTTGGGTGCCTCGTCTGATTTCTCGATCAGTTCGTAGTCGCTTCCAACGCCTGTGAGAAACGGGTCGTTGGTCGCATTCCCGGTAAGGTTACCCACACCCGAATCCAGGCAGGCAGCCGCCTGGCTGTCGTCCATTATCATATGGTTCAGCGTGGCGTCTGGACTGCATTGGATTGGAGCGCCGAGAGCGCTGCCGCTGAGTAGCATGCCTGCTGCCAGACCTCCGATCGCCGTGACTTTATGGTGCATTTTCATGATTGGTTACTCCCTAAGCTTTCCTTGCGTGTTGCCATCAGTGGAAAGCAGGTTTCAGACCAAGATCCGTAACTGCTGCTT
>JABURI010000043.1 GCA_014762755.1 Marinobacter sp.
AGCTCGACAAGAATCGCATTTTCGAGCTGTATCTGAACAAGATCTACCTGGGCAACCGGGCCTATGGCATTGCCGCAGCGGCGCAAGTCTACTACGACAAACCGGTCGATGAGCTGACACTGGCGCAAATGGCCATGCTGGCCGGCCTGCCCAAGGCCCCTTCCGCCTACAACCCCCTCGCCAATGCCGAACGCGCGCTGATCCGTCGCAACTGGATCCTCGGGCGAATGCAGGAACTGGGCTACATCACTGCGGATGCCTACGACCTGGCAGTTAACGCCCCGTTGACCGCCAGTTACAACGCCACCGAAGCCGAAGTGGACGCGGATTATGTGGCAGAAATGGCGCGGGCCGAGATGGTGCGCCGGTTTGGCGAGGACGCCTACACCGACGGCTACTCAGTCACCCTGACCGTAGAAGGCGACAAGCAGCAGGCGGCAACCGAAGCACTTCGCGCCGGCCTTGAAGCCTACGACCAGCGCCACGGCTTCCGCGGGCCCATCGGCCAGATTGATCCTTCAGAGCTGAAGGAACGCGAGGTTTCTGATCTGGCCAGGAATTACCCGCGAGTCGAGTCTCTGCTACCGGCGATTGTCACCTCGGTCAATGACGACGAACAGCAGACCGAGGTTCATGTCAGGGGCGTCGGAGCCGCCGTCATGCCCTTCGAAACCATGACCTGGGCCAGGCGCTACAAGACCGAGGACCTCACCGGATCCGAACCGAAGAAGCCTTCCGATGTGGTTGCCGTCGGTGACGTGGTGTACGTGAAACTGCAGGACCCGGACAGGATTGATCTGGAAGGGGAAAGCAGAGAAGAGTCCCAGACGACCCCGGTCAAGGTAGCACTGAGCCAGGTGCCAAAAGTTGAAGGCGCATTGATTTCCCTCGAGGCCGATACCGGAGCCATCGATGCGCTCGCCGGCGGCTACAGCTTCAATCAGAGCAAGTACAACCGGGCCACCCAGGCGGGTCGTCAGCCCGGCTCCACCTTCAAGCCGTTCCTTTACCTGACTGCTCTCGAGAACGGCATGACGCCGGCGACCATCTACAACGATGCGCCGATTGTGTTCGAGGACTCGGAACTGGAAACCGCCTGGCGCCCGGAGAACTCTTCAGGTCGATTTGGTGGCCCGACCCGGCTGCGGGAGGCGCTTTATCGCTCGAAAAACCTCGTGTCCGTCCGGCTGTTGCGCGATGTTGGTATCCGTACCACTCTCGACAACCTCGAACAGCTCCGGATTCCTGTCGACAATATGCCGGACAACCTGTCGCTGGCGCTTGGCAGCGGCCTGATCACCCCCATGCAACTGGCCCGCGCCCAGGCCGTGATCGCCAACGGCGGTTTTGATGTGGAGCCTTACCTCATTAAAGAGATTCGCGACATGAACGGCGAGGTGATCTACCAGGCCCCGAAAACCATCCTGTGTGAGGACAACTGCGACGAACTGGTTGCCGAAGAAGAACTCGACGAGGCCCCTGAATCGCTGACAGACACCAACCCGAAGGATCTGACCAGCGAAGGATTGACAGACACCCGGGACGACAAATCGGTTCGGATCATGAAGCGACTTGCCGATGAGCGCTCTGTCTACATTCTGCACTCGATGATGCAGGACGTGATCCGCCGCGGCACTGGCCGCCGGGCGCAAGCACTTGGCCGCAGTGATATCGCCGGCAAGACCGGCACCACGAACGAGCAGCGGGATACCTGGTTTGCCGGCTTCAATCACAAGGTTGCCACCACTGTGTGGGTAGGCTTCGATCAGCCGGCACCGCTGGGCCGCGGGGAGTATGGCGCAAGCACCGCCCTTCCGATCTGGGTCGATTATATGCAGGTCGCACTCAAGGACGAGCCGCCCGCCGTGATGCCCCGACCAAACGGTATCGTGAACGTGCGCATCAACCCGCAAACCGGTGAACGGGCAAGGCCGGGCGAGGAAGGGATATTCGAACTTTTCAAGGAAGAGGAAGCCCCGCCGGCGCTCACCGCCGAGGACAGCAATGGCGGCAGCCCGGACAACGGCGGCAGCGACCTCTCCCGCCAGCTCTTCTGACATTCAATCAGGCATAAAAAAACCGGCGGGATCACCGCCGGTTTTTTTTGAATCCTGAGGACGATCAGATGATGTCGTCCATGGACTTGAGCGGGTAGTGCGCCGGGTACGGGTTGCGGGCAACACCGGAATCCACGGCAGCACGGGCAACCGCAGCCGGAACCACTTCCAGCAAACGCACATCCATCGGCTTTGGAATGATGTATTCCTTACCGAACTCGAACTTGTCTACGCCGTAGGCTTCGCAGATTTCCTGCGGCACCGGCTCCTTCGCCAGTTCACGGATCGCGTTGACAGCGGCAACCTTCATCTCTTCATTGATCGCAGTCGCACGAACGTCCAGCGCGCCACGGAAGATGAACGGGAAGCCCAACACGTTATTCACCTGGTTCGGGTAGTCAGACCGACCGGTCGCCATGATCAGATCATCGCGGACAGCCAGGGCAACCTCCGGGCTGATTTCCGGATCCGGATTGGAGCAGGCGAACACGATGGGGTTCGGCGCCATCTTCTTGAGCTGGTCAGCGGACAACAGATCCGGACCTGAGAGCCCCAGGAATACGTCCGCACCGTCGATGGCGTCATCCAGGGTACGCTTGTCGGTATCGTTGGCGAACATCGCCTTATACTGGTTCAGATCGTCACGACCAGAGTGGATCACACCCTTGCGGTCGAGCATGA
>JABURI010000087.1 GCA_014762755.1 Marinobacter sp.
TCCGGGTTCAGGCCTTCCTGAAGGCTGAGGACCGGGCGTTCGAATTCTTCCACGGTCTGGCCCTTGCTGATCTGGCCGAGGCTGCCGCCCTGGTGGCGGGATTCGCACGCGGAGTATTGTTTGGCCAGTTCGGCGAACTGCGAGCGGCCATCCAGGAGGGAGGACAACAGTTGGCGGCCGGCCTCCTCCTGGCGGATGCGTTCCTGGACGTCGTCCGGGGCAGCGGCGAGGAGGATGTGGCTGACGGCCATCAGTGTCGGGCTGCGGAAGCGGGCCGGGTTGGCGGCGTAGAAGCGTTCGCAGTCGTCCTCGGTGGGTTCCGGCACGTTGAGTTCCAGTTCCAGCACGCGGGCGATGCGGTCTTCTTCGTCGGCGATGTCGTCCAGCTTCAGGAGTGCGGCCTGTTGCAGGAGCAGTTCGCGGATGACGAGGCTTTTGGCGGCTTCGTGCCAGGCCTCGGCGACTTCTTCCGCCGGGTGGTGCTGCATTTCCCGGGCGATGTCGTCTTCCGGAATCAGCGTTTCGCCCACGTAGATCGGCGGGAACTGGTTTCTGGGTTTGTCGGCTTCGCCGGTGGGGATCAGTTGCATGGTGCTAACCTCGGTGGTGAACATGGGGTCAGAAGAAAGCTTTCTTCAGACCCCGTTTTCATAAGCAAACTCAGGAGCTGGGCCTTAACCCGGGGTCAGATGAACGCTTTCATCTGACCCCTTTTTCACATCAGGCCCGCTTCCGAACCACCTGGTACTTCCGTCCGAAATACTCCACCGGCACGCTGAGCATGTGCACCAGGCGGGTGAACGGGAATAGTACGAAGATGGTCAGGCCCAGGAAGATGTGGGTCTTGTAGATCCAGTTCACGTCCGCGATGTAGTCCGCCACGCCGGTGCCCTGCAGGGTCAGGATGCCCTGGGCCCAGGCGGAGAACTTGAGCATGGTGCTGCCATCCAGGTGGCCCATGGTGGGCAGGATGGTGAGCAGGCCGAGGGCCAGCTGGATCACCAGGATGATGATGATCATGTTGTCGGCGAAGGTGCTGCTGGCCTGGACCCGTGGGTCAGTCATGCGGCGCCAGGCGAGCATGCCGCCACCGATGATGGCCATGACGCCGGCGATGCCGCCGACCAGGATGGCCATGACCTGCTTCTGGCCCGGGGTGATGATCCACTCATAGGCCCAGTGTGGGGTGAGCAGGCCCACCAGGTGGCCGAAGAAGATCACCAGTACGCCCACATGGAACAGCACGGAGGCCATTACCATGTTTTTCTTGCGCAGCATCTGGCTGGAGTGAGCCTTCCAGGTGAACTGGCCATGGTCATAGCGCGCCCAGGTACCGACAAACAGTACGATCAGGGCGATGTAGGGGTAGACCCCGAACAAGAGTGTATTGATATAGGACATCGTCTTTTCCTCCTGCGCCTCAGGCGCGCCCTGCCGGACGGGGTGTGGCGTCCGTCATCAGCTGATCACTCAGGTGAATGGTCTGGGTCTGTTCCAGTTCGCGGCGACGCTGTCCAACCACGCCTCCGGTGCTGCAGGAACTGCCCTGGTCATCCACGAATTTCACCATTTCCTCTTCCCAGACCTTGTCCAGGGCTTCCGGGGTGTCGTCACGCTCTTCCGAGGCCACGATCTTTGCCAGTTCCTGGCGGTCGGTGTTGCGACCGGACAGGACCAGCAGGGAGTCCATGGCGACGTGGTAGAAGCTCTGGCGCTGGAACAGGCGTTCGCCAAGCAGCCCAAGGATGTGGTGGATGTCCTCGAGCCAGTTCCGGATTTCCTCCCACGGGCGGGTGGAGAGGTATTCCAGGAACAGCGGCAGGTAGTCCGGAAGCTCCCGGGCGTCAATTTCCAGCCCGTTACGGCGGTACTCTTCCATCAAGTCCACCATGGCCTGGCCGCGGTCACGGGATTCGCCGTGGACGTGCTCGAACAGCAGCAGGGAGGTAGCCCTGCCCTTGTCGAAGGTGCCCACGTAATCCTCCTGCAGGTCCAGGAGGTCGCCGTCACAGAGTCGATCGAGACAGGTCAGCAGCTGCTCCTTGTGCTGCCGGGGCAGCCGGCTGTCCTCGAGGACAGCGGCTACCAGGGCGTCCTTGGAGGCCTGGAGTTCTTCGGTCGGGTATTCCAGTACCCGTGCCAGTACTTTCAGAAGTTGCATCTTGGCCTCCTTATTCCTGCAGCTGTTTCGGGTCGACCTGCTTCACGGTGGCCAGCTTCTGCACCATGCTGGTGGTCTGCTTCTTGCCACCGAACAGGCTGAAGTCGCTGTCTCCGCCGCTACAACCGTCACCGAAGCTGAAGCCGCAGCCACCGCGCTCACCATAGGCCGTCGCGTCCGGGAAGGCCTCCTTGGCCAATTCGCGATGGCTGGTCGGGATCACGAAGCGGTCCTCGTAGTTGGCGATCGCCAGGTAGCGGTACATTTCATCCGCCTGGGCCTTGGTCAGACCGGCTTCCTCAAGGGCACGCAGGTCTTCCTTGCCTTCCACGGTTTCAGCCCGCTTGTACAGACGCATGGCCATGATGCGCTTGAGGGCCAGAACGATGGGCTTCTCGTCACCGGCGGTAAGCAGATTGGCCAGGTACTTGACCGGGATCCGCAGGCTTTCGATCTTGGGCAGCACGCCGTCGAACTCGACCTTGCCGGCTTCTGCCGCAGACTGGATCGGGCTGAGGGGCGGCACGTACCAGACCATGGGCAGGGTGCGGTATTCCGGGTGCAGCGGCAGGG
>JABURI010000095.1 GCA_014762755.1 Marinobacter sp.
CGCTGGATACTCTGGCCCAGCAGTTCGCCCAGCATTCGTACGTTTTCGCGCAGATCCGGATGTAGCTCAGTCACATTGACGTCCTTTTGAATTGACGGAGGCGAAGTAAACTTACGATACTAAGAATCAGCCGAGAAAGTCTATTGGCGTAACCGCTTGTGGTCGCAAGGAGTATTCATGAAAGTCACAGATCTTCCCAAGCACTGGGAGAACGAAAAAGAACCCGTGGAGCGCACCCACGACTACAACCTCCGCTTGCCGCTGGAGGATGCCGCCAGGATTGCCGCCCTGGCTGAGCTGTACCCGGATCGTACCGAGGCTGACATTCTGAATGACATGATCGGCGCCGCCCTGGACGACCTGGTGCGTCAGAGCCCGATCAAGGACAAGCTGGAAAGTAAGGAAAAGTAAACAGGGGCAGGCAGTTGTGCCGGAGTGGTGAACGCACCACTCCGGAAAGGCAATTCAGGCTGGACGTGTTCCCGTGGTCAGGCCACGGATTCCAGCTGGCGGGCCTTGAGGCGCTGGATGTGCTTCTGGCTCAGGCTGACAAACTTCGGGGTCAGCCCCTGATCCTCGTAGATCTCGAAACCGTCCTCATCGTAAGCCACGACCCGGGTTCCCTGCACATAGGGAAAGCTGGTTTCCAGCTCATCCAGGGCAGCGGAAATAAGATCCCGCATCAGATCCTGCGGAGACTTCATCGGATAAAGCGCCGCAAGTTTCTCAAGTCGCTTGTGATGCTGGTCAGACAGCGCCATGAAATAGGCGTCTCGGGTCAGCCGTCCCCGTGCGTGCTTGTCCCAGTAGTTGACCAGATCTTTGATTTTCATGGTGCCTGCACTCCTGCATCTTATTGATAGCATCCGGCGCACTGAACATGTGCATCCGTTACCGGAAGTGTAGACGAAGCCTCCTGTTTGGGAACCACTGAATTGGTAACGGATTGTACTTACCGAAGACAGTTTCTCAGTGCCCGGAGCGGTCCTTCTCGACGCCTTTGACGGCCTGCCAGATGGCGTCCAGCGCTTCGAGGGACTCCTTGTCCATGTCGCGGCCCTCCTTCGCCAGTGCCTGTTCGATCGCCCGGAACCGGGCCTCGAACTTGTGGTTGGTGCGTTTAAGGGCCTGCTCCGGATTTACCTTCATGAACCGTGCCAGGTTGACGCAGACAAACAGCAGATCACCCAGTTCGTCCTCGACCGCATCATGGTCACCGGTACCATGCTCAGCCGCCTGCCAGGCTTCCTTCAGCTCGTCGATTTCCTCATGGAGCTTGTCAAATACCGGAGCGATATCCGGCCAGTCGAAACCGTGACGGGCAGCCCGACGCTGAAGTTTTTCTGCCCGGGCCATGGCCGGCAGGGTGCGGGCGATACCATCAAGGCGGCTGAGGGATTCGTCCGCCTCCGGCTTTTCCGCACGCTCCTCGGCCTTGATACGCTCCCAGCTCTCCTTGATCCAGGCTTCACTGGGCCGGTTATCGGGATCAATACGACTCTCCAGCGTACCCTCCGGGAAGACGTGGGGATGGCGACGCACCAACTTCCGGACCAGATGATCAACCACGCTGTCAAAGTCGAAATGCCCGTCTTCACGACCAATCTGGGCGTAGAAAATGACCTGGAACAGCAGGTCCCCCAGCTCATCCTTCAGGTGGGGGTAGTCAGCACGTTCGATGGCATCCGCTACCTCATAGGCCTCTTCGATGGTATGAGGCACGATCGTGCTGTAGGTCTGTTTGGTGTCCCAGGGACAGCCGGTTTCAGGGTCCCGCAAACGGGCCATCAGGGTCTTGAGGTCCTCTATGGTGTAACTCATCCGCGCTTGCGCCTCACGTCGATGATGTTTGGCAGGTTACGGATCTGCGCCAGCAATCGTGCCAGCTGCTCAAGGCTGGAGATTTCCACGGTGACGGTCATCGTCGCCGTATTCTCGTCCTTGTTGGTCTGGGTATTCAGTGACAGCACATCGCTCTTGGATGCAGACAATACCTGGGTGATGTCCCGCAACAACCCGGAACGGTCATAGGCCTCGATCTCGATGTCGACCGGATAGACCGCCGCCGGCTTTCCGCCCCAGTTCACCTCGATGATCCGGTTGGGCTCGAACTCCCTGAGGTTCAGGAAGGTCAGGCAATCGAGGCGATGCACAGTTACCCCGCGCCCCACGGTGATGTAGCCGCCGATCGGATCGCCGGGCAACGGCTTGCAGCATTTCGCCACCTGGGTCTTGAGCTTGCCCACGCCAAGGATCTGGATATCCGATTCGGTGTCGTAGGGCTTCCGGCGCTGGGTGGTAAGTTTCAGATCCAGCTGCTCCGACCGGGGCTCCAGCATCTGCTGGGCCACGTTGGCCACGTGGGTCGGGCGCAGATCCCCTGCCCCGACTGCGGCGAACATGTCGGCAGAGCTATGAACGTTTACTTTCCGGGCCAGCTCCTCCAGATCCACGTCATACAGGGACAGGCGCTTGAACTCGTCCTCCAGAATGGCCCGACCGTCAATAATATTGCGATCACGGTCCTGCTGTTTGAACCAGTGGGTCACCTTGGCCCGGGCCCGGGAGGTCTGGATGTAGCCGAGGCTCGGGTTCAGCCAGTCACGGCTCGGTGCCGGATTGTTGGAGGTAAGGATGAATACCTGATCCCCGGTCTTCAGCGGATAGGTCAGCGGGACAATCCGGCTGTTGACCCGGGCACCCC
>JABURI010000076.1 GCA_014762755.1 Marinobacter sp.
TTTCAAAAACTGGCACGCACTCTGCAATCTATTAAGCGCACAACAACAAAAACAAGAAGTGGCATACGCAGCGTCAAAACAAATACAAAAAGCTGCAAGAAGACGTTCGGTAACAAAAACAAAAACAGAACGTAAGCGAACTGAGTGTTTTGGGTACTTTGCTTTTTAGTGGTCCCACGGCACGTGCGAGTTGTAGATGTAGAGAAGAATCGCCTTCCAGACGACACTGCATCTGCTCAAAGACTCGCCCGATGTCCCTGACTGCTCTGTGTATTCAAAGCTTTCCGTTTGCACTGCTGAGACCCTCCGTATTTGGAGGCACACAGTGGGGTACAAAAACGAAGAAAAATCCCGGCAACAATAAAAACAATGCAGATCGTCAACGCTTTCAGGGCGGATTCGTGAAAACGGATCCGCCTTTTGATTATCTGGCGTGTGCAAATCCTGCCCAAACCGTTAAACTCTCGGTTTTTGCTCACCGCAAATACGGATTTCAATGCCTAAACGACTTGTCGACAGAATCAAATCCTTCATCCCCGGCGGACGGAAAAAGCCCCGTACCTATCAGCGGCGAGAGATTCCCCGGGACCAGCACAACGTTTCCCGTTCCGTGATCAGCGAGCCGGCCAAGAAAGTCCTGCACCGCCTGAACAAATCCGGTTACGAGGCCTATCTGGTCGGCGGCGGCGTTCGCGACATCCTGCTCGGCGGCAAACCGAAAGATTTCGACATTGCCACTAACGCCACCCCGGAAGAAGTCCACGACCTGTTCCGCAACTCGCGCCTGATTGGTCGTCGCTTTCGCATTGTCCACGTGGTGTTCGGCCGCGAGATCATCGAGGTCACCACTTTCCGCGGCAACGCCAACGATACCGATGACGACAGCGCCGACGACGATCGCAAGACCAGCGAACATGGCCTGCTGCTGCGGGACAACGTGTACGGCAACCAGGAAGAAGATGCGCTGCGGCGCGATTTCACGGTCAACGCCCTGTATTACTGTATCCGCGATTTCACCGTGATCGACTTTGCCAACGGCATCGAGGACCTGCGCAACCGACAGATCCGACTGATTGGCGACCCGGAAACCCGTTACCGGGAAGACCCGGTGCGCATGCTGCGGGCCATCCGCTTTGCCGCCAAGCTGGACTTCGAGATCGAACCGGAAACCGAAGCACCAATCCGCGAACTGGCCCCGTTGCTAAGCCATATTCCGCCAGCGCGCCTGTTTGACGAAGTGCTGAAACTGTTCTCCGCAGGCCATGGCGAAAAAACCTACGACCTCCTCAATGAATACAACCTGCTGGCACCGCTGTTCCCGGAAACTGTGAAAGCCATCGAGGCCGGCGAGCCGGACGACCTGATTCGCCAGGCCCTGCGCAACACCGACGCCAGGATCGCCCAGGGTAAGTCCGTCACTCCCTATTTCATGTTTGCCGCCATGCTCTGGCCCGCCCTTCAGGCCGAATGGCGCCGTCGCCAGGATAACGGCGACCCGGTGCAACCGGCGCTGCACGGAGCGATTGGCAAGGTCATCGGCCGCCAGGTGCAGGCCACCTCCATACCCAAGCGCTTTTCCGGGCCCATGAAGGAAATCTGGGAACTGCAGATGCGCCTGCCCCGCCGCCAGGGCAAACGGGCCTTTGGCACCATGGCGCACCCCCGCTTCCGGGCAGCCTATGACTTCCTGCTGGTGCGCGAAGCGGCCGGCGAAATCGACCCCGGACTGGGGCAATGGTGGACGGAATTCCAGCAGGCGGATGAGCGGGGCCAGGAACGGATGCTGTCCCAACTGGGCAGCGACGGTCCGAAAAAGCGCCGTCGTCGTCGCAAGCCGGTAAAACGCCAGGCCGCGCAATGACCACCGATGCGTTCATCGGACTGGGCAGCAATCTCGAGAACCCCGCTGCCCAGCTCGCCAGGGCGGTTGCCGAGCTTGCTGCGCTGCCACAAACCACCCTGGTTGCCCGGTCCCCCTTCTATGCCAGCCGACCAGTCGGCCCCCAGGATCAGCCGGATTTCGTCAACGGTGCCGTGTGGCTCCGAACCGATCTGGCACCCCACACCCTGCTCGACCACTTGCAGGCCATTGAGCAGGCCCACGGCCGGGAGCGCCTGCGCCACTGGGGACCGCGAACCCTGGATCTGGACATCCTGCTATTCGGACAGGAAACCCTGGACGACGAACGGCTCGTGGTGCCCCACAAGGAACTCGCCAACCGGGACTTCGCACTCCAGCCTCTACTGGATCTCAATCCCGAGCTGACACTGCCGGACGGGCGGACATTGGCTACGCTCAGACAAACCTGCCCGGACAACGGCCTGCGAAAGCTGCCGCCGATCCCACGCGAGCCCTTCGCTCCGGACTGAAAGGCGGGCACCCACGATGCCCCTCGCTCCGTGATACTATTGCCTCAGGCATACCCCCGGATTACCCTTAGCACCTGAATGCCGGAACCACGGCGCAGTCCACGCCCATCCACCCAAAAGGCTAGGATTCTATGGCTGTTACCATCAATACCCTGCGGGAATACAAGCAGAACGGCGAGGCTTTCTCTGCCCTGACCTCCTACGACGCGACCTTTGCCCAGATCGTCAGCGAAGCCGGCGTTGATGTCATCCTGATCGGCGACTCCCTGGGCATGGTGCTCCAGGGCAACGACAGCACGCTGCCGGTTACCATGGATCAGATGGTCTACCACACCAGTTGTGTCGCCAAGGGCAACCGGGGCTCGCTGATCATGGCCGACATGCCGTTCATGTCCTATGGCACGGTGGAGGCCGCCCTCGAGAATGCGGCAGAACTGATGCGTGCCGGTGCGCACATGGTGAAGCTGGAAGGCACGGACTGGATGAAGGACACCATCAGCGCCCTGAGCGAACGCGGCGTGCCCGTCTGCGCCCATCTGGGCCTGACTCCGCAGTTCGTCAACAAATTCGGTGGTTACAAGGTTCAGGGCCGCGACGAGAAAGCGGCAGAAATGATGATCGAGCACGCCTGCGAACTCGAGGAAGCCGGTGCCGACATTATCCTGCTTGAATGCGTGCCTGCACCTCTGGCGGCCCGTATTACCCAGGCCGTCAAGGCACCGGTGATCGGCATTGGCGCCGGTTCTGACACCGACGGCCAGGTGCTGGTGGTGCACGACATGCTGGGACTGACCCCGGGCCGCAAGCCGCGCTTTGTGAAGAACTTCCTGGCCGAGACCGACTCCGTTCAGGAGGCACTCGCCGCCTACGTCCAGCAGGTCCGTGACCGTACTTTTCCGTCCGAGGAGCATACGTTCAAGGCATGAGAACCATCCATTCCCTCAAAGAACTTCGCACTATCCTGCGGGGCTACCGCCGGCAGGACAAGACCATCGGGCTGGTCCCCACCATGGGCAACCTGCACGAGGGCCACATATCCCTGGTGCGGAAAGCGGCCGAATCCGCGGACGTGGTGGTGACCACCATTTTCGTTAACCCGATGCAGTTCGGGGCCAGCGAGGACCTGGACAAATATCCGCGGACCCTCGCCGAAGACCAGGAAAAGCTCGAAGCAGCAGGTAACACCCTGGTGTTCGCGCCGCCGGTGGAAGAAATCTATCCCGAGGGCCTGGCCCAGCAGACCAAGGTCATTGTGCCGGAAGTCAGTGACGGCCATTGCGGTGCCAGCCGGCCCGGACATTTCGAGGGCGTCGCCACTGTAGTGACCATGCTGTTCAACATGGTGCAGCCGGACCTGGCGGTCTTTGGCGAGAAGGATTTCCAGCAACTCGCCGTGATCCGCAAGATGACCCGGGACCTGTTCATGCCCGTTGAAATCATTGGGGCCCCCACGGTCCGGGAGGACGACGGACTGGCCAAAAGCTCACGCAATGGCTACCTCTCCGAACAGGAACGCAAGATCGCCCCGGCTGTATTCCGGACCCTGGAGGCCACTGCGGAAAAACTCGCCGATGGTCGTACTGATTTCCAGGTGATCGAGAGCGAAGCTCAACAGTCACTGAGCGCTGCCGGCCTGCGACCGGATTATTTCAACATCGTGAACAGCCTCACCCTCAAGCCGGCCTCACCGAACGACCATGAACTGACCATCCTGGTGGCCGCGTTCCTGGGCACGACCCGGTTGATCGACAACCTGTCGGTGACCCGCTGACTCTCACACAAGGAAAAGGATCCCCTGATGCCCGAACACCCGGCAGTACTGACCACGAAACCCGAATGGCAGGCACTGAACGAGCGGCGGGACAAGCTGCGAAGGGTGACCATGCGGGAACTCTTCACACAGGATCCGCACAGGGCCAACCGGTATTACATTGAAGGTGCCGGCCTGGGCCTGGACTTCTCCAAGAACCTGCTTACCGACGAGACCCTGGCCGAGCTGATCGCCCTGGCCCGCAGCTGTCGCCTGGAAGAACGGCGGGGCGAGCTTCTTGGCGGCGGAGAGGTAAATGTCACGGAAAAGCGGCCGGCACTGCATACCGCGCTGCGCCACCCGGGTAACGAATCCATCCTGGTCGATGGCGTGGACGTGGTTGCCGAAGTACAACAGACCCTGGACCGAATGGAAGCCTTTGTCGATGGTGTTCTGGACGCGTCCAGGACCGGCTTCAGCAACAAGGCCTTTACCGATGTGGTCAGCATCGGGATAGGCGGCTCCTACCTTGGCCCCAAACTGGTTGGCGAATCCCTGCAGCCCTTCTGGCAAGGAAACATCCGGTGCCACTATGTCGCCAACATCGACGGCACCGACATCTGCGAAACGCTACGCCAGGTGAATCCGGAGACCACCCTGTTCCTGATCCAGTCCAAATCCTTCCGCACCCAGGAGACCCTTGAAAACAGCAAGGTGGCGCGACAGTGGTTCCTGGACAATGGTGGCGATGAAGCGTCCATTCCCCGGCACTTCATGGCGGTAACCGCCAACGTTAAGGCAGCCGGAGACTTCGGCATCGATGCCGACAATGTTTTCCCCATGTGGGACTGGGTCGGTGGCCGTTATTCCCTGTGGTCAGCCATTGGCCTGCCGGTAGCGCTTACCATCGGCATGGACAATTTCCGGGCCCTGCTGGCTGGCGCCCACGCCATGGACCGTCATTTCCGGGAAGCACCCCTGGAGCGGAACCTGCCCGTGGTCATGGGCCTGCTCAGTGTCTGGTACAACAATTTCTGGGAGGCCGAGACTCATGCCATCCTGCCCTATGACCACTACCTGCGCAGCCTGCCTGACCACCTGCAGCAACTGGACATGGAGAGTAACGGCAAGAGCGTGACCGAGGCGGGACAGCCCGTGGATTACCAGACCGGCCCGGTGCTCTGGGGCGGTGTCGGCTCCAACGGCCAGCATGCCTACCACCAATTGATCCACCAGGGTACCCGACTGATTCCGGCGGACTTCATCATTCCCCTGCAGACCCACAATCCGGTGGCGACCCATCACGCGGACCTGTTTGCCAATTGCCTCAGCCAGTCCCGGGCGATGATGGCCGGCAAGACCCTGGCCGAAGCCCGGGCAGAACTGGCCGGTGAAGGCCTGGACGAGGAAACCATTGAAGCCCTCGCGCCGCACAAGGTGATTCCCGGTAATAAACCGAGCAATACCCTGATCATGGAGAAGGTGGCGCCGGAAACCGTGGGAGCCCTGATTGCACTCTATGAGCACCGGACCTTTGTTCAGGGCGTGATCTGGGATGTGGATTCGTTTGACCAGTGGGGTGTGGAGCTGGGCAAGCAATTGGGCAAGGGCATTCTGCCCAAACTGCTTAGCCAGGATGCCATCAACACGGCGGGGGACAGCTCCACCGACCAGCTGATCCGGAAGTTCCGTTCAGCCAACGGCCTCTGAGATCTTCCGCCCCTGCCACACGAAGTCCACCGGCCAGAGCTTCTGGCCGGTGTCGTAAGCCCGCCAGAGTTCCCGGTAACTCTTACCGCAGACGGGGTGCATCGTATCCGGTGCGATATCGGCCAGCGGGCGCAGCACGAAGGCATTCTTGAGGATCTCACCACGGGGCAGTTCAACGCCGTCGATGAAGCCGGTCCGGTCACCGTAGGTCAGGATATCCAGATCCAGGGTCCGGGCACTGAATTTCGGGACATCGCGCCGGCGGCCATTGTCGGCTTCCAGCTGCTTGAATCGCCGGGACAGCTCACCGACGCTGAGATCCGTATCCACCCCGACCACCAGGTTCAGAAAGGGTGAGCCGTCAAAGCCTACCGACTCGCTTTCATAAACCGGGGAAATCCGCAGATCGCCGAACCAGTCCGCAAGCGCGTCCAGTGCGGCGGTAACGTAACGCTCCCGATCAATGTTGGTACCGATACTGATGTAGACCCGGACCATTGCCGTCATCACTTGCTTCCCCGTTCGATTCGCACACCCACGGACCGGGCCGCCGGCACGGCGCCGGGCTTGCGCAGTGTCAGGGTGAGCTGCCCTACCCCGAACTCCGCCATCAAGAGGTCCGCCAATACTTCTGCGGCGCGCTCAAGCAGCTGTGGTTTCAGCTCCTGCAGGCACCGGGACACCCGCTCACTGACCGCCGCGTAATCCAGGGCATCGGCAACATCGTCCGACAGTCCTGGCCCACGGTTATCCCAGGCCATGTCGAGATCGACCAGGATCTGCTGCGTCACATCCCGCTCCCAGTCATACACGCCGATGACGGTTTCCACCGCCAGACCTTCGATCAGGACACTGTCTGCCAAGGGGATCTCCCGGAGTCTTCCACTCTTTGCTGATTGAAATGCACACAACCACCGGATACTGTGATCAGGCTGGCCAGAAACAAACGGGCCGGCATTTTCGCACAGATTGCACCGATTCGTCTCCGCCTCCGGACTGACACCATGGATCTGACCAGCCCTGCCGTCGCCACCGTTGCACTTTGCACCTTTGCCTACCTGTTCGGCTCGGTTCTGTTTGCGCTGCCAGTGTGCCGACTATGGAAGCTACCTGATCCCAGGGCGCTCGGCTCCGGCAACCCCGGCGCCACCAACGTGTATCGCAACGGCGGCTGGGCGCCGGCCCTGGTCACACTCGCGCTCGATGCCTTCAAGGGATGGTTGCCGGTGTGGATTGCCCACATTGCCGGGCTCTCGGTTATGGTGCAGGCGATGGTTGCCCTCTGCGCCGTGACCGGCCACATGATTCCGTTGTTCTACCGATTCAAGGGCGGCAAAGGGGTGGCAACCGCCCTGGGCGCGGGGCTGGCACTGGCGCCGGTCACAACCCTGATCATGGCTGCCATCTGGGCGGGTGTAATGTGGCGCTGGCGCATCTCCGCCCTCGCCTCGCTGGTGGCAATCGCCTTCGGGCCACTGATCAGCGCCCTGATCGAACCGGAAACCCTGCCCCTGTTCGGGCTGCTGACCATCCTGATCGTGGTGCGACACCGCAATAACCTGATCCGGCTCGCCCAGGGGCGGGAAGCCGGTTTCTGATCGTTTTCTCAGTCGACCAACCCGTTGGCACGCGCTTCGTTGATGGGCGGCAAGGTGTTCATGGGCCACCTGGGAACCGCCACGATCCGCTCACCGTCCTGCTGACCGGCCTGCATTCGCTGGGCCCCGGCATAGGCAATCATGGCGCCGTTATCGGTACAGAACTCGGGGCGGGCGTAGAATACGTGGGCCTGGAGCTTCCGGGCCATTTTCTCAAGGCCGGCCCGCAGGCGTTTGTTGGCACTGACGCCACCGGCGATGACCAGGCGCCTGCAACCGGTCTGCTCCAGTGCCCGGCGGCATTTGATGGTCAGGGTATCCACCACAGCAGCCTCGAACGCCAGGGCGATGTCAGCTTTTACCTGCTCTGAGAGCTCCCCGGCATCAATGGCTGCATTCACCGTATTCAGGGTGTAGGTCTTGAGCCCGCTGAAGCTGAAATCCAGGCCCGGCCGATCGGTCATCGGGCGGGGGAAACGGTAACGGCCAGGCGCTCCCTTCTCGGCCAGGGCGGCGACGCGGGGGCCACCCGGGTAATCCAGACCCAACATCTTGGCGGTCTTGTCGAAGGCCTCGCCCGCCGCATCGTCCACCGATTCACCGAGCATCTCATACTCACCGATACCATCGACCCGCACCAGTTGGGTGTGGCCGCCGGAAACCAGCAACGCCACAAACGGAAACGCCGGCGGATTATCCTCCAGCATCGGCGCCAGCAGGTGGCCCTCCATGTGATGAACACCCAGTACCGGCACACCCAGGGCAAACCCCAGGGAATGGGCCACGGAACCACCCACCATGAGCGCGCCCACCAGCCCGGGGCCGGCGGTGTAGGCAATGCCATCGATATCCCTGCGGGTGCACCCGGCTTCCGCGATCACCTGATCACACAGAGGCAGGAGCTTGCGCACGTGGTCCCGGGACGCCAGTTCCGGCACGACACCGCCGTAGTCGGCGTGCATGTCGATCTGACTGAACAGGGCATGGGCCAGCAAGCCTCTTTCGGTGTCAAACAGGGCCACGCCGGTTTCGTCACAGGAGGTTTCAATACCGAGAATGAGCATAGAGTCGGGCCGCATCAGGTTGGCATGAATGAGAATGGAGCGCATTTTAGCAGAAACCCGAAACCGGAAGGCAGTTTCATCGAACAAACATTGACCTTGCCATCACCCAGGCGCTATCATTGCCGCCCTAAATTATGCACTGGTCGAGTTTTAGCCAATCTGACCAGGTATCGAGCCGCACAGGCATTGCCGTGCGGAGCAAATGGAAACCGAATCTATCAGGTAGGTGATTTTCGAATGCCAGCTGTTAAAGTGAAAGAGAATGAACCGTTTGACGTAGCACTGCGTCGCTTCAAGCGCTCCTGCGAGAAAGCAGGCGTCCTGTCCGAAGTCCGTCGTCGTGAGCACTACGAGAAGCCGACTTCCGTACGTAAGCGCAAAGCAGCCGCTGCCGTTAAGCGTCATCTCAAGAAGCTTCAGCGGGAACAGCGCAAGTTCGAGCGTCTGTACTAAGCTATAGCCAGACGCCGCTTGACTGCAAAGCACTGATTGCCTGTCAGCAACAGGCTGCACAGAGCGATTGAAAATGCCGCCGAGGCCTGGCTTCGGCGGCATTTTTGGCTATGGCCAACACCCGAAGTACCGGCACTGACGAGCCGGCAGACCTGGAGTCTCCATGAGTGGACTGATCCCTCAACGCTTCGTTGAAGACCTGCTGGACCGCATCGACCTTGCGGAACTGATCGGGTCCCGGATCACCCTCAAAAAAGCCGGCGCCAACTACAAGGCCTGCTGTCCCTTCCACGATGAGAAAACACCATCCTTCAACGTGCGACCGGACAAGGGCTTCTATCACTGCTTCGGCTGTGGCGCCCATGGCGATGCCATCAGTTTTGTGCGGGAATTCGAAGGCCTGGGCTTCACCGAGGCGGTGGAAGAGCTTGCCAAGCGGGCCGGACTGGAAGTGCCCTACGACCGCGCCGCGCGGCAGGAAATGCAGCAGGCCCGGACCCTGACCGATGCGCTCGACTTCGCCAACCAGTTCTACCGTAAGGCCCTGCGTAGCCCGGGCGGCAACTATGCCCTGGACTACCTCAAGCAGCGCGGGCTGGACGACGTCATTATTGAACGGTACCAACTGGGCTACGCTCCCGGTACCGGGACGGCCCTCTACGACGCAGCGGCCCAGGACCTGAAGGGCCCATTGATCGAGACCGGCACGGTATCGGACCGGTACGGGCGCCCGAGAGACCTGTTCCGCAACCGGGTGATGTTTCCGATCCGCAACACCCGGGGCCGGACCGTGGCTTTTGGCGGGCGGACCCTTGGGGATGACAAGGCCAAGTACATCAACTCCCCGGAGTCGGATGTTTTTCACAAGAGCCGGGAGATCTACGGGCTGTTCGAGGCTCGCCAGACCATCCGCCAGCTGGACAAGCTCCTGGTGGTGGAAGGCTACATGGACGTCATCGCGCTGGCCCAGTACGGCATCGATTACGCCGTTGCCACACTTGGTACCGCCACCAATCAGGACAGCCTGCAGGCGCTGCTGAAACAGGTGCGGCACGTGGTGTTCTGCTTTGATGGCGATACTGCGGGCTTCCGGGCCGCGGACCGGGCCATGGAAAATGCCCTGGAACTGATGGCGGACGGACTGCACCTGCAATTCCTGATGCTGCCGGAGGGCGAGGATCCGGACACGCTGATCCGAAAAGAAGGCACAGATGCGTTTCAGAAGCGGATCGAGAGTGCCACGCCCCTGTCCCGCTATTTGTTTGACCGGCAGGGCGAGGGACTCGATCTGCAGTTGCCCGAGCATCGCGGCGAATTGAGAGCAAGGGTTGAACCGTTGCTGAACAAGATGCCACGCAGCACCCTTCGGGATGCCATGTGGCATGAGATGTTGCGCCTGTGCGGCGGCCGGAACCAGTGGCAGAACCGCCAGCCCCAGCAGCGAGGTAAATGGCGAAACGGTGAATTCCGGGACCGGCCAGCCGAAGAGCGCGTGGATGTCAAACTCAACAAGGACAGCACGCTCTGCCTGGCGCTGGTGGAAGCCCCGGAACTGGCCACGGAGGTCAGCGAACTGGCCCGGCAATCACGGCAGTTTCCAAAGGCCATGGGCTTGGCCGCCTGGATCCTGGACAAGGGCATCCGGGACCGCCGCAAACTGATCGCTGCTCTGGCCCTGGATCAACAGGCCCGGGACCGGTTTTACCATCTGTTTGATGGCATTGAACACATCCCCTCACGGGAAAGCACGCTGGCCTCGGCCCGCGAGCTGATCAGTCCAAGCGAGGAAACCTCGCGCCAGCAAAGGCTGGCAACGCTGCTGAGGAACTTGGCGAACCTCTCTGCCGAGGAACGCAACGAGCTTCGGGAGCTGAGTGGCGGTACTCAGGGATAACCGCACTTGAAACTTAACCGATTGGCCACAATCTAAACAGTCGGTGGCAGAGCAACCACGTGACAGCTATAATGGCTGTTTAACTTTTTTCCTTTTATAAGCGAGTTCACAGGGTGTCTATGTCAGGCAATTCGCAAAAATCACGTTTGAAAGACCTCATTGCACGAGGCAAGGAACAAGGTTACCTGACTTACGCCGAGGTAAACGACCACCTCCCGGAAGACATCGCCGACCCCGATCAGGTCGAAGACATCATCCGCATGATTAACGACATGGGTATTCAGGTGTGCGAGGAAACGCCCGACGCCGATACCCTGTTGATGACCGAAGGTGATTCCACCGCCGACGAAGCCGCTGCAGCCGAAGCCGCCGCCGCACTCGCCGCCGTGGAAACCGACGCCGGCCGCACCACCGACCCTGTTCGCATGTACATGCGTGAAATGGGCACCGTGGAACTGCTGACCCGCGAAGGCGAGATCGTTATTGCCAAGCGCATCGAAGAGGGTATCCGGGATGTCATGGCCGCCGTGGCCCACTTCCCCGGCACCGCCGGAACCGTCATTCAGGCCTACGACCGTATTATCGAGAACGAAGGCCGCATCAGCGACATCGTGACCGGCTTCCTCGACCCGGACGATGCCGAGCCGTTCATGGGCGAAGAGCCTGCGGCACCGGAGGAAACCAGCTCCGACGACGCCGACTCCGAAGACTCGGACGACGATGACGACTCGTCCAGCGACGATGACAACGACAACGGCCCGGATCCGGAAGAGACCCGGCTGCGTTTCGAACTGCTGAAAGAGAAGCTGGACGCCGCTGACAAGGCACTGGAAAAGTATGGCCGCTCCGACCAGAAAACCCAGGACGCCCTGAACGAGCTGGGCCAGGTTTTCGCGCCGTTCAAACTGGCCAACAAAGCCTTCGAGGAACTGGTCAACGTTGTTCGCTCCACCAACGATCTGGTACGCGAAAACGAGCGGGCCATCATGCAGATCTGCGTACGCGACTGCAAAATGCCCCGCAAGGACTTCATCAAGTCCTTCCCCGGCAACGAGGTCAACCTCGAGTGGGCCGACAAGATCGCCAAGAGCAAAAAGCCTTACGCGGCTGCAGTCGCTGAGCGACTGGACGAAATCGTTCGGCTGCAGAAGCGCATCCACAACGTCCAGACCGAAGTCGACCTGGACGTGGCCGACATCAAGGAGATCAACCGCCGGGTGTCCATCGGTGAAGCCAAGGCCCGCCGCGCCAAGAAGGAAATGGTCGAGGCCAACCTGCGTCTGGTTATCTCCATCGCCAAGAAGTACACCAACCGCGGGCTGCAGTTCCTGGACCTGATCCAGGAAGGCAACATCGGCCTGATGAAGGCGGTGGACAAGTTCGAGTACCGTCGTGGCTACAAGTTCTCCACCTACGCCACCTGGTGGATCCGGCAGGCCATCACCCGCTCCATCGCGGACCAGGCCCGCACCATCCGGATTCCGGTGCACATGATCGAGACCATCAACAAGCTCAACCGCATCTCGCGGCAGATGCTGCAGGAGATGGGCCGCGAGCCGACCCCGGAAGAGCTGGGCGAGCGCATGGACATGCCGGAGGACAAGATCCGCAAGGTCCTGAAGATCGCCAAGGAACCGATCTCCATGGAAACCCCGATCGGCGACGACGAAGACAGCCACCTGGGCGATTTCATCGAAGACATCCAGGCCCTCTCCCCGGTGGATTCCGCCACCGCAGAAGGCCTGCGGGAAGCCACCCGCTCCGTGCTGGCCGGCCTCACCGCCCGGGAGTCCAAGGTGCTGCGCATGCGTTTCGGTATCGAGATGAATACCGACCACACCCTGGAAGAAGTCGGCAAACAGTTCGACGTCACCCGTGAGCGGATTCGTCAGATCGAAGCCAAGGCCCTGCGCAAACTGCGCCACCCGTCACGCTCCGATCACCTGCGCGGCTTTATTGACGACCAGGGCAACGGATAAGCTCATCACTGCTAGCGGGCGCCAACCCTCATGGGTATAATGGCGCCCACTTTGTTTCCTCCTCTGGAAACACCTACCTGACAGTATCTACTGCATGGGCCTATAGCTCAGTTGGTTAGAGCAGGGGACTCATAATCCCTTGGTCGCTGGTTCGAGTCCAGCTGGGCCCACCATTTTTCAAATACTTACAGCACCCCTACCCCTCCTGAATTCTCAAAGTGTCAACCAAACGTCAACACAGCTGATTTCATTTGTGTCGTTAGGGATGATACATTTCGCTTGCTTACATCTATAACTTTTGTCTCTAGGGAGCCGTAATGAAAGGAATTCTGTTTGCCTGTCTCGCCATTCTCGTTCTGTCCGGATGCTCTACTACACCCAATCAAATGAGAGAGAGCTCACCCAACGAGACTTACACAAGCACAAAGCAGCCCAAAGAAATAATGCTTTGCGTTGCTGACAACTGGGAAGATAGCGGTGTGGTAAACACTCGTGAGACACATAACGGCTATTCGGTTTCTTTGTTTCTGAGCGATGGAAAACTGCGCTATCTCGCGGATATCGAAACAGAAAACAATGTGACGATTACCAGGCTGTATAAGTGGCGAAGCATTGTCCTGGGAGGACAAGACCCTTGGTTTAAAGACGCCGGTGGCTGCCAGTAATTCATTAGCCAATTGCAGGCGACTTCTCTACAACCTCATCCAGGTAATCTGGGGCCAAATGTGCGTAACGCATGGTCAGTTTCAGATCTGAGTGCCCAAGGACTTTCTGAAGCGTCAGTATGTGGCCGCCGTTCATAATGAAGTGGCTGGCGAAGGTGTGGCGGCAAATGTGGGTCATCTGGCCTTTTGGTAGCTTGATGCCGGCCCTTTCGATCGCCGCCCGGAAAGCGCTGTAACAGGATTGGAACGGCAGATTTTCCGTGATTTCTTTGTACAGTTTTTTATCCATGGGTACCGAGCGATTCTTGCCGCTTTTGGTACCACTGTATGTAACCCGGTACGGGGTGAAGGCAGACGGTTTGATCTTCTCCGCTTCTGACCACCTGGCTCCGGTTGCCAAGGCTAACCGGGTGACGTGGTAAAGGGATGGGTTGGTGGACGCCTTGCATTCCTCCAAGAGCCGGTTGATTTGCTCCTGGCCCAGGAACGCCAGCTCTGTCTCGTCGATCTTGAGCTTCCTCAGTTTGCTCAGCGGGTTTTCACCTTTCCAGTGCCCCTGGCGGTTGAGTTCGTTGAATACCGCCGTGAGGTAAGCCTGTTCGTGGTTGAGCGTGCTCGCTGATAACCCCTCCTCCAATCTGACCAAACGATAGGCGGCAAAGTCTCCGGAGGTAAACTGAGATGCCCTAGGGTTTCCGAGTCGTTCGGCTAGGGCGTTGAGCTTTTTCTTTCTGGATTCCCCGTCTTTGAGCGCATGGCCATGGTGTACGTACCAGAGCTTTACAAGGTCAATCAGCGTTCGTTTATCCCGTTTCGGGTTCCAATCTTCGCCAGCCTCGTGCTTGGCGATCACCCATCGTTCATAGCGGGTTGCTTCGCCCTTGGAGTCGAACGATTTCCGGACTCGCTTCTGCCCTCTTCCTCCTGGTTGGATGTCTACCTGCCATCTTCCCGATGGTAGTTTCCGGATCATGCAGCCACCTTTGTCAGCAGTCGTCGTTTAATCAGCCCATCCTCTACCAGCTGGTAGAGCTCGTTTTCGTAAATCTCGCGCCTTCGGTAGTAATTGCAGAGATCTTCCCAGAGGCCGGATTTCTTGAGGCAGTCCCAGGCCTGGCGCGTGTTAAAGCGGTTGCGGGCATAGATGGAGAGCAAGTTGCCAAAGGCCAGGGAGACGTTCTTTTCGTTGCCGCAACCGGGTTCCTTTTTTGCGCGTTTGTAGAGCAGATCCGGGGCCGAGTAGCCGAAGCCGATGTCATCACGGAGCTTGGTCCAGATGGGGTGGACCCATTCCCGTTTTACTTCATACCGATTGCCAGTGAGTGCGTAGCGCCAGAGGCCGGTCAGATGCGGTACCGCATCCATGAAGGTATAGATCGGCTTCATGTTGGCCGTGCCCTGGGAGATCTCGTTCACGATCCGGTGATGGAAACGGATTTCCAGGCGCCAAACGGGCTTCTCGGGGTCATAGCAGGTATCCGGGAAACATACTTCGTTGGTGGCACATTCCCAGATCGACTCCATGAAGGCGCGCTTGTCGGAGACGTCGATTTCCTTGGACTTGTCGTAGAGGCAGACCTGAAGGCTGTTGGCCTTGCCGAAGGTGTAGGTTTCACCTCGGCCGTTGATGGTGGCACCGTCCAGGCCCTTGAACACCAGGTCACTGAGGCCGTTGTGGACGCTGATGGTTTTGGCACGGGTGACGAAGTGGCTGGCAAAGTCCTGGGGCGGTTCCCAGCCCTGGAAGTCCACACACAGGTGCAGAGCAATCCCAACCGGCTTGATGCCCTTCAGGAAGACCATGCCCCACTCGGCCAACTCGTCGTGGATTTCCTGGCTGGAGCGCTCATAGAGCCAGCGGGGCGAGGTCTCGATTTTCAGATGAGTGCCGGGGTTTTCCACATCCGCGTAGAAGTTCTGGATCAGCAGGGTCAGGCCGTATTCCCGGTTCTGCAGGATGTACTTGAACCCCCCTCGCCTGCCCGACTGGACTCGGAACGGAATGTTCCTGATAGTGATAGTGGCGTCAAAGCTGGATTCGTAGGCGTCCGCGATTTCCGCGAGGGGTTCCGGCTTTAATCTGCCTTCGAACAGCTGGCGCACGGTGTCGACCCCGGTCCAGAGGACGTTCACGTCCTGGAGATTCACTTGTTGCCCTTCGGGACCGATGAACAGATTCCCTTTTCCGGTTTCCCCGGTCCGGATATCAATACGTTCAAAGTCTTTGATTTTCATCTGTGGCCTTCTGTGGTTGTCTGTGGTGGAAAATCAACTCACGTTGTTTTCTATGAGACGTGTTACAGGGACGTCTCTGGGGCTTCGCCCCGGCGCCAGCGGATCGCTTGCTCCTCGCGCATCGTCGCTAGCGCTCCGCTGGCGCCGGGTCGTCGGCCTGAGTTAATAAGGGTGGATACATGCTCGGCTCGATCATCGGCCGGGGTCCGGGCTCTTCCGATCGGATGCGATGGCAGTAGAGATCCTGGACGGCTTGCCCGTTCCACCAGAGCTGACCGTGGCATTCTTTCAGGTAGAGCACCTGGTAGCCGTAGCTGGCGAGATCCTGTTGAGTAAGTGCAAACTCACCCTGCTGGTCCTCGCCGCTGAACAGGTAGGCCCGGTTGATACTGCCGGCGATGCGTAGATGAACGTCCGAGAAGGGATGCTCTTGCTGTGGCTGCTGGCTGTTTGATTTGCTGTTTAGAGGACGCTCAGCCTGGCTACCAGCCGAAACGCGGCTCCCATCAGCACCATCAGGGTTAGCGCGACCATCAGCCTGAGCAGTTTCAGGCACAGCCACCGGCTCACCTGAGAGGCGCGCTTTCTCACGCTCGATGATCTGGACCGCAGCGTATGAGAAGTAGCCGAGGCTGCCGATGACAACCACAACTGCCATCTGCAGCTTGCGATCCTTAAGGATTGAATGGCCCCCGACCACCCCTTTGGCCTTGCCGGTTTTCGTGGACTGGTAGCATTCGAAGACCCGGAGATCGACCTTGTACTCTTTTGGGACACCGATGCTATGGGAGGTAGCTTTTCCGCTGTTTTCAGGGTCATGTTCCAGTTCCCTCCATTTGTTTTTCTTCCAGGGCACGATGTGCCCCATTTGCCAATGCCTAAAGGCTTGCTGGGCGCTCTGTCTTATTTCTTTGTGGATCTTTCCGATGTTCGGGGTGCACAGGAACAGGTCCCAGTTGTAGTGCCGGTGCATGTCGAAGGCTAAGAGCACATCGGCGGGCCGGTTGTCCTTCTGAGCGGCTTCTTTGCCCCCCGGGTAATCCAGCTGCTCGATCCTGAAGTCACGTCGGGCGGCCGGGTACACGGCCTGGGCTTCATCCAGAACGATCAGGGAACCGATGGGGGCCCAATGGAACCAACGGGCTGCGTATTCCAGGGCGTCCCGGGTTTCGGTTTCCAGGTTGATGATTCTTGCTTCCGGTCCGCAGGTGACGCCAAAGGCTTGTTCCACTCGTTCGATGGAATCCAAGCCTCTTATATTCGTGACGACGCAGCGGCCGTCCAGGTAGTCAGCATCCTCCCCCGTCAAAGCGGGGATCACATAGCGTTGAACCACCCCGGCGGACTTATAGGAGCCGGGCGGGCCGTGGTGGATGTTGATGGTCATTTGAAGACTCCCATCACGTAGCGGGTCAGGTGGGCGTTGAGGATGATGTTCAGGGCATCCGGCACCCGGAAGAAGGTGAGCACCCCCATGACCTTGGAGTCGATGGTGCCCCAGTACTGGTTGATGGTGCCGGAGATGTTCAGCTGGTTAAGGACTTCCTGGGCCACTTGCCAGGAGAAGCCCACGAAGTAGATCTTGGCCTTCGTCACCCAGATGACGTACCAGGCGGAGAGCTTCACCAAAATGTCATCCAGGAAGGCCGGGATGGATTCGAAGAAGCCCCAGATGGCCGTGAAGAAGTCAGCGATGAATTCCATCAGTCACGTGCTCCCATGATGATGCCGAG
>JABURI010000005.1 GCA_014762755.1 Marinobacter sp.
ACCCGAAGATCTGGTTGAAGTACAGGATCAGCGGGTAGGCCGGCCCGACCGGGTGTCCGGTCGCCAGCAGCATGATGCTCAACACCAGACGCGTGAGGCCGATCCAGAGCAGGTAAGCGATCAGGATCACACCGGAGTACTTGATCGCCGCCACGATTGCTGCGGTCAGGCCCAGGATGCTGGTCCACATGGAGATCCTCTGATCCCAGAGCACGTACCAGGTGAACCAGCCCAGTCGACTCGGCCCCAGTTTGGTGGCCCGGCTGTTCTGGCGGAGGTTGTTGCCGTACCACCGGAACATGAGCTGCCGCGCCGAGCGGATGAAGCTCGGATCCGGTGGATGCTCGACGGTATGGATCGAGGCATCGGGCACGTAGAAGGTGTCGTAGCCCAGGCGCATCATGCTGTACCAGCTCGACTTGTCGTCCCCGGTCAGGAAACGGAACTGGCCCAGCCGCCAGTGCTTGAGGGAGTCGTACTCGACGTCGGAAATGAACTCCGGCCGGGTGACCACGCTGGCGCGGAAGACCGACATCCGGCCGGTCAGCGTAAGGACGCGCCGGGCCAGTCCCATGGAACACATGTTGATATGCCGCTGGGCGAAGCGCAGCTTGTGCCATTCGGACATCAGGTAGCTGCCCTTCACTTCGCAGAATTCGTTGGTGGTCAGTGCACCCACCTTCGGCATCAGCTTGAAGTAGGGGGCGGTCTTGCGAACCACGCCGGGATCCAGAACGGTATCGCCGTCAACAACTGCGACGATGGCGTTGTCATCGGGAATGGCGCGTGAGATCGCCCGGAAGCCATACGCCAGGCCATCGCGTTTGCCGGTGCCCGGAATCCGAACCAGGTTGAGCTGGACCCGCTCCGGTGGATTGAGCTTGCGCCAGAGCGAGCGCATCAGCATTTCATCGGACAGCTCCACGATGGAGGCGACCACGGTGGTGGGCCAGCCACAGTCGATGGCTTCCCGGATGATGGACTCGTACACCTGTGCCGTGGTGGCGGCGTCAATCCGGAAACTGGTCACCATCAGGAAGACATGGGATGGCGCCGCATCGTCACCGAGTTTGCGCGCCTTTTTGCGCAGAATCGGATAGGCGTGATGCAGGAAGTACATGCCCCGGACGAAATGAGTGATCCCCACGGAGTAACGCCAGAGCCCGATCCCGCCGATCAGCAGGATGAAATGTGCGCCCCCCGGGACAATAAACTCCCGGGGCAAGGCGACCGCGAGAGATCCCAGGGCCGCCACGTAAAGGCACCAGCCGCCAGCTCGCGAGAATGGGTTGTCCGGAATCATCGACATGGCCGAGGTTCTCCAGGGTTCATCGGTAAGGTCTGATCGAGAGGTGCCCCGACGCACTGCAGTGGCCGGGGCACGAGGGTTACCAACAGATGCCTTCCAGCACGCCGTTGGTGGTGGTTTTCATGAAGCCCACCAGATCCACGACCCGCTTGCCCTCGGGCACTTCCGCGATAACGGTTTCGAATAGCTCGTCGTTGTTGCCGACCACCAGTACGTCGCCATGTTCGACCACGCCGCGGAGATCGCTGTCCATCAGGTTCGAGAGGTGAGGGATCTTCTGGTTGATGTATTCCCGGTTGGCGCCGTGGGTACGGGCGTAATCCACGTTGCGGTCGAAGATCCGGAGGTCGTAGCCCTTGCCGATGAGCAGCTCGGCCAGTTCCACCAGTGGGCTTTCCCGCAGATCGTCCGTGTTGGCCTTGAAGCTCAGACCCAGCATGCTGATCTTGCGGCGGCCGTAGCCGGTGACGATATTGAAGGCCTTGGCCACCTGTTCGTTGTTGCTGCTCATGATGGAGCTGAGCAGGGGGTGTTTGACGTCCATCTGGCTGGCCCGATAGGTCAGGGCGCGGACATCCTTGGGCAGGCAGGAGCCACCGAAGGCGAAGCCGGGGCGCATGTAATAGCGGGAGATGTTCAGCTTGTTGTCGAGGCACATCACGTCCATGACATCCCGGCCGTCCACACCCATGGACTTGGCGATGTTGCCGATCTCGTTGGCGAAGCTGACCTTGGTGGCGTGCCAGACGTTGCAGGTGTACTTGATCATTTCCGCCACTTCGATGGGCTTGCGGATCAGCGGCGCATCCAGATCGCCATAGAGTTCCGCGAGCAGTTCACCTGAGCGGTCATCCAGTTGTCCGATGACGGTCATGGGTGGGTGGTCGTAGTCCTTGATAGCCGTGCTTTCCCGGAGGAATTCCGGGTTCACGCAAACACCGAAATCCTGCCCGGCGATCTTGCCCGAGGCCTCTTGCAGGATCGGGATGACCACGTCCCGCACGGTGCCCGGCAGTACGGTGCTGCGAACTACCACCAAGTGCTAGCCGTCCTTCTCGCGCAACGCTGTGCCGATGTCCCGGGAAACCTTCTCAACAAAGGTCAGATCCAGGTCGCCATTGGGCTTGCTGGGTGTGCCGACGCAGATCATGGACATCTCGCTTTCCAGTACAGCGGCCATTCCCTCGGTGGTCCCTTTGATGCGGTGGGCGCGAACGCCGTCCCCCAGCAACTCTTCAAGGCCCGGCTCAACGATCGGCGATTTGCCGCTGTTCACCAGCTCGATCTTGACCGGGGACACGTCCACCCCGATGACCTCATGGCCGCGACGGGCCAGGCTCGCCGTACAAACGGCACCCACATAACCCAGACCAAAGA
>JABURI010000001.1 GCA_014762755.1 Marinobacter sp.
TGGTTTCAATCCCAAAGGACACCTTCATGGCCGCATTCATCCAGAAACTGTTCAAGTCTCGCAAGTCCACTGAGACTCCCGGAAAATCCCGCAAGGAAGTCAACGAACAGCCCCAGGTACCTCAGGAAGATTCGCGCGCCGATCAGAGGGACAGCCAGCTCGAACTGCTCAAGGGCTCCCCTTCCCAGGAGCAACTGGGGACACTGGCGATTGAGGGTGTGACCGCGGAGATTCGCCTTTCTGCCGCCAGAGAACTCACCGACCCCGAGCAACTTCAAAAAGTCCAGAAACAGGCCAAGGGCCGGGACAAGGGTGTCTACCAGGCCGCCAAGCAGGCGCTGCAAGCCCATCGCCAGGACATGGAGCGCCAGGAAAACATCGCCCGCGCCATCTCCACGCTGATCAATAATGCCCGGGAGCAGGCCCGGAGCGAGGACACCAAGCTTTTCCAGGCGCGGCTGGAAGCGCTGACCAACCAGTGGAAAGAGCTTGAGAGCCAGGCAACGGCGGAGCAGGTCCAACAATTCCTGGAGGCCACCCATCGGTGCCGGGAGCGCCTGCAGGATATGGAAGCAGCCCGCGAGGAAGAGAAGCGTCACGAGAACCAATTCCTGCAGCGCGAGGAAACCCTCGAGTTGCTTACCAACACCCTGGAGGACCTCAAATCTCAGACCGGCGACTCTCTGCCCTCACTGTCCTCCCTGGACGCACTGCAGAAAACTCAGGAAAACCGTTGGCTCGAAGCCACCCGGGATACCGAGGTGGCCCGGCAGGAACAAAAGACCTACGAATCGGCGATGCAGGCCCTTAAAAACTATCTGTCGGCCCTTCGCAGGTTGACCCAGGAGCGTGAGCGCATCAGCGAACTCACAGCGGCCCTGGATTCAGATGGAACAATTACCCCTCAACAGCAGGATCAGGCCAAGACCCTGATCCGCGACATCGACTGGCCCGAGGGGTTCCCGAAACCGGCGCTGCTCGAGCCAGTGCGCAAATTGGCCGGCAAGCCCGCGGAAAAACAAACGCCGACCGAAGATCAGGGTGACCAGAAAGCCCGGGTCGACAACCTGAAAACCACACTGGACAAGCTGGAATCCGCGCTGGAAGCCAAGCAGTTCCGGGAATCCCGCCAACTCCTCAAGACCGCACAGAATCAGTTCCGGGACCTGGACCGACGCCACGCCAAGCCATTCCAGGCCAGGATGCAGCTGCTCACCGGTCAGTTCCGGGAGCTCAGCGACTGGCAGGGCTTTGCCACCGAGCCCAAGCAGATTGCCCTGTGTGAGCAGATGGAATACCTCGCCGAACAGCCCATGGAGCCGGAAGCGAAGGCCGAACGCATCAAGGAGCTGCAAAACGAGTGGCGGGAACTGGGTGGTTCCTCAGACCGGGCCCTCTGGACCCGCTTCAAGACGGCATCCGATCGCGCTTTCGAACCCTGCAAAGCCTATTTCGAGGCGAAGTCGGGGCTCAAACAGGCCAACCTCGAAAAGCGCCAGGCTATTTGCTCCGAGCTGGAAACCTTCATTGAAAACGCCGACTGGTCCACCATCGATTGGAAAGGCGCCGAACGAATCCACCAGACTGCCCGGCAGGAGTGGAAAGCGGCCTGGCCGGTGGAGTTCCGCGACAACCGCCCGGTGCAGAAGCGATTCGATGACCTGCTCAAGCGCCTGGAGTCGCCACTCGATGAGGAGCGCCGGAAAAATGAAAGCCTGAAACAGGCCATCGTGGAGAGAGCCGAGGCCCTGATCGACCATGAACCCCTTCAGGAAGCCATGAACGAGGCCAAGGCGTTGCAGTCGGAATGGAAAGCGATCGGCATTACCCGCCACCGTGAAGATCGCAAGCTCTGGCAAGCCTTCCGCAAAGCCTGTGACCAGATTTTTGACCGTCGGGATGCCCAGCGCAATGCCCGCCAACAGGCTACTGAAATCGCTGACCAGGAAGCCACCGAACTCCTTGGTCAGGTGGACGGTATCAGCGCCGACAGCTCCGCCGAGAGCCTCAGGGATGCGCTGGAGAGACTGCGGGAGGTGAAGGGCAACACCCTCTCGCCTCGCGTGAAAGACCAGGTCCAGGCTGCCCGACATCAGCTCCAGCAGGCCCTGGACAACAAACTTCTTCAGCAAAAGGTCAACCAGTGGCAGGATCTGGTACGGGCCCGCAGTAATGGCGGAGTGGCCGCGTCCGAGCTACCTGATCATTGGCAATCGCTGGCTTCAGAGCAGGCCGGACTGTCCGACCGGGAACTGGTGATCCGGGCCGAAATTCTCGCCGGTTCGGAGTCCCCGGCCGAGGACCAGCAACGCCGAATGGAAATCCAGGTCCAGCGCCTGTCCGAGGGCATGGGCAACGGCGAGCAAACCGGAGACCGCCTTGCGGAGTTGGAGAAACTGGTGGCCCTGTGGTGTCTGCAACCCCCCGAAACCACGCCGGAGACCACGCTCTCCGAACGGCTCAGCAACGCACTCTCCGGTGTTACCGGACAATAGAACCGGCCCGCGGTGCTGCCGATCACAAATGGCCTGAGCAATTTCGCCAATGGGATTGGCAGCCCGCGTCATTACCCACCCTGCCCTGCAGGGGCTATGGTTAGTCGACTGACAACGACAATTCGACAAAACCATCAGAGGAAAGGTAATGACCACCGAGGCGTATATCTTTGACGC
>JABURI010000270.1 GCA_014762755.1 Marinobacter sp.
TATGGTAACAGATTCGAACAATCGCGGGAGGCCCTGAATAATGTGGAAAATGTGACAATGGTAAGGCCGAGGGCCCCGATGGCGCCTTGCCTGAGTAGGTGCTCACTGCTAAAGTTGCCGCATTCTTTTCGCAACCGCAACTCTCAGGTTGAAACTACACGAATGTTGATCAAAAGACTCCGAGGCATCTTCTCCAGCGACCTGTCCATCGACCTGGGCACCGCAAACACCCTTATTTACGTGCGAGAGCGCGGCATCGTCCTGAACGAGCCCTCCGTGGTTGCCATCCGCACCAACAACTCCCAGAAAATGGTCGCCGCCGTCGGCTCCGAAGCCAAGCGCATGCTCGGCCGGACCCCGGGTAACATCACCGCCATCCGCCCCATGAAAGATGGCGTGATCGCTGACTTCGTCGTCACCGAAAAAATGCTCCAGCACTTCATCCACAAAGTGCACGAGAACAGCTTCATCACCCCGAGCCCGCGCGTGCTCGTGTGTGTGCCCAGCAAATCCACCCAGGTGGAACGCAAGGCCATCCGCGAATCCGCTCTGGGCGCCGGCGCCCGGGAAGTGTTCCTGATCGAAGAGCCCATGGCGGCTGCCATCGGTGCCGGCCTGCCGGTCGAGGAAGCCAGCGGCTCCATGATCGTGGACATCGGCGGTGGCACCACCGAAATCGCCATCATCTCCCTGAACGGCATCGTCTACGCCGAATCTGTGCGGGTCGGTGGTGACAAGTTCGACGAAGCCATCGTCACCTACGTGCGCCGCAATTACGGCAGCCTGATCGGCGACTCCACCGCCGAGCGTATCAAGCACGAAATCGGCTGCGCCTACGAAGGCCTGGAAGTCCGCGAGATCGACGTCCGTGGTCGCAACCTGGCCGAGGGTGTGCCCCGGGCCTTCACCCTGAACAGCGAAGAGATCCTCGATGCGCTGCAGGAATCCCTGGCCCAGATTGTCCAGACCGTCAAGAGTGCCCTCGAGCAGTCACCGCCCGAACTGGCCTCGGATATCGCCGAGCGCGGCATCGTATTGACCGGTGGCGGCGCCCTGTTGCGTGGCCTGGACAAGCTCATCAGTGAAGAGACCGGCCTGCCGGTGATCATCGCCGAGGACCCGCTGACCTGCGTGGCCCGGGGTGGCGGCAAGGCACTGGAAGTCATTGATCGCGGTGGCATCGGAATGTTCTCCCAGGAGGGTTAAGCCCGTGGGGAGGACTGGCCATTAAAACCATCTTTGTCCAGGGCCCCGTCCCGGGGTTCAGACTCTTCCTGATCATCCTTGCGTCGGCAGCGTTAATCGTTGCCGACGCTCGTTTTGACAAGCTCTCACCGGTGCGCAGTACCATTGCCACCGGTCTTGCCCCCGTGTACTGGTTGGGCAACGCCCCCTACGAATTCAGCGACTGGTTCGCAGGCCTGTTTGTCTCGAAGGAAGACCTGCAGCAGGAGAACGAAGACCTCCGTGCCCGCCTGCTTATCCTCGAGCGCCGTGCCCTCAAGTACGCAGCACTGGCTTCCGAAAACAACGAACTGCGCCGGCTGATGAACTCCTCGGAAGTGCTGGATGACCGCGTGATCGTTGGCGAGGTGGTGGGCGTCTCGCCAGATCCCTTCTCCCATGAAGTCATTATCAACAAGGGCCTCAGTGACGGCGTCAGCCCGGGCCAGGCGATTCTCGATGCCCACGGCCTGATGGGCCAGGTGGTGCAGGCCAGTCAGATTACTTCCAGGGTCTTGCTGGTCTCGGACAGCAGCCACGCAGTGCCGGTGGAAGTGGTTCGTAACGGCCTCCGTGCCGTTCTGCTGGGCACCGGCGATCCCGATGCCCTGGAACTGGTTCATGTACCGGACACCGCGGATATCCGTGAAGGCGATCTGCTGGTCAGTTCTGGCCTGGGCGGCCGCTTCCCCCGTGGCTATCCAGTGGCAGAGGTGTCCCGGATTACCAAGGAGCAGGGCGAGCCCTTCGTGTCTATCCAGGCCACACCGAAGGCAGAACTGAATCAGAGCCGCCTGGTTCTGGCGGTGTTCCCGCCCGACACGCCTGAGCCGGAAGAGACCGTGGGCCAGGCGACAGAATCCGGGGAGGACCGCTGATGTTGTCGGTGATCAGTTATCCCGTTTTTGCCCTGTCCGTCGTGCTGGCACTGGTGTTGAGTATTTCGCTCTTCCCGGTCGGCTGGTTCGAGTTCCGGCCCGAGTGGCTGGGCCTCGTCGTGTTCTACTGGACTTTCCGCGCACCTGCCCAGTTCGGCATTCTGCTGGCCTGGTTCCTGGGGCTGCTGCTGGATGTCCTTGAAGCGACGCCCCTGGGCGTGAATGCCATGGCCATGGGCCTGATTGCCTTCCTGGTGCTCACCGTCCACCAGCGGTTGCGTATGTACCCCATGCCCCAGCAATGTCTGATGGTGTTCCTGCTGCTGGGCATCAATCAGATGCTGGTTCATTTTATCAAGCAGCTCTTGGGGGCCGAGGGAGACACCGGATTTGGCTACCTCTGGCCCGCCGCGACCAGTGCCGTGATCTGGCCAGTGGTCTGTGTCATTCTTGATAACATCAATCGGAAGCTGGGCTAGCCATGACGCACCTGATTCTCGCCTCCGCCTCACCGCGTCGGGCAGAGCTGTTGAAGCAGATCGGACTGGCGTTCACCACCCAGCCGGCGGATGTGGATGAAACCCCGGAACCGGCCGAGACTGCCGAGGCCTACGTTGAACGCCTGGCCCGGGAGAAAGCCCTGGCGGTGGCTGCGGAGCATCCGGACGCACTGGTACTGGGATCCGACACGTCCGTGGTCCTGGGGGGCGAGATCCTGGGGAAGCCGCTCAACCGGACCGACGCCTGCGTCACCCTGGCGCGGCTCTCCGGTGAGGTTCACCAGGTCATGACCTCGGTGGCGTTGGCACATCACGGGCAATGCCGGTCCTGCCTGGTGGTCACCGATGTGGCGTTTCGACAACTGGGCGGAGACGAGATCAATGCCTATGTTGACAGTGGCGAGCCCATGGACAAGGCCGGGAGTTATGGAATCCAGGGTCTTGGTGGTATTTTTGTCAGGGAACTCCGGGGAAGTTACAGCGCTGTGGTCGGGCTGCCGTTGCAGCAGACCGCCGAACTTCTGGCCCAGGCCGGCTTCCCGGTATGGACGAACTGGCCAAGCAGTCTGGAGAGCCAAGAATGAGTGAAGAAATCCTGATCAACGTTACGCCGGTGGAAACCCGGGTCGCCCTGGTGGAAAACGGCATGTTGCAGGAGGCCTACATCGAGCGCACCAGTCGCAAGGGCATCGTGGGCAACATCTACAAGGGTAAGGTGGTCCGCGTACTGCCGGGCATGGAGGCCGCTTTCGTTGATATCGGCCTGGAGCGCGCCGCCTTTATCCACGCCTCGGACGTCATCACCGGCCAGTCAGGGGCAGAGGAGCTGACCGAAGGCCCCAAAACCGTCCCCGACATCCGCACCCTGCTGCGGGAAGGCCAGTCCCTGGTGGTGCAGGTCACCAAGGATCCCATTGGCACCAAGGGCGCCCGCCTCACCACTCAGTTGTCGATTCCGTCCCGGTACCTGGTGTTCATGCCGGGCGTCAGCCACATCGGTATTTCCCAGCGCATCGAGGATGACAACGAGCGGGAGCGTCTCAAGACCCTGCTCGAGGAAGCCTCTTCAGAATGCCCGGATGTGAAGGGCGGCTACATTATCCGGACTGCTGCCGAGGCAGCGCCGGCCGAGGACCTGATCGGTGACATGAGATACCTGCACCGGCTCAGTCAGTCGATCCAGGAGCGCATTGCCAGGGTGCAGGCCCCGGCAGTGGTGTACCAGGACCTGCCACTGTTTATCCGCACCATCCGGGACCTGGTCCGGCCCCAGACCGAGAAGGTCCGCATCGACAGCCGGGAGAGCTACCAGCGGGTGATGGAGTTTGTCCAGGAGTTCGTCACCGAGTTTGCGGACATGGTGGAGTACTACCCCGGCGAGCGCCCGATCTTCGACCTGTACTCGGTGGAAGATGAGATCCAGAAGGCCCTGAGCCGCAAGGTGCAGCTGAAGTCGGGGGGTTACGTCATCATCGACCAGACCGAGGCGATGACCACCATCGACATCAACACCGGCGCCTTCGTCGGCCACCGGAACCTGGAAGAAACCATCTTCAAGACCAACCTGGAAGCGGCCCGCGCCATCAGCCGTCAGCTCCGGCTGCGCAACCTCGGTGGCATCATCATCATCGACTTCATCGATATGGAGGATTCCGAGCACCAGCGCCAGGTCCATCGCATGCTGGAGAAGATGCTGGAACGGGACCACGCCAAGACCAAGATCACCGGCGTGTCGGAGCTGGGCCTGGTGGAAATGACCCGAAAGCGCACCACCGAGAGCCTGGGTCAGGTGCTGTGCGAGCCTTGCCCGGTCTGCGATGGTCGCGGTTTCCTGAAAACCGCCGAGACCGTCTGTTACGAGATCTTCCGGGAAATCCTGCGGGTCAACCGTGCTTACGACGCCGAGAGCTACCTGGTGATGGCCTCCCAGAAGGTGGTGGACCGCCTGTTGGACGAAGAGTCCGACAACGTGGCCGACCTCGAGACCTTTATCGCCAAAACCATCCGCTTCCAGGTGGAGCCTTTCTACAGTCAGGAGCAGTACGATGTCGTCCTGCTCTGATGCCCGCGCAGGTTACCGGCCCGGGGAGTAACGGAATCCATGTCCTCAGCCGATCACGGGCCGCGTTTACCGGACCTTCCACCTGAAAGCCGGCCGGTACGCCTCGCCGCCCGGCTGTCGAGCCTGGTGTGGTGGTCCCTGCTGGCGGTGCTCTTGTTGTTTGCACTGTATGCGGGCATCGGCCGGCAACTGACCCAGAACATTGACAGTTTCCGGGACGATCTTGAACTCGAGCTGTCGGCCCGCACCGGCAAACAGGTGGAAATCGGTGGACTGGATGCCCGCTGGAACTGGCTGGACCCTACCGTGCTGGCGCGGGATATCGATGTCATCGAACCCGGTACCGGTGACTATGTAGCGCGCCTGCAACATCTCCGGATCCGTCTCGATTTCCTGGCTTCCCTGTTCCGGTTCCGGGTGGTCTTCGAAGCTTTTGAGGCCGATGGCCTGGAGCTGACCCTCAACCAGACCCCCGACGGTGATGTCGGTGTCGAGGGCGCCGAGTTGCCGGCACCGGCGCGGAACAAATTTCAGGACTGGCTTGAGCTGGCGGGGCGCTGGCTGTCCGATCCCTACGTCAAGCTCACCCGTGTCAACCTCGCGATCCGGGATAACCAGGGCCAACTGCGCCACCTCGAGATCCCCCAGCTGGATCTGGTCTATCACCGTGGCCTGTTCCGGGCCTCCGGCCGCGCCATGCAACCCGGCACCACCCAGCAGCTGGCCAGTTTCAGCCTGGTCGGGCGACAATTTTTCCGGGGCGACTTTACCGGCCAGGTGTACCTTGATGTGGATTCCGGCCGGTTGTTTGATGGCCTGATCGACGAGTACCAGTGGCGAACCCTGCGGGTCGAGGGCTTTGATCTGGGTGGCCAGCTTTGGCTGACCTTCCGGGACGGCCTGCTTCAGCAGGCGAATGGCTCGGTACGGACACCATATCTGCAGCTGGGCGTGGGCAGCGAGTCCCTGGCACCCATCGAGAATATCACTGCCCGCTTTGGCTGGCGCCGAACGGAAAGCAGCGGCACCGCCGGGATGTCGCGGGGGGAAATCCACCTTCAGGATCTTCAGTGGACCTGGAATGAGGTCACCATACCGCCGTTCAGTGTCAGGCTTATGCCCCAGGCAGGTGACGATGTCGAAGTGGTGGCGGATGCGCTGCCGCTCGGCCCCCTGCGTCGTTTGCTTGCCGTCCTGCCCCTGCTGCCGGAGCGGGCCGACCGCGCTCTCCGGAACTACCGCCCCGCGGGCTTTCTCGACCGGGTACATCTGAGGTTGCCCGCCCGTGACCTGACAGAATTCGAACTCACTGGCCTGCTGCGTGACGTCAGCGTTCAGGCCCACGGTGGCGCGCCGGGTGGCTCCGGTCTCAACGGCCGGATCTCCGTGCGCCGCAATTCCGGCACGGTGGAACTGTTGCCCGGCGAAGAGCCGGTCACCCTGGGTTTTCCCCGGCTGTTTGAAAGTGACTGGTCGCTCCGGGAGGTGGGTGGCACCGTTGCCTGGCTGCTGGAGGGGCCCATTACCCGCGTGTATTCCAATGACATCCGGATGCGTTATGGCGATACCACGGATCTGACCGGCGCCTTTGATCTGCGCCTGGATCGCGAGGGTGAGGACAATCTTGGCCTGCGCGTCGGTGTCAGGGACGGACGAGCCGGAATGCTCGCCGATTTCGTGCCGGCAAAGGTGGTGAATCCGGACCTGTATGACTGGCTGACCACGGCGATCACCGAGGCACGGATCACCGAGGGTGTCTATTATGGTCATGGCCAGATCGGCCGTGGTGCCCCTCGGGGCTCGTTCGTGTCCTCCATGTGGTACGCCTTCGAAGATGCAACTGTCCGGTACGATGAACGCTGGCCGGAAGTCACCTCGGCCCGGGGCAGGGTCAATATTCACAACGGCGATACCGACGTGCAGCTGGAAACCGGCCGAACCGGTGGCCTGGAGCTCCGCCCTAGCCGGGTGAAGGTGATGCCCGGCGAAAACGGCACCCGGCTTTTTGTGGATGCCGCTGCCCGGGTGCCGGGAGATGCCGTACCCTTCTGGATGGAAAACAGCCCCCTGGGTGAGATGGCCGGCTCCGAGGCCCGGAGCCTGGAATACGGGGGCGAGTACGACCTCGACCTGGACCTGGAGCTGCCGCTGGGTGAGGGCGGCGAGCCGGTGGTCCAGGCCCGTGTTCAGACCTCGAATGGCTCGGTACGTTACCCAGGCGCCAATCTGGGCTGGACCGAGCTCTCCGGAGATCTGACTTATCATACCGTCGACGGATTCTCCGGCGGCCCGATCCAGGCCCGATTCTTCGGTGATCCGGTGGCAGTCAGCCTCAGTGTGGGCGCGGACGGGCAGGGCCTTGCCATTCGGCAGGATGGCAAGCTCACGGTGCCGGAGGTCTTCCGCCAGGTGGGGCTAGAGAGTGAGAGCGGTTTCGGTCTCAACGGCACCCTGGATTATTCCGCCGCGTTGACGGTCGGGGCTGAAGCCACATCCGGGATCCGGGTGCGTTCCAACCTGGAAGGTCTGGCCGTGGACTGGCCGGAGCCACTTGCCAAGAGTGCCGAGGAGCAGGCGCCGCTGGAGGCAACCATTGATCCGCGGGCCGAGGAAGGGCTGCGGATCGCCGGCAGCTGGGAAAACCGGATGGGCTTTGATTTTCTCTGGCACGACACAGGTTTCGATCTGATGCTGGGTCACCTCTACCTCGGCTCCCATACCCTCAGGAATATCACGATCAATGCGCTGGAGCTCGAGGACCGCTGGGTCGTGAGCACCCGATCCGAGCGGGCGGTGGGTCGTGTGGTACTTCCCGACAGTGATGAGCCGGTAAAGGCGGATTTTGAGGTCCTGAGACTGGTCCGGGATGACGAGCAGCGCGAGGCACAACCGGAACTGCTGACGCTCGAGGAACAGCTGGAAGCCTTCCGGGCTCTGGACATGGGTAACTGGCCGGAGATTGATGTCAGCATTGCCGACCTCCAGCTGAACGATGAGACTCTGGGTAGCTGGGCGTTCCTGCTTCGTCCGGAGCCTTTCCAGCTCAAGGTCAACGACATCGAAGGACGCCTGAATTCCCTGACCCTGCAGGGCGAGATGACCTGGAGTATCGCCAGTGACCGGGAGGTCAGTCGTTTTACCGGTTCGGTTAACGGCGGAGCCCTGACCGATCTGAACAGGCTGTTTGGCACCGAGATTCCCCTGGAAAACCGGCAGACCAATATCGAACTGGATCTGGACTGGCCCGGACGGCCGGATGATTTCTCCATGCGCGAAGTCAGTGGAACGGTCAGCCTGCGACTGGACGAAGGTATCATCCTGGAGCAGAACAATACCGCGCAGTTGTTCCGGATCTTTAACCTGCTCAACGCAGACACGCTCTGGCGGCGCCTGCAACTGGATTTCTCCGATCTGTATGAGCGCGGCGTCGCGTTCGACGCCATCTCAGGCAAGGCACGGATTACCAACGGTTTGGTAACCATGAATCCGGAACTGCAGATTGTCGGCCCCTCGGGCGCGTTCAAACTGAGTGGCACCACGGATCTGTCGGAGGAAACCCTGGACATGCGGCTCGTGGTAGTACTCCCGCTCACCCAGAACCTGCCCCTTGCGGCCCTTCTCATGGGGGCCGGCGCGCCAATCGGCGGGGCGCTGTTCGTGCTGGACAAGGTTCTGGGTGATCCGTTGAGTAAACTGACCAGTGCCACCTATAGTGTTACCGGGACCTGGGATAATCCCGAGGTCGACCTTCGCCGGGTCTTCGACACCGGGGAATAGTGCGAGCGGAGAAGGATTTTATGACCACACAGACACAACAGCGGGTAGCCGCCATCCAGATGGTGAGTACCCGGGATATCGAGGCGAATCTGCAAGAAGCGGAACGCTTGCTGGCCGATGCTGCCCGGCAGGGCGCCAAGGTGGCCGTGCTGCCGGAGAACTTCGCCGTGCTGTCGACCCGGGATATGCTGGATTGTGGTCGCACGGAGGCGGGTGACAAGCCGGTGATCCGGGATTTCCTGTCGGCTCAGGCGCGGAAGCGCGGGCTCTGGATTGTGGGTGGCTCCTTGCCGTTGGCAAAGCGCCCGGATGGCGCCCACATCGAGGATCGGGTGAGGGCGACCTGCCTGGTCTATAACACCCAGGGTCAGGAAGTGGGCCGGTACGACAAGATCCACCTGTTCGATGCCCGTGTGGAAGATGCTCATGGCCAGTACCGGGAGTCGGACACCTTCGAGCCGGGGGAGCAGGTGGTAACCGTGGATACGCCAGTGGGCAAGTTGGGCATGGCCATCTGCTATGACCTGCGTTTCCCCGAGCTGTTCCGGGCACTTCGGGAGCAGGGTGCCGACTGGATCTGCCTGCCCAGTGCCTTCACCTGGCAGACCGGCGACGCCCACTGGCACGCCCTGATCCGTGCCCGCGCTATCGAGAACCAGGTCTGGATCGTCGCCCCCGGCCAGGGCGGCCAGAACAGCGACCGCCGCCGAACCTACGGCCACACACTGATCTGCGATCCCTGGGGCAAGATCACCGCAGAACGCGAAGAAGACGGCCCCGGCGTGATTACTGGTGAGCTGGACCTGGAACGGCTGAAGCAGGTGAGGGCAAACATGCCGGTGTGGGAGCACCGGCGGCTCGTTTAACTCAGGGGGCTAACTCAGGGGTCTGATGAATTTATTCATCTGACCCCATTTTGGCGTCTGTCCCTGAGTTTCCACTTGAACACGGGGTCAGAAGAACAAGTTCTTCAGACCCCTGGGGGATGACTCCACCTTCTCCCTACTCAACTTCGTCTATACACTCCCGCAAATACCGAAACAACTTCTTCGCCTGCCCGGTATTCTTCTCCTTTTCCGCATCCCGCTTCGCATTCCGCGCCAGGTTGCGCAGGTGCTGGATATCCGCCGCCGGGCAGTAATCAATAAATTCTCCTACCGCGGAATCCCCCTCGGCCACCATCCGGTCGCGCCAGCGCTCGGCCAGGTGATGGCGGCGGGTATGCTCGACGCTGCCGGCGTCAAAGGCGTCCAGGCCGCGCTCGATGGCTTCCGGGTCTTCCTCGTTGCGCATGACCTTGCCGATGTAATGCAGGTGCCGGCGCCGGGCCTCATGCTTGCGGATGCGCCGGGACTCGACGATCGCCGCTTTCAGGGTATCGCTGATGGGCAGGCTGTTGAGCTGGTCGTCGCTCAGGTCCAGCATGCGCTTGCCCACTTCCTGCAGGGCGTGCATCTCCCGCTTGATCTGGGATTTACTGGGACCCAGGTCTTCCTGGAATTCGTCGTCGTGGTGATCTGTCATAGTTGTTACCTAAAGCCTAAGTCGGGGTCAGATGAAAGCTTTCAACTCAGGGGTCTGAAGAAAGCCTTCTTCTGACCCCATTTTCAATTCTTACTCCTGGGGCCTGCATGAAGAAGGGGTCAGAAGAAAGCGTTCTTCAGACCCCATATTCGCGCTCAACTCAGGGGTCTGATGAACTTGTTCATCTGACCCCATGTTCAGTCGCTCTGATCATGTTCAGTCGCACCGCTCACGCATAAAAAACCGTCGCCAGCCCCAGAAACGCCATAAATCCCACCACATCCGTCACCGTGGTCAGAATGACACTCCCCGCCAGCGCCGGATCAATGTTCCGGGATTTGAGAAACAGCGGCAACATGGTGCCGACAAAGGCGGCCGCTACCAGGTTGATCACGAGGGCAGCGGCGATGATGCCGCCGATCAGCAGATCCTGGAACCAGGCGGCGGCAGCCGTGGCTACCACCAGCGCCCAGAACAGGCCATTGAGCGCGCCCACGAAGAACTCCCGGTTCAGCAGCCATCGCACATTGGCGCCGCTGATCTGGCCCACGGCCATGCCGCGGATCACCAGGGTCAGTGTCTGGCTCCCGGCAATACCGCCCATGCTGGCGACGATGGGCATTAGCACCGCCAGGGCGACCACCTTGCTGATGGTGTCCTCGAACAGCCCGATGACGGCTGAGGCGATAAAGGCAGTAATCAGGTTGATCCCCAGCCACACGGCCCGGCGGCGGGTGGTTTTCCAGACCGGGGCAAAGGTGTCCTCGTCCTCATCCAGACCGGCCATGCTCATCAGGGAGTGATCCGCGTCTTCCCGGATAACGTCGACCACGTCATCGATGGTGATCCGGCCCAGCAGTCGGCCCTCCTCGTTGACCACCGGCGCCGAGATCAGGTCGTAGCGCTCGAACATGGTCGCTACTTTGGTGTCGGAAAGGGTCACGGGAATGGGTTCGACTTCGGTGTCCATGACTTCCCGCACGGTCGCCGCCGGGTTGGACACCAGGATTCGGGTGATCGGCAGGACGCCGATAAAATCATCCCGTCGGCTGACCACGATCAGGCTGTCGGTCATCGGCGGCAGGTTTCGGTGCCGGCGGAGGTAACGGAGCACAACGTCGATGCTGATGTCCGGGCGCACCGTGATGGTGTCCGTGTTCATCAGGCCGCCGGCGGTGTCCTCCGGATAGGACAGTACTTCCTCGACCCGGAGACGGTCCTGCTCGTCCATGGTGTCCAGGACTTCCTGGATCACTGTATCCGGCAGCTGCTGCAGCAAGTCGGCCAGATCGTCCGACTCGAAGTCCTCGATGATGTCCGCCAGTTCCTGGGCGTTCAGCTGGCTCAGGAAGTAACTACGGATGTCATCGCTGAGGTACTGGAGGACTTCACCCTCCAGGTCTTTCTCCACCAGGTTCCAGAGCAGGGCCCGCTGGCGGGGTGGGGAAGATTCCAGCAGGTGGGCGATATCACTGGGGCTCAGGCCGCCATTGAGAATGCGGGCAACCTGCTTGAGGGCACCACTGTCGAGCGCCTCACTCAGTGAGCGCAAACGCTGCTTGGCCTGGCTTTTTTCCAGAATATCGGTCATGGATCACCTGCTTGCTGAAAACGCCTTTATTATAGCGGAGTTAGGCGTTACAGGTGAGTTAAAACGGAGACAATTCCCCAGGGGTCTGATGAAAGCTTTCATCTGACCCCATTTTCAAACCGGGCTGAGGGCATGCGTCAACCCCAGGGGTCTGAAGAACACTTTCTTCTGACCCCATGTTCAACCCTGGCCAGGAGCATGCGTCAAACCCGGGGTCAGAAGAAGGCGTTCTTCAGACCCCTTTGCAGAGCATGCGTCAAACCCGGGGTCAGAAGAAGGTTTTCTTCAGACCCCTGTGCATCCGCACCCTCATTCCCCCTCGCCGAAGTAGTCATCAATCAACTCCACCAGCGCCTCAACTGCCTCCTGCTCATCCGGCCCATCGGCAATCAGTTCAACCTCGGTACCCTGGCTGGCAGCGAGCATCATCACCTGCATGATGTTCTTCGCGTCCACTTCGCGGCTATTGCGGGCGATGCGGACCTGGCTGTCGAACTCGGAGGCGGTGGCCACCAGTTTGGCGGTGGCGCGGGCGTGCAGGCCGAGTTTGTTGATGATGGTGACGGGGCGGCGAATCATGGTGGTTCAGATCTCTTCCCGGGCTTGCAGGTGGGGCAGTTCGGTGTGGCGCACCTGCACGTTGTTGTAGTGTTCGCGGAAATGCTTACCCAGCTGTTCGCAGATATACACCGAGCGGTGCTGGCCGCCGGTGCAGCCGATGGAGATGGTCATGTAGCTGCGGTTGCTTTCGGCAAAACCAGGGAGCCAGGTATCCAGGAAGGCGATCAGGTCGTCGACCATTTTGCGGCTGGCCGGCTCCCGCTCCAGGAAATCGATGACCGGCTGGTCAGTGCCCACATACTTGCGCAGGCTGGTGTCCCAGTAGGGATTGGGCAGGCAGCGGACATCGAACACGTAATCAGAATCCAGCGGAACCCCGTGTTTGAAGCCGAAGGACTGGAACAGCAGCGCCAGTTCCTGCTCCTTGCGGCCCACTACCCGCTGCTTGACCTGGTCCCGCAACTCGTACATCGACATGCCGGTGGTGTTGATGTAGAGGTCCGCAAGCTTGGACAGCGGTTCCAGCAGCGTCTTCTCACTGGTGATGGCTTCGCGCAGGGAGGTCTTGTCGTCGCTCAGGGGGTGCTTGCGGCGGGTGGCATGGAAGCGCTGGAGCAGGGACTGCTCGTCGGCGTCCAGGAAGATGATCTCCACGGTGATGCCGGTTTCCTGGAGCTGACTGTAGAGTTCTTCAAAGTTGGCCAGCTCTCCGGACAGGTTCCGGGCATCAATGCTGACGGCCATCTTTTTCAGCCGCCCGGGAGTTTGCTGGGTGGCAGCTTCCCGGGTCAATGGAAACAGTAGCCCGATGGGAAGGTTGTCGATGCAGTAGAAGCCCAGGTCTTCCAGTACATGCAGTGCGGTACTCTTGCCTGAGCCTGACCTGCCGCTCACGATGATCAACTTCATGCCCAGCTTGCCTCCGGTACAGTGGTTTCAGCCGTTAGCGGCTGTCATGCGCTCGTAAAGTGTTCTCGCATCCTCGCATTCGCGCAGCCTGTTGCAGAAGGAGCGCTCGTTGAACTTTTCGGCCAGCTGGCTCAGTAGCTCCAGATGTTCGCTGGTCGCCTCCTTGGGCACGATCAGGGCAAACACCAGATCCACCGGCTGGTTGTCGATGGCATCGAATTCGACGCTTTCCTCCAGCGTCATCAGCACACCGATCACCCGGTCCAGGCCTTCCAGCCGGCAGTGGGGGATGGCAATCCCCTGGCCGATTCCGGTACTGCCGAGCCGCTCGCGCGCGATCAGGTTGTTGAAGATCTGGGTATCGCTCAGGGTTTCGTCCTGCTGGTGGATCTTTTCAGCGATGAACTCCAGAACCCGCTTCTTGCTTGATGCCGGCACCCGGCAAAGGGTCAGCTCCGGTACAAGGATGTTGTCTATGGTCAGGGATGTGTCGCTCATGGATCGACTGCATTTCCGTAAAAAAAAGGCTGCGACACCCGAAGTGCCGCAGCGCCATTGGATTACCGCATGGAGACGGGCTGTTAACGTTGCCCGTTACCGTGCATCCGGTCTACGTTCTTTTCCTTGTGCTTGAGAACCTGACGGTCCAGCTTGTCGATCAGGGCATCGATCGCTGCGTACATGTCCTCGTTCTCGGCCTTTGCATGAATTTCACCACCACCCGCGACATGCAGAGTCCCCTCCGCAATCTGGCGCACCTTTTCGACTTCCAGGGTCACCTGACAGTTGGAGATGTGATCAAAGTGGCGCTCCAGCTTGTCGAATTTCTCGGTGACATAGTCCTTGAGGGAGGGAGTCAGTTCTACGTGATGGCCTGAAATATTGAGTTGCATAGGCGTCTCCTGTTGTTACACCAGTCGTTTGCGTTCATTGGAAGGCGGAATATGCATCGCCTCCCGGTACTTGGCCACGGTGCGTCTTGCCACCTTGATGCCCTGTTCTCCTAGCATGGCTGCAATTTTACTGTCACTCAATGGCTTTTTGGGAGTTTCCGCGGCGATCAGTTTCCTGATCATCGCGCGAATGGCCGTCGAGGAACATTCGCCACCCTCATCCGTGCTGACATGGCTGGAGAAAAAGTATTTCAGCTCAAAGATGCCGCGGGGCGTATGCATGTATTTCTGCGTGGTCACCCGCGAGATCGTGGATTCGTGCATCTCCACGGCCTGGGCAATATCGGACAGAATCAGTGGCTTCATGGCCTCTTCACCCTGGTCCAGAAAACCCTGCTGGTGCTCCACGATCCGGGTGGCCACCTTCAGCAACGTTTCGTTCCGGCTCTGCAGGCTCTTGATGAACCACTTTGCCTCCTGCAGCTGATCCCGCAGGTAGGTGTTGTCTGCACTGCTGTCCGCACGTCTTATAAGAGAAGCATAGCTCGCATTCACGCGGATGCGGGGGGCAATTTCCGGATTCAGCTCCACCCGCCAGCGGCCGTTGTGCTTGCGGACGATGACATCGGGGATAACGTAATCCGGTTCGCCGTGATCGATCACATCACCAGGCCGGGGATTGAGGCCGGTAATCAGCGCCAGCACATCCCGCAACTGATCTTCCTTCAGGCGGCTTCTGCGCAGCAGCTGGGCATAATCGCGGTTACCCAGCAGGTTGATGTAGTGGGTGACCACCAGGCGCGCCTGGGCCAGCCAGGGAGTGTCCGGTGGCAGCTGGTTAAGCTGGATCAGCAGACATTCCTGCAGGTCCCGGGCAAACACGCCGGGCGGGTCCAGGTGCTGCAGCCGGTGCAGTACCGCTTCCACCTCGTCCAGTTCCAGGGGGTCTTCGTCGGCGTCGTCCTGCAGGCCGGCATGGATCTCCTCCAGCGGGCTGGTCAGGTAGCCGCGATCGTCCACCGCATCGAGCAGGGCGTGGGCAATGGCCCGGTCCCGTTCGCTCATGGGCGTGAGGTTGATCTGCCATTCCAGGTGGTCGTGCAGGGTTTCCGTGGGTGAGTTGCGGGTCTCGAAATCCTGCTCGTTCTCGTCGTCATTCCGGGCTGTCGAGGCCGGGGCGGACTGATAGATGTCGTCCCAGGCGGTATCTACCGGCAGGTCGTCGGGAATGTTGTCCGGCACCTCGCTCTCGTTGGTAAATTCCGGGCCGGCGTCGTCCCAGTCGTCGCTGGTCGCGGAAGCCTGCTCGTTTTCATCCCGGTTCTCGGTGTTGTCCGCCGGTGCCTCGGAGTGATCGTCGTCCTCGGAGGTTTCCAGCATGGGATTGGAGTCCAGTGCCTGCTGGATTTCCTGTTGCAGATCGAGGGTGGAGAGCTGCAGAAGCCGGATCGCCTGTTGCAGCTGGGGCGTCATGGTCAGGCTCTGACCCAGCTTTAACTGTAATGAAGCTTTCATCACCATACGTTCAGGATCCGTTACTCGTCACGCTCTGTCGCCTTGGCATCAGAGAAAAAATGCTTTGTATGCTAGCTAGTTGCCGTAGCAAGCAAGTTCTTTGCCGAGTTTACTGGAAACGGGGGCCAGATTGAACATTAATGGTGACTCAGGGGTATAACTCTGGGGCAACTCAGGGGTCTGATGAAAACTTTCATCTGACCCCAACTTGGACCTTTCACGGGTGCTCAAATTCAACTCGGGGTCAGAAGAAGGTCTTCTTCAGACCCCTGGGGCGGCCCCAACTTAGACCTCTAGCTCGTGCCTGAATTTAACTCGGGGTCAGAAGAAAGCGTTCTTCAGACCCTTGGGGAGGGCCCATCTCAAAGCCGGAACTCGTTCCCCAGGTACACCTCCTTCACTTGCTGATTCGCCAGAATCTCCTCGGAACTCCCGGAAGCAATAATATGCCCCCCGGAGACGATATAGGCGTTCTCGCAGATATCCAGCGTTTCCCGCACGTTGTGGTCGGTGATCAGCACGCCGATACCCTTGTCCCGCAGGTGGCGGATGATGTGCTTGATGTCGCTCACCGAGATCGGGTCCACGCCGGCGAAGGGTTCGTCCAGCAGGATGAAGGCGGGCTCCATGGCCAGGGCGCGGGCGATTTCCACCCGCCGGCGCTCGCCACCGGACAAAGCCATGCCGACGCTGTCACGGATGTGGGTGATGTGGAACTCTTCCAGCAGCTCTTCCAGCTTGTGGTCACGATCGGCACGGCTCAGACCCTTGCGGGTTTCCAGGATCGCCATGATGTTGTCCCGCACGGTCAGCTTGCGGAACACCGAGGCTTCCTGGGGCAGGTAGCCGATCCCCTTGCGGGCGCGCCCGTGCATGGGCAGGGGCGTGATATCCTGGCCATCGATGGTGATGCGACCACGATCGGCCGGCACCAGGCCTACGATCATGTAGAAACAGGTGGTCTTGCCCGCACCGTTGGGACCGAGCAAACCGACGATCTCGCCACTCTGGATTTCCAGGGAAACGTCGATCACCACCTTTTTCTGTTTGTAGCTTTTTGCCAGGTTACTGGCTCTGAGAACTGCCATCGGATCCCTGTCTGGTGCTGCGGGGCTGGATAACCATTTCAACCCGGCCGGTGCCGGATCCCGTGTCCTGTCCGCCCTCGGCGGTCACTACCCGGCGGACCGTGTCGTAATGGATCAGGTCGCCGCGGAACAGGTTGCCATTCTGCTCAATCACCGCCTCCCGTTCAAACGTCAGCTGGCGGTCCGTGGCAGACCAGGTGATGTTCAGGGCGCGGGCATCGGTCTCGCCTTCACCGTCCCGGCTGGGCTGGGTGTAGTGGGCCGGGGTGCCGGAGGCCTCGATGCGGTTCAGACCTTCGGTGTTGCGATAAAGTACGACCCGTTCGGCGGTCAGGCGGGTTTTGCCCTGGGTCAGGATGACGTCGCCGGTGTAGGTGGCCACGCCCTTGCTGTCGTCCAGCCGGGCGCTGTCGGCGCTGAC
>JABURI010000193.1 GCA_014762755.1 Marinobacter sp.
TTGTTGTTTCTCATTGATGGCTCTCCATTCACGCTACAGCTCGGGCCCTTGCGGATTGTTCCGAAAGGACATGGATAAAACGTAATATCCGAAAAAGACTAGCAAAAGTCACCCGCTTTTCCCCAGTTTATACTGTTTGGGCCCGAGATTTTTGCCAAGGCCTTCACACCCGCGCTGCGGGATGTCCGGTTGCAACCGATTTTGGACAAGGGCCATAATGCGCTCGACCACGCCGAGCTTGCCATTCAGGGATTCTAACAGAGCAGCACTCCTACATGTTCCGACCCTTATCGTTCTACATCGGTTTGCGCTATACCGCAGCCAAGCGCCGTAATCACTTTATCTCGTTTATTTCACTGACCTCCATGATCGGCCTGATGCTCGGCGTCGCGGTATTGATCATCGTGCTGTCGGTGATGAACGGCTTTGATCGCGAACTCAAGCAGAGGATCCTGGGCATGGTGCCCCACGCCGTGATCCAGGGTGCCGGCCCGCTGTCCGATTGGGAAATGGTCGATGCCCGGGTCGAGGAGCACCCGAGGGTACTGGCGGCCGCGCCCTTTATCCAGGGGCAGGGTATGGTGACTGGCGGAGGTGACGTTCGCGGCGTGATGCTCAATGGCATCCTTCCGGAGCAGGAGCGCACGGTTTCCATCATAGAGAACCACATGATCGAGGGTGAGCTCGAGGATCTGGTGTCCGGGGAGTTCGGCATCATCATCGGGCGGACCATGGCCGCGAGTCTCCGCCTCAAGGTCGGGGACAGGCTGACCGTGGTTTTGCCGGAGGCCTCTGTCACGCCGGCCGGCGTGTTGCCCAGGCTCAAGCGTTTTACCGTCAAGGGTATTTTCAGTGTGGGCGCGGAACTCGACGGCAACTACACCCTGGTGCATATGGATGACGCCGCCAAGCTGATGAGGACCGGCGGCAAAGCCCAGGGCGTGCGCCTGCTGGTGGATGACCTGTTCGCCGCTCCCAAGGTGGCGGAGGAGGCCGCGCGGCTTCTGGACGGTCGTTACTATATTTCCGACTGGACCCGGACCCACGGCAACCTGTTCCAGGCCATCAGAATGGAAAAAACCATGATTGGCCTGCTGCTCATGTTCATCGTGGCGGTGGCGGCGTTCAATATTGTCTCGACCCTGGTCATGGTCGTTACCGACAAGACCGCCGATATCGCCATTCTCCGGACCATGGGGGCGACTCCGGGTCGAATCATGCGGATCTTCATCGTGCAGGGTGCGGTGATCGGTGTATTCGGGACCCTGGTCGGCACGACACTCGGCGTAGTGGGAGCCCTGAACATCAGTGCGTTTATCGCCTGGCTGGAAAAGGTGCTCGGGCACCAGTTCCTCAGCGCCGATGTCTATTTCATCAGTTATCTGCCGTCCCAGCTCCAGATGCAGGATGTCATGATCATCAGTGGTGCCGGGCTTGCGATGAGCCTGCTGGCGACGATTTATCCGGCCTGGCGGGCTTCCCGCATCGATCCGGCGGAGGCATTGCGGTATGAGTGAGGCAAGAGCACCGATGAACGACAAAACACCGGTCATTGACTGCCGGGGGGTTACCCGAACCTATAACGAGGGCCCCGAAAAGCTCACGATTTTTTCCGATATTTCCCTGCAGGTCGGTGCCAGCGAAACCGTGGCGATTGTCGGCAGCAGCGGCGCGGGCAAGACCACGCTGCTGAACCTGCTGGGCGGACTGGACAAGCCGTCCTCGGGGCAGATTCACATCTGTGGCGAGGATATTCACCGGATGTCGGAGGCGGGCAGGGCGCGTTTTCGTAACCGGCACCTGGGTTTCGTGTATCAGTTTCACCACCTGCTGCCGGAATTCACGGCTCTCGAGAATGTCATGATGCCCTGCGCCCTTGGCGGCCTTCCGGTCAAGGCGGCCCGTGACAAGGCGGCAGCGTTGCTCGAGAAGGTCGGTCTTGGCGCCCGTCTGACCCACAAGCCCGGTGAGCTTTCCGGGGGGGAGCGTCAGCGTGTGGCCATAGCCCGTGCCCTGGTGAACGAGCCGGAGTGTGTGCTGATGGATGAGCCCACTGGTAACCTGGACGAACACACCGGTGAGGGCGTGCAGGCGTTGATTGAAACCCTGCGTGACCAATCCGGCATTGCCTTTGTCATGGTCACGCACGACATGCGCATGGCCCGGAGTCTGGGGCGGGTGATGCGGCTGGAACAGGGGCGTCTGCTTCAGGAAACCTGATTGGCGGTGCGGCGGCGTTTGCGCCGCGCCAGCCGTCTTTCCCGCCAGTCCGAGCGGATTTTCCGGCGCCAGAGATACTGGATGACCAGGTAGGAGAAACAGGCAAAGACCGTGGCGCAGATCAGCGAGCCCAGATACAGCGGGATACCGATATCCACAAGCCGTTCGCTGATCCAGGGCCAGGAAAGCTCGAATTCAAAGGCCAGCACCGGCCGATTCAGGATCCACGCACCGACCTTGTAGTTGAAGTAGAACATGGGCGGCATGGTGACGGGATTGCTGATCCATACCAGTGCCACCGACAGGGGAAGGTTGGCGTTGAACCAGATGGCAAACAGCGCGGCAGCCAGCATCTGGAAGGGCATGGGAATAAAGCAGAACCAGATGCCGATCAGGAACGCCCGGGCCACGCTGTGGCGATTGATATGCCACAGGTTCGGTTCATGAAGGATATCGCCCAGAAAATGCAGTGATCTCATCGACTGCACCCGTTCCGGTGACGGCAGATATCGTTTCATGAACTTCTTTGGCATAGGAAGTTCTGCCCGTAAACGTGTGATTGCTCCGGTACAAGGAAGGTGACCGGAGAACAAAATTTCAGGAGGACATGGATTGTCCGTCAGTCATGGCAACTCTGACCAGCCGTACAAGCCGCAATCGCACGGCCTGGCGGTTCTCTGCGCCATAGCATTCGCGTGCGGCGTTATCTTACTGTATCGCTTGTCGGTGTTGCCAGTGTCGTGGCTGGTGCTGGCAGCCCTTGTGCCAGCTTTTTACAGTGCGCTGCTGCCAACCTCCCCGATACTTCGCCGGTCGGCTTTGCTATCTGGTGCCCTGCTGGCGGGCCTTGGATGGGCGACGTGGCAGGCGGGTACCCAGTTAAGCCAGCGCCTGCCCACTGAACTGGAACGTGTGCCCGTCACGGTCGAGGGGTATGTCTGCGATATCCCGGCGGCTGGCAGCTTCAACAGTCTGCGTTTCAGCTTTTGCGTGACTGGCTGGCCCGGAATCTCGGAATCGGAGCTGCCACGGCGGCTGCGCCTGAGCTGGTACGGGGGCGAGGCGCAAATGCTGGCTCACCATCGCCTGGAGCTGCAGGTGGTACTGAAGCGGCCCCATGGGACCCTCAATCCTTCCGGTTTCAGATATGAAGACTGGCTGTTCCGCAAAGGCTACCGCGCAACCGGCAGTGTCCGCTCGGCAGAGCCCGCCATGACCGTGCCCTGCAACATACACTGTCGCTACGCCCGTGCTCACCAGTCAATTGCCCGATGGGTGGCAAGTCACTTTTCGGATGCCCGCCACTATCCATTGATTGCTTCCCTGATGATCGGCAATCGGGGCGCCATGGAGCCGTCCCACTGGGAGGTGCTCAAGGCCACCGGGACCATTCATCTGGTGGCCATATCCGGTCTGCATCTAGGGCTGGTGGCTCTTGGGGCGGGCTTCCTTGCCCGTCGGACATTACTGGCTGCGCCGGGGCACAGATTCTCCGAGGCCTCTTTGCGGTGGGGCGTCTTTGCCGTGGTTGGCACCAGTTGTCTCGCTTATGCCCTGGTATCGGGTTTTACGGTACCGACGCGCCGGGCGCTGATCATGGTGATGATTGCCACCTGGGCGCTGATGTCTGGCAGGGAGTTCTCGCCCTGGAGTTCTCTGGCGCTGGCGTTTGCGACCGTCCTGATGCTGGATCCTTTTGCCCCGCTTGATCAGGGCTTCTGGCTTTCATTCTCGGCGGTCGCTATTTTGCTCGTCACCTTCTCCGGTCGCTTGCGGGGCAGCGGCTGGCTGTCCGGGTTGGTTCTGGCCCAGATGGCGGTCTTTATCGGCCTTTGGCCGGTGCTTGCGGAATTCGGTCAGGGGCAACCGCTTGCCGGACTCCTGGCCAATCTGGTTGCAATCCCCTGGGTCTCGGTGGTGGTGATGCCGGTCATGATTGGTGGCGGCCTTATGGTGGCCCTGGTGCCAGGACTGGCTGACTGGGTGGTTCCGTTGATGGATGCTGCGGTAGCGGCGCTCTGGTGGTTGTTGGTCCTGCTTTCCGAGTGGGACATGCCGGTGCTTTCATCGCCGACGATGCCATTGTTGCTGCTGATTGCCGCATGCGGATTACTGGCCTTGCGGTTCCCGTTGCCGTGGTTTCCTTCGTTGGTTATATCTGCGGTCGTCGTTTGGTTATGGTCTGCGGCGGATTCAGCTACCGGTGACGTGACGAACCGGTATGTTGCCGTGCCGGAGGTGCGGATCCTGGATGTGGGGCAGGGGCTGTCTGTGCTGGTGCGTCACCGTCGGGAAGTTCTGCTCTACGATACCGGCCCGGCTGTTCCCGGCGTATTTTCGGCGATGGAGTCAACCGTCCTGCCGAATCTGCAGGATCTGGGAGTCCGGCAGATAGATCAGTTGGTGATCAGTCATGGCGACAGTGATCATGCCGGCGGCGTGGGGCAACTGCTGAGGCGCCTGCCAGTCCGGCGCTTGATTGCGGGAGAGCCCGATGCCCTGGAGGGCCTGGACGTTCCGGGCCAGGTAACCGTCGACACCTGCGGACCGGGTCGGCTGGCGCTGGGTGAGCTGGACCTGACGTTCTGGCGCAGTCCCGGCGGGGTGTCCGGTAACGATGCGTCTTGCGTGCTGGTGGTCCGACACCAGGTGACGGCAATAGAGTGGATTCTGCCTGGCGACATTACCGAATCGGTGGAGCCAGCCTTCCTGGAAAGCCTGGATGCCCGGCCGGGCCGGCCACGCCATCGGATAGTCATCGCCCCGCACCACGGCAGCAAGACTTCATCCTCCGAAACCTGGGTCGATGCACTGGAACCGGACTCTGTGATCTACACGGCGGGTTATCGCCACCGGTACGGGCACCCTCATCCGGATGTTGTTGCCCGATACGATAAGGTCGGGGCTGTGGCATTGAACACGGCCTGCTCTGGTGGCATTACCCTCAAGTCCACCCCGGGAGGACCCGCGATCCACGAAATGAGACACCATTCACCCTTCTGGATAGGCGGGAAGGGGCTGACCCGGGACCAATGTAAAATACCGTGACACAACGGGTGTGGCCTCGAACGGCAGCTATGCTAAAGTAGCGCGGCTTGTAACTAACCAGGGAGATCAAGCGTGTTCGAGTTGTTGAAAGCCGGCGGCATTCTGATGGTGCCCATTGTTGCCTGTTCCATCCTGGCTCTGGCCATCGTTATGGAGCGTTTCTGGACCCTCCGTGCCTCCAGGGTTGCTCCTCCCCAGACCATCAACGAACTCTGGCGCTGGATCAAGAAAAAGGACCTGAATGGCCGAAAACTCAAGGCGCTTCAGGGATCGTCTCCCCTTGGCCGAATTCTGGCTGGCGGCCTGCTGAACGCCAAGCACGGCCGTGAGATCATGAAAGAAAGCATTGAGCACGAGGCCAGCCAGGTTATCCACGAGCTGGAGCGGTTCCTGAATCCGCTGGGCACCGTGGCCACCATCGCGCCTTTGCTTGGCTTGCTGGGTACAGTGATCGGCATGATCAAGGTGTTTGCCGAGATCCAGCTCGCCGGTGTCGGCAACGCGGGTAACCTCGCCGGAGGCATCTCCGAGGCCCTCATCACCACCGCAGCCGGCCTCAGTGTGGCGATTCCGGCGCTGATCTGTCACCGCTATTTCATTCGCCGTGTCGATGAGCTCGTGGTCAACATGGAGCAGGAAGCGATCAAGCTGGTTGAGGTAGTGCACGGAGACCGCGAAATCGACGTGGAAGGAGCCTGAACGCCGTGAAGTTCAAGCGCCAGAGAAGCCAGGAAGTCGGCGTCGATTTGACCCCGTTGATCGATGTGGTCTTCCTGTTGCTGATTTTCTTTATGGTATCCACCACCTTTACCCGGGAAAGTCACCTGCAGGTCGAGTTGCCCGAGGCCAGCGGCGAGCCAGCGAAACCGGCGGAGGTGAAGCAGATCGACGTGGTGATCAACGCCGAGGGTCAATACATCCTCAATGATCGCACTCTGGTCAACAACCGGCGCGAGACCCTGGAGCGGGGTGTGCGCGAGTTGGCCGAGGGTGATAACTCCCTGCCATTCATCATTACCGCCGATGCCCGCACGCCACACGAATATGTGGTTCGCGCCATGGATGTTGCCGGCCGCCTGGGTTTTGCCAAGTTGAGCATAACCACGGAGCGGGAGGCCGATGCTGGTGAATAACCCGGAACCTGCTGCTCCGGCTGCCCTGGACAAGGGCAGCTGGGAGACCTACAAGCGCCTGCTGTCTTATGCCAGGCCGTTCTGGATTGCCTTTTCCCTGGCGGTCATCGGTAACGTCATCTACGCTGCGGCATCCACCGGCATGGCGGCGGCCATGGAATATGTCATCACGGCCATCGAAAATCCCACCGACCAGAACCGGTTGCTGCTGACCCTGCTGATTGTAGGGGTGTTCGCGTCCCGCGGCCTTGGCACCTACATGAGCACCTACTTCATCGGTTATGTGGGACGGAACGTAATCAATTCCCTGCGCCGGGATCTGTTCGAGCGGCTCATGGCACTGCCCTCCCGCTATTTTGATGACAATGCGTCCGGGCGGCTGGTCTCGAAACTGACCTTCAATGTGGAGCAGGTGGCCGAGGCCACTACCAATGCGGTGACCACGGCCTTGCGCGAGGGCCTTACGGTGATCGGCCTGCTCGGTTTCATGCTGTACACCAACTGGAAGCTGACGTTGCTGTTCCTCACGGTGGGTCCGATCATCGGTGCCGTGGTGAGCTACGCCAGCAAGCGTTTCCGCAAGATCAGCAAGCGGATCCAGGGTTCCATGGGCGACATCACCCATGTGGCTTCGGAGTCGATTACCGGCTACCGGGTTGTCCGGACCTTTGGCGGCGAGGGCTACGAAAAAGAGCGTTTCCGGACCGTTAACGACCAGAACCTGAAGCAGAGCCTGAAAATGGCGGCTACCCAGGCGATCAGTGTGCCGGTCATCCAGGTGCTGGTGGCAATTGCGATCGCGGCACTGGTCTGGATGATGCTGGCTCCGGAAATCCGCGGCGAAATGACCACCGGACAGCTGGTGGCCTTCCTGACTGCGGCAACCACCATGGCCAAGCCCATCCGGCAGATTACTAACATCCACGCCAAGATCCAGAAAGGCGTGGCCGCGGCCCATGATGTGTTCGAAACCATCGACGAAGAACCGGAGCACGATCCGGGAACCTTCGCGCCGGATCGTGTTGCCGGGGATATCCGTTTCGACGATGTGTCCTTCCGCTACCGGGACCAGCTGGACAATGTCCTTGAGGGCATTTCCCTGACCATTCCGGCAGGGCAGAGCGTTGCCCTTGTGGGTCGCTCGGGCAGTGGCAAGTCGACCCTGGTCAGTCTGTTGCCCAGGTTCTACGAGTTCACCGGGGGCGATATCCGCATTGATGACCATTCCCTGCGGGAGTATTCTCTCACGGCCCTGCGCGCCCAGATCGCGCTGGTGACCCAGAATGTGGTCCTGTTCAATGACACCATCGCTGCAAACATAGCCTATGGAGCGCTCAGGCATTGCAGCCGGGAAGAAATCCGGGCGGCCGCGGAAAAGGCCCATGCGCTGGAATTTATTGACCGGATGCCCGAGGGGCTGGACACCATGATCGGTGATAACGGCGTGATGTTGTCCGGTGGCCAGCGCCAGCGGCTCGCGATCGCCCGTGCCTTGTTGAAGGATGCGCCTGTGCTGATCCTGGATGAGGCCACGTCGGCGCTCGATACCGAATCCGAGCGCCATATCCAGGAGGCCCTGGAAACGGTCATGCAGGGTCGTACCACCCTGGTGATTGCGCACCGCCTGTCCACCATCGAGAAGGCAGACCGGATCCTGGTGATGGAGAAGGGCCGGATCGTCGAATCCGGTCGCCACGAGGAGTTGCTGGCGGCTGGCGGCGCTTACGCCCAGTTGCACCAGATGCAGTTCAGCGAGCATTCATGACTTCCCTGGTGGACCGGGTCTGGTATGGCAAGGGCCGTCCGCTCGGCTGGCTGGCCCCGCTTGCCTGGCTCTATCGGGCCATCAGTGAATCCCGCCGGCGCAAGGCCTGGGAGCTGCGCGATGAGCCACTGCCGGTTCCGGTTGTCGTGGTTGGCAATATTACCGCCGGTGGCACGGGCAAGTCCCCGCTGACCGCTCGCCTGGTCAAGGAAATGTGTGCTTCTGGCTGGCGGCCGGTGATCCTTAGTCGCGGGTATGGCGGTAAGTCCGCCGGTTACCCGGTTGTGGTCGACGGTGACAGCGATCCCTCAGTGGTTGGTGATGAGCCGGTGATGCTGGCGCAGACAACCGGCGTACCGGTGGTGGTGGACCCCCAGCGCAGCCGGGGAGCGGCCTTTGCCCTGTCCCGATTCCTGGGCAACGTCCTGATCTGTGACGACGGCCTCCAGCATTACGCTTTGCCCAGGGATATCGAATTGGCCGTTTTCGATGCCAGCCGGGGCATTGGCAACGGTGGCATGATTCCAGTGGGCCCCCTCCGGGAGCCGGTGTCCAGACTCTCCAGCGTTGATTTCGTCGTGGTTAATGGCGCCAGAGCGGAAGACGGTGAGGGCAGACTCGAGAGCTTCGAGGGTCTGGAGCATCCGGAACTTTTTCCCATGCGGTTGCTGCCTTCCACGCTGGTTCAGGTGGCAACCGGCCACCAGGCGCCGCTGGCAGAGATTGCCGGGCGGAAGGTTCATGGTGTTGCCGGCATCGGCAATCCTGCGCGCTTTTTTGCCACGCTCAGACAACTGGGCGCCGAGGTTCGGGAAACCCCTTTTCCAGATCACCATCGATTCAGGGCTCGTGATCTGGAGGCAAAACCGGGTGAGTGGCTGGTGATGACTGCCAAGGACGCCGTAAAATGCCGGAAGTTCGCGCCGGATAATGCCTGGTATCTTGCGGTGGAGGCGGAGTTACCGGACAGTTTCACAGAGGCATTCCTCCAGCGTCTGGAGGAATGCTCGCAACAGTTGAACGAATCAAACCAGAAGAGAACGGATCATGGATAAAAAGCTGATTGCCATGTTGGCCTGCCCGGTCTGCAAGGGTGACCTGAAGCTCAACAAGGAGAAAACCGAGCTGATCTGTTACCAGGATGCCATGGCTTTCCCGATCCGGGAGGGAATCCCCGTCATGCTGGCCAGTGAGGCCCGGACCCTGAGCACCGACGAACGTCTCGAAAAGCACTGACCGGATCTGGCAAGGAAGAGATCATGTCCTTCACCGTTGTGATTCCCGCCCGCTACGCCTCCAGCCGCCTGCCTGGTAAACCGTTGGCGGATATTGCCGGCAAGCCGATGATTCGTCACGTGTGCGAGCGTGCAGCCCAAAGCCGTGCTTCCCGGGTGGTTGTGGCCACCGACGACCGGCGAATTCAGCAAGCCTGCGAGAGTTTTGGCGCCGAAGTGGTAATGACATCGCCGGACCACGCCAGTGGCACTGACCGGCTGGAAGAGGTGGCGCGTAAGCTGGAGCTTGATCCGGACCACCGGGTGGTAAATGTCCAGGGCGATGAACCCCTGATCCCGCCTTCGTTAATCAACCAGGTGGCCGAAAACCTGGAGCGTTATCCGGAGGCTTCGATCGCTACCCTCTGTGAGCGTATCCACGACATCGGAACAGTGTTCAATCCCAATGTGGTCAAGGTGGTTTTTGACCATCAGGGCATGGCCCACTATTTCAGCCGGGCGCCGATTCCCTGGGCCCGGGATCAGTGGCCCTCCGGTATGGATTCTGCCAGGGGGCTTGTCTCCTTGCCCGATGGCGTAGGGTATTTCCGCCACATCGGCATTTATGGCTATCGCGCCAGTGTTCTGAGTGAATTTGTGTCCTGGGCGCCGGCGCCGACCGAGAGGGTGGAATCCCTCGAGCAGCTGCGGGCGCTGTATAACGGTGCCCGGATCCACGTAGACATTGCTGCGCAGAATCCGCCTGCCGGGGTGGACACCGAGGCGGACCTGGAACGGGTACGGGCGTGGCTGACAACGAAGCAGGAGAGGTGAGCATGAGCAATGCTGTTCGGGTGCTGTTTGTCTGCCTGGGAAACATCTGCCGTTCTCCCAGCGCCGAAGGCGTCTTTCGTTCCCTGGTGCAGGAGGCCGGGTTGTCAGGCCGGATCCACATCGATTCCTGCGGCACCGGCAGCTGGCATGTCGGTAAATCGCCCGATTCAAGAGCCATGGAGGCGGCCCGCAAAAGGGGCATTGATATCAGTGACCTCAGGGCGCGCCAAATTATCGAGACGGACCTGGATGAGTTCGACTATGTTCTGGTGATGGACCGCCAGAATCTGGCGGATGTTAAGGACATGTGGCATCAGAATGGCGGTACTGCGCCAGAGTTGTTCCTGTCCTACGGTAAGTCTCACCACGACGAAGTGCCTGATCCCTATTACGGTGGTGAGGACGGCTTTGAGCTGGTTCTGGACCTCATCCACGAGGCCGGCCAGGGGCTCCTTGAGGAAATCCGGGGGCAGCTGCGTTGAAGGATCGGTTACCGGTTCAGGAACAGGTTGATCTGCAGGCCTTCAATAGCCTTCATGTTGCGGCCACGGCCAGGTATTTCCTCGAGTTGCGGGAATCAACGCTGCTTGAGGAGGCACTGGCGTGGGCTCAGGAGCGCGGTCTGGATACGCTGTTCCTTGGTGGTGGCAGCAACCTGGTGTTTGCCGGTGATTTCCCGGGGCTGGTGGTACACATGGCAATTCGTGGTCGCCACTGGGAGCAGATCGAGGATGACGAGGCCACGCTCGTTCTGGGTGCCGGGGAAAACTGGCACGAAGCCGTACTCTACGCGACAAGGTCCGGTTACCGGGGTATCGAGAACCTGGCCCTGATACCGGGCACGGCGGGCGCCGCCCCGGTTCAGAATATTGGCGCCTACGGGGTGGAACTTTGCGACACTCTGGTCTCGGTCACCGCCTTTGACCGTGAGACCGGCCAGTGGCTCCGCCTCTCCAGGGACGAGTGCAGGTTCGGTTATCGCGACAGCCTGTTCAAACGCAACACCGGCCGTTATGTGATCACCGAGATTCGGCTGCGGCTGTCACGCAGCAAACCCCTCCAATTAGGCTACCGCGACCTCGAAGAGTACCTGGCCAGTCTTCCTGACAGAGAGCCGGATGCCCTGGCGGTTGCCGAGGCGGTCATGGCCATTCGCCGCCGCAAGCTTCCCGATCCCCAGCAGATTCCCAATGCCGGCAGTTTTTTCAAGAATCCGGTGATCAGTGAAGCCGAGTATGAGCAACTGAAGGAACAACACCCGGATATGCCGGCGTATCCTCAGTCCCACGGGGTCAAGGTGGCTGCGGCCTGGCTGATCGATCAGTGTGGCTGGAAAGGTTACCGGGACCAGAAGGTCGGGGTGCACAACCGGCAGGCGTTGGTGTTGATTAACCACGCCGGCGGCAGTGGTCAGGATATCCTGGCGCTGGCTGGCCGGATACGGGAATCGGTCCGTGAACGGTTTGGTGTGGTCCTGGAAATGGAGCCCGGCGTGGTAGGTGGTGCCGGGCTCCCTCCGCTAGCTTGAGACCGCTCGGGAGAGCCGCGCTCAGAGTCCCTTGCGCGGCGAAGCGTTGATCAGGAACGGCAGCGCTTCGGCCACCGGGATATCCTGTTTTGCCTCATCCCGGCGTCCCTTGTACTCCACGGTGCCTGCGGCCAGACCCCGATCGGAAACCACGAAACGATGGGGAATGCCCATCAGCTCCATGTCCGCGAATTTCACGCCGGGGCGCTCGTTACGGTCATCCAGCAACACATCAAAGCCGGCCTGGCGCAGCTGCTCGTAGAGTTTTTCGCCGGCCTCGGCCACGGTCGGTGACTTGTGAGCGTTCAGGGTCACGATGGCCACGTCGAACGGCGCAATGGCGTCAGGCCAGATGATGCCCTTGTCGTCGTGGTTCTGCTCAATGGATGCCGCCACGATCCTGGAGACACCAACACCGTAACAGCCCATTTCCATGACCACGCTCTTGCCATTCTCGTCCAGCACGGTGGCGTTCATGGCCGTGCTGTACTTGTTGCCCAGTTTGAAGATATGGCCCACCTCGATACCGCGGCGAATCTCCAGGGTGCCTTTGCCATCCGGGCTCGGATCCCCCTCGACCACATTGCGGAGGTCCTCGACGCGACCCAGCGGCACATCACGCTCCCAGTTAACGCCGGTCAGGTGATAGTCATCTTTGTTGGCACCACAGACGAAGTCCGCCAGGTGGGCAGCGCTGCGGTCGACAATAACCGGGACCGGCAGGTTCACGGGGCCGATGGAGCCGGGCTCGCAGCCGGTTGCCGCCTTGATTTCCTCGTCGGTGGCCATGGTCAGCGGCTCGGCGATGCCGGCAAGGTTTTCAGCCTTGATCTCGTTCAGGGTATGGTCGCCGCGCAGGATCAGTGCCACCAGGCCGGACTGCCCGTCTTCGTCCTCCTCGCCCTTTACCAGCAGGGTCTTGACCGTGTGGGTGGCGTCGATGCTGAGGAAGTCGGCAATGGCATCAATGGTGCGCTGGCCCGGGGTGTGGACTTCCTTCATCTCCTCGGCGGGCGCGGGGCGCTCGCCGGCAGGCGCCAAGGCCTCCGCCTTCTCGATGTTGGCGGCGTAGTCGCTTTCGGTGCTGAACACGATGTCGTCCTCGCCGGAGGAAGCCAGCACGTGGAATTCGTGGGAGGCGCTGCCGCCAATCGCGCCGGAGTCAGCCTGTACCGGTCGATAGTCCAGGCCCAGGCGGTCAAAGATGTTGCAATAGGTCCGATGCATGACCTGATAGGTCTCGTTCAGAGAGTTCGCATCCAGGTGGAAGGAGTAGGCGTCTTTCATGATGAACTCCCGGGCGCGCATCACCCCGAACCGTGGACGCCGCTCATCCCGGAACTTGGTCTGGATCTGGTAGAAATTGGCCGGCAGTTCCTTGTAGCTTTTGACCTCATTGCGGACCAGATCAGTAATCACTTCTTCGTGGGTCGGGCCAAAACAGAAATCCCGGCCATGGCGATCGTTCATGCGCAGCAGTTCGCCGCCATACTGGGTCCAGCGACCGGACTCCTGCCAGAGTTCCGCCGGCTGCACTGCAGGCATCAGTACTTCCTGGGCACCACTCTTGTCCATCTCTTCACGAACAATCCGCTCGACCTTGCGCAGGGTGCGCAGCCCCATCGGCAGCCAGGTGTACAGGCCGGCGGCCAGCTTCCGGATCATACCGGCACGCAGCATCAACTGATGACTGATTATCTCGGCGTCAGCGGGGGTCTCTTTCTGGGTGGCTATCAGGTAACGGCTTGCTCGCATCGTCTCTTCCGTATGGCTTGAATCAGAATGGTTAGACTAATGGACAGGCGGATCCTCGCCGCCGGCGTCTTATTATGTCGTAAAGTGGTGGTTATTGTACGGAGCCAGCCTGACAAGGTACAGATGATGACTGATGAAACTGTTGATGTTGCCCCCCGCCGCCAGCCCGTCCAGGCCCGGAGCCGCGAGCGGGTAAACACCATTCTGTCGCACGCTGCTGCCATCTTTGACGAGGTGGGTGTGGATGCCACCAGCATGTCCGCCATTGCCCGGCAGTCGGGCATGTCCCTGGCCTCGCTCTATCGGTACTTTCCCAACAAGGCGGCGATTGTCCATGCCATTGCCGAACAGCATGTGGAGAAAATGGAGAAGGCCTTGCGCAAGCACCTTCCCGAGCTCGGTCTGGTCGAAGCAGTGGACATTCTGATCGATCAGTTCTACGAGTTCTACCGGACCGAACCAGCCTATTCGGCGATCTGGAGTGGGGTCGAGGCCATGCCCGAATTGCGGGAGCTGGACCTGCGGGAGTTATACAGCAACGCCCAGGACCTTGACGCACGCCTGAAAGAGGAATGCCCCCACATTCCGGCGGGCCGCCGCTGGACGGCCAGCCTTTTGCTACCGCGCTCGGCCGGCAACATTCTCCGCCTTGCGGTCACCCTGCCCGAGGATCAGGGTCGTCAGCTGGTAGAGGAGCTCAAATGCATGGCCGGCGCCTATGTCCGGGAGCTGATCCGCTGACTCAGGACAGGTAACCCAGAGGCAGGGCGGTGCTGTCTATGACCCGCCTGAGAACGAAACTGGAATGGACACCGCTGACGCCCTGGATCCGGGTGATGTGGTTCAGCAGGAAATGGTGGTAGTGATCCATGTCCGGCACCACCACCTTCAGCATGTAATCGGCGTCCTGCCCGGTGATCAGGTAGCACTCCTGCACTTCCGGGTAGCCGGCCACCTTCTCCTCGAAGGCCGCAAAGCGTTCCGGGGTATGCCGGTCCATGCCGATCAGGATGATGGCGGTCAGGGACAGGCCGAGTTTCTTGTGATCCAGGATCGTGGCGCGGCGCAGGATAACGCCGGCTTCCTCCAGCGCCTTCACCCGCCTCAGACAGGGGGAGGGGGAGAGTCCTACCTTTTCTGCCAGTTCCTGGTTGGTCAGCGAGCCGTCTTTCTGCAGTTCCTCCAGAATCCGCCGGTCGGTTTTGTCAATTTTTACGAGTTCTTTGGATTGCTTGAGCATAATATTGCGCCATAAATTTCATATAAGGTGGTATGTGCTCCAATTTATAGTTTCTTAGCCTGAAATAGCAATCAAATTTCCCCTCGGCTGAGTTAGCATAGTAACTAAATCAAGTACTCCACCGGCAATCGAAAGGAATCCTTCCATGGCTTTTGATCATCGCAAATATGTGGCATTCAAGCCGATCGCCAAGACCGACCGTCGCTGGCCGGGCCAGGTGATCGAAAAGGCACCCACCTGGTGCGCTGTGGACCTGCGCGACGGCAACCAGGCGCTGGTCAAGCCCATGTCCGTGGCCCAGAAGCAGCGACTGTTCGATTTGCTGGTCAAGCTTGGCTTCAAGGAAATCGAAATCGGCTTTCCGGCAGCCAGCCAGCCGGACTTTGATTTCTGCCGCAGGCTGATCGAGGAAAACCGCATTCCCGATGATGTGAAAATCCAGGTGCTGACCCAGGCTCGTCCGGAGTTGATCGAGCGCACCTATCAAGCTCTGGAGGGTGCGAAGCGTGCCATCGTGCATGTCTACAATTCCACGTCCACGGTCCAGCGCGAGCAGGTGTTTGGTCTGGATCGGGCCGGTATCCGGGACATTGCCGTCAATGGCGCCAGGCTGGTGAAGGAGATCGCCGCCCGCCACCCGGATACCGACTGGACCTTCCAGTATTCGCCGGAAAGCTTCACCGGGACCGAACTGGACTTTGCCGCGGAGGTGATCGATGCGGTGACCGAAGTCTGGCGTCCGGATCAGGGGCAGCCAGTGATCATCAACCTGCCGGCGACCGTGGAGATGGCCACTCCGAACGTGTTCGCAGATCAGATCGAGTGGATCTGTGACAACATCCAGCGCCGGGAGCACATCAGCATCAGCGTTCACACCCATAACGACCGGGGGTGTGCCGTGGCGGCCGCCGAACTGGCAGTGATGGCCGGCGCCGATCGCGTCGAGGGTACCCTGATGGGCAATGGCGAGCGCACCGGTAATATGGACCTGGTCACCATGGCCATGAACCTGTACTCCCAGGGCATCGATCCGACCCTGGACCTGTCCGGCATGGCCGAGATCACCGAGGTGGTGGAAGCCTGTACGGAAATTTCCACGCACCCGCGCCATCCCTATGCCGGCGAACTGGTATTCACCGCCTTTTCCGGCAGTCACCAGGATGCCATCCGCAAGTGCCTGGCACGTCGCAAGGAGGGCGATGTCTGGAACGTGGCTTACCTGCCCATCGATCCGTTCGATGTGGGACGGCGTTATGAGGAAGTGGTGCGCATCAACAGCCAGTCCGGCAAGGGTGGTGTTGCCTATGTGCTGGAGCGGGACTACGACATCAGTCTGCCACGCTGGCTGCAGATCGAGTTCAGCAAGGTGGTGCAGCGTGAGGCGGAGACCGAGGGTGGCGAGATCGACTCACACACCATCCATCGCCTGTTCGAGGACCGGTATCTGAAAGTACATTCCGATTGGGCCCTGCGTTCCTACGATTTGCACCGGGATGACGAGGGGGTTCGCGCCGATGTGGTTCTGGGCACCGATGCCTCGCCGGTTCGACTGGAAGGTCGTGGTCTTGGCGCGGTAGAGGCCGTCTCCGAGGCCCTCGAGAACCGCTTCGGTATTACCATTGCAGTGGAAGCCTACGATGAGTTCGCGCTGGGTGAGGGGACCAATGCCAACGCCCTGGCGTGCATTCGCCTGACGGCAAACGGACAGCACTGCAGTGCGGCGGCCCTGGCCGAAGACACGACTTCAGCCACGCTGCAAGCACTGTTCTCCGCTGTCGCCCAGGCTGTCGGAACCGAAATGCCCGCTGCGAAAAAGGCCGTTGAGCTGGCGGACGCCTGAGGCAAGAATTCGAGGGCAAAAAAATAAGCCGGCGTCATGCCGGCTTATTACGTTTCCAATGCCCGTGAGGGGCAAGGAACGGTCCACCTAACCCGGTTACACCGGAGTTACGTTTTCCGCCTGCGGGCCTTTCGGACCCTGAGTAACGGTGAACTGCACCTGCTGACCTTCGGTCAGGGTGCGGAAACCGGATGCGTTGATTGCACTGTAGTGAACAAATACGTCACTGCCACCGTCCTGAGCGATAAAGCCAAAGCCCTTGGACTCATTGAACCACTTCACGTGGCCGGTTTTTGTATCGGACATTGATCTTTCCTGTCTTT
>JABURI010000004.1 GCA_014762755.1 Marinobacter sp.
CTGGAGAACTTGCTCCTGTAACTGTTGGGTCATATCAGCCATGGGCGGCGTCCGTTTGTTCGTGCTTGTGTTGCTTGTGTTCGATGGAGCGGTATTCCTGGCAGAACTTGAGGGTCGGAACCCCCTTGCCCGGATTCAGGATACCGGTCGGGTCAAACGCGGCTTTGACGTCGTGGAACTGCTGCAGCTCCTCATCATTGAACTGCACCGCCATCTGGCGGATCTTCTCGACGCCAACACCATGCTCACCGGTAATACAGCCACCCACTTCCACACACAGATTCAGGATCCGGCCACCGAATTCCTCGGTGGTCTCGAATTCCCCCGGCACGTTCGCATCGAACAGGATCAGCGGATGCAGGTTGCCATCGCCGGCATGGAAGACGTTGGCCACGCGCAGGCCATACTCGTCGGACATCTTTTCCATTTCCAGCAGGACACGGGCCAGATGGCGACGGGGAATGGTACCGTCCATGCAGTAATAATCCGGGGAAATGCGACCGACCGCCGGGAAGGCGGACTTTCGGCCCTTCCACAACAGCGCACGCTCTTCTTCGCTCTGGGAAGTCCGGATCGAGGTTGCACCCAGCTTGCGGAAGACCTCCTCGGCTTCAGCGATGTGCTCGTGCACTTCCTCTTCGGTACCGTCCACCTCGCACAACAGCAGCGCCTTGGCGTCGCGCGGGTAACCGGCCTGGGCGAAGTCGTCCGCAGCAATGATGGCGTGACTGTCCATCATCTCCAGGCCACCCGGGATGATACCGTGGGAAATGATGCCACCAACCGCGTCGCCACCCTTCTCCACACTGCCAAAACCGGCCATGATGACCTGGGCCACTTCCGGCTTGGGCAACAGCTTGACCTTCACTTCGGTCACCACACCAAGCAGGCCTTCGGAACCGGTAATCAGCGCCAGCAGATCCATACCACAGCTATCCAGACCATCACTGCCGATGGTGATCAGGTCGCCCTCGGCGGTCACCATCTCGACACTCAGGATGTTGTGAACGGTCAGGCCGTACTTGAGGCAATGCACGCCCCCGGAGTTCTCCGCCACGTTGCCGCCGATGGTGCAGGCGATCTGGGACGAAGGATCCGGGCCGTAGTACAGACCGTACTGAGCCGCCTCTTCACTGATGGCAAGGTTACGGACACCCGGCTGCAGCCTCGCCGTTCGACCGAGCGGATCAATCTTGAGAATCCGGTTGAACTTGGCCAGCGAGAGCACAACCCCCTCCTTGTGCGGCATGGCGCCGGCGCACAGGCCGGTTCCCGCACCTCGGGCAACCACCGGCACGTCGCTTTCATGGCAGATGCGCATCACGCGCTGGACCTGCTCGACAGTTTCCGGCAGCACCACGAGCATGGGCATCTCGCGGTACATCGCGAGGCCGTCACACTCGTAGGGTTTGAGGGTTTCGTCATCGGTGATGACGTATTCCGGATCAATGAAAGACCGGAACTGCTCCGCCAGCTGCGCTTTGCTGGCTTTCGGCTTGGTATTCATAACATTCTCTGATTCTGGATAACGTCGAATCCGCATGGCCGCGGATAACGTGGGCGGGCCCGATCGCCCGCCCGTTCAGGTGAGACAGCGCTTACTTGCGTTTGGTTTCGAAATGATCGATACCCGCCTGGGCGCAATCCATGTCCTGCTGCGGCGTGCCCGAGCTGAGTCCGATACCACCGACTACCTCACCGTTGACGATCACCGGCAGGCCACCACCAACAGAGCTGATGCGACAGCCCACTTCGGTGTGGATACCGAACGCCAGACTGCCCGGCGTGTTCACCTTGTTGTAATCGTGGGTTGCCTTCTTGGCCGCTGCTGCGGTGAACGCCTTGTCCTGGGCAATGGTCACACTGGTGATCTTGCCGCCGTCCATGCGCTCGAACGCAATCAGGTTACCAGACTCGTCAACCACCGCGATGCACATGGGAACACCGATCTCGCGGGCCTTCTCTGCCGCGCCTTCGATCAGGATCCGTGCGTCGGCAATATCCAGCCGATTGATCGTCAACATATCGTTTTACTCCTTGAATTGATTAACCGTAAACCAACCCTGGCAGCCAGGTGACAATGCCGGGGATGAGAATACACATGAACAGTCCGAATGCCTGGATGGCCAGGAATACCAGGGACGACTTGAAGATCGTACCCATGGAGATTTCCGGCGGGCACACACCGCGGATGTAGAACAGTGCGTAACCGAATGGCGGACTGAGGAACGACATCTGCATGTTCACCAGATACAGCACACCGAACCAGAGCACCACGTCCTCACCGGCGACCGGCGGGAAGCCCAGCAGGCCCGGGAATTCCAGCGCTTCGACGATCGGAATGAAGATGGGCACTGCCAGCAGCAGGATGCCGACCCAGTCCAGGAACATGCCGAGAATGACCAGCAGCACCATCAGCAGGAACAGGATGCCGTAGGCCGACAGACCGGTTCCGAGAATGGCGTTGGTCACAAATTCCTGGCCGCCCTGCAGGATGTAGAAGCCAACGAAGACGGAGGCACCGAACATGATCCACAGGACCATGGCAGAGGCTTTGGCGGTGGTCACGGAAGCTTCACGCAGGCCGCCGATGGAGAACTTGCCGTGCATCATGGCGACCACAATGGCGCCGAAAGAGC
>JABURI010000178.1 GCA_014762755.1 Marinobacter sp.
TGGCGGATTTCCCCGGGCTCACCCGTGACCGGAAATACGGCGAGGGCAACTACGAGGGCCAGCGGTTTATCGTGATCGATACCGGTGGTCTGACTGGCGATGAGGTCGGCCTCGATGCCGAAATGGCGCGGCAGTCCATGCAGGCGGTCGAGGAAGCGGACATCGTATTGTTTCTGGTGGATGGCCGCGCCGGCCTGACCGCCGGAGACGAGATGATTGCCGACCACCTCCGCCGAAGCGGCAAACAGGCGCACCTGGTGGTAAACAAGACGGACGGTCAGGATCCGGACGTCGCGGCTTCGGATTTCTACAGCCTCGGTTTCGAATCCGTGTACCTGATAGCTGCATCCCACAACCGTGGCATCCGGTCCATGCTGGACGAATTGCTGCCGAGCCCGGAAGATGCCGAAGAGGAAGACCGGGCTGACAAGTACCCGGGAATCCGGATTGGTGTGGTGGGGCGCCCGAACGTGGGTAAATCCACCCTGGTCAACCGCATGCTTGGCGAAGACCGGGTGGTGGTGTACGACATGCCAGGAACCACGCGGGACAGCGTCTACATTCCCTATGAGCGCCAGAGCAAGCAGTACACCCTGATCGATACCGCCGGTGTGCGCCGCCGCAAGAACGTTCGCGAGGTGGTGGAAAAGTTTTCCATCATCAAGACGCTGCAGGCCATCGATGATGCCCATGTGGTGATTCTGGTGATTGACGCCCGGGAAGGGCTGGTGGATCAGGACCTGCATCTGATCGGTTTCGTTCTCGACGCCGGTCGTTCACTGGTGATTGCCGTGAACAAGTGGGATGGCATGGATCCGGACGACCGGGCCCGGGTCAAGGAGCAGGTGCAGCGGCGTCTGGATTTCCTTGATTATGCCGACAAGCATTACATCTCCGCGCTGCACGGCTCAGGTGTGGGCGTGATGTATGAATCCGTCGAAGCCTGCTACGAATCGGCGATGGCCAAGTGGCCCACCAACCGCCTGACAGCGATCCTGCAGGATGCGGTCGCCCAGCATCAGCCGCCCATGGTCCATGGGCGCCGTATCAAGCTCAGGTATGCGCACCAGGGTGGCTCCAATCCGCCCGTTATCGTGGTCCACGGTAACCAGACCGAAGCCTTGCCGGGTGCCTACAAACGCTACCTGGAGAACACTTTTCGGAAAGTACTGAATGTGACGGGTTCCCCGATCCGCTTCGAGTTCCGCTCCAGCGAAAACCCGTTTGCCGGAAAAGTGGACCGTCTGACCCCGCGCCAGAAGGTCAAGAAGGATAACGACCTGAAGAAAGGTCGGCGGATCCGCAAGACCCGCCAGAAAAGCCTCAAGCGCTGACCGGGCAGGCTCACGCCAGCCCGGCATCCTCCACCTGTTTTGCCTGCACCGCCGTCAGGGCGATGGTGAAGACAATGTCCTCCACCAGAGCCCCGCGGGACAGGTCATTCACCGGTTTGCGCAGACCCTGCAGCATTGGGCCGATACTGACCACGTTGGCACTACGCTGGACCGCCTTGTAGGTAGTGTTACCGGTGTTCAGGTCCGGGAATACAAACACCGTGGCCCGTCCGGCCACTTTGCTGTCCGGCGCCTTGCTTCGCCCGACGCTTTCGATGGCTGCGGCATCGTACTGTAACGGCCCGTCGATCAGCAGGTCCGGTCGCCGCTTACGGGCGATCCGGGTGGCTTCCCGGACCTTGTCCACATCATGGCCGGTACCGGATTCACCGGTGCTGTAACTGATCATCGCTACCACCGGCTCGATGCCGAACGCCTCCGCAGATTGCGCACTCTGAATAGCGATATCGGCCAGCTCCTCGGCATTCGGGTCCGGATTGATCGCGCAGTCGCCATAGACCACGACCTGCTCTGGCAACAACATGAAGAAGACCGAGGAAACCACACGAGCCTGATCGTGAGTCTTGATCAGTTGCAGAGCGGGGCGCACGGTGTTGGCCGTGGTATGAATGGCTCCCGAGACAAGGCCGTCGGCCTCATCCAGGGCAACCATCATGGTGCCGAGTACCACGTTGTCCTCGAGCATGGCCTCGGCCATCTGGGGTGTCAGTCCTTTATGCTTGCGGAGATTGACCATGGGATCCACGTAACGGCTGCGAACAGCCGACGGCTCAATCACCTCGATGTCATCCGGAAGAGTAAGTCCCAGCGTCCCGGCAACGCTGTCGATCTCATTCCTGTCACCGATCAGCACACAGCGGGCCAGCTTCCGTTCATGGCAGGTGATCGCGGCCTGGATGGTCCTGGGTTCCGAACCCTCGGGCAGAACGATGCGTTTATTGGCAGCCCGGGCCCGCTCGGAGAGCTGGTAACGGAATGCCGGCGGAGAAAGCCGGCTCTGGCGTTCCACCCGCAGGTGTTCCCGTAACCAGTCGGCATCGATTCTGGGCGCGACAGCGTCCATGGCCTGCTCGATCCGTTCCGGGTCATCCAGCGGAATGGCGGAAGACAGGTTGGCAAGCATGTGGGCGCTTTCATAGGTGTTGGTGTCGGAGCCGAGTACCGGCAACCCGGTATCGAGGGCGCGCCGGCACAGGTCGATGACCGATTGCGCGGGCATCAGGCCTCCGGTCAGCATCAGGCCGGCCAGCGGAACACCATTGAGTGCCGCCAGCGCGGTGGTGACGATAATGTCTTCACGATCGCCGGGGGTGACCATCAGGGTGCCGGGTCTGAGGGTATCGGTCATGTTTCTGATGGTTCGGGCACACACCGATACGGTTTTTACCCTTCGCTTCTCCATGTGGCCGGCATTGAGCACAGCAACGTCCAGCTCCCGAACGATGTCGGAGACTCTCGGAGCCAGCAACTCCGGCTGCCAGGGAACCTCGGCGAGCAGACGGAGCTGACCCTTGCTGAACACCTGGCATTCGTTCCGATAATCGATTGCGGTTGCCGGTTCTTTGTCCCGATGTAACGTCAGGCCGGACTTCTCGGGCTCTCCAACTTTGTTGAGGATCACGGCAATGACGTCGGGATCGTTGGGGTCGGCATAGAGCCGGCGGTAAAAGTCCAGCTCCTCGTCCAGCTCGGCGGCGCTGCAGCTGTGCGGAGTGCTGACCAGGATCACTTCCGAACCCAGGTTTCTCGCCACCTCGACATTCAGGCGGGCAATGTAGGCTTCGCTACGGTCGGGAACCAGGCCTTCGATCACCACGACGTCAACGTTGCTGGCCACCTTGTGAAATTCGCCGACCACATTCTCCATGAGCAGATCGGATTGATTCCGGTTCAGTAGCTGCTGGGCTTTTTTCAGTGGGATCGGGTCCGGCGTGTTCAGGTGGCTGCGGTCACGGACAAAAGCAACAGAGGAGTCCTGGCCGTCGTTATGCCGGGACTCGGCCTCATGTACCGACTGACTGAACGGCTTGTAGAAGCCGACACTGACCCCCACGCGCTCCAGTGCCCGGAGCAGCCCCAGGCAGACCGAAGTGAGCCCGGCGTCCATGGAGGTCGGGGCGATAAATAGACTTTTGGCCATAGCAATTATCCTGGCGTTACGGGTCCGTTTGGTGCGGTAGCAAGACGAGCGGCTTCCCGGGCAATCACCAGTTCCTCGTTGGTGGGAATCACCAGGATCGGGAACTGCGAATCCGGGCTCCCGATATGGCCGTCGCTGTATTGACCATTGTAGCGGTTCAGCTGGCCGTCGATGTCGAAGCCCAGGAGCTGGAGGTTTTCCAGGGTTTGTTCCCGAACCCGGGCACTGTGTTCTCCGATGCCGCCGGTGAATACCAGGGCGTCCAGATGGTGCAGGGAGGCCATCATCGCACCGATGTAGCGGGCCAGCCTGAAACAGAACACTTCGATCGCGATCAGCGATGGCTCATGGCCATGTTCGGCCAGGTCACAGAGTGTCCGCATATCATTGGTCTGCCCGGACAGTCCCAGCAGGCCGCTTTCATGGTTCAGTACGTGGTGTAGCTGGTCCTGGGCGACACCCCTGGATTTGAGGTAGTCAAACAGTCCGGGATCGATATCGCCACTGCGGCTGCCCATCACCAGGCCTTCCAGAGGAGTGAGTCCCATGCTGGTATCGGCACTGAGGCCATCGCGAATGGCGGCAATACTGCAACCGTTTCCGAGGTGGGCCGAGATAATGGAGGTGTTGGCCGGGGTTTTGCCCAGCCGCCTCGCTGCCTCTGTCAGCATGTAGCTGTGACTGATCCCGTGAAATCCATAGCGCCGAACCCCCCAGTCCTCGTAATAGGAGTAGGGCACTGCGTAAAGGTAGGCTTTCCGGGGTAGCGTCTGGTGATACGCCGTATCAAACACGGCAATGTTGGGAACCTCCGGGAACAGACTCATGGTACTGTCGATGCCCGAGAGGTTGACCGGGTTGTGCAGGGGCGCCAGGTCGGCGCACTCTCTGATGGCCCGGAGGACTTCATCATCGATCAGGGCGGCTTCGCGGAAATTCTCACCGCCATGAACAACCCGGTGCCCGATGGCAGCGGGTGGGCCGGTCAACAGTCCGGAGTCCGCCAGGGCTTTGGTCATGGCCTCCAGGGCCTGACGGTGGGTGGCACCGGCCGGCAAAGGAATATCCCCCTCGATTTTTCCTATCCGTGCCACCGCATCGTCGTGATTGAGGCGTTCCGCCAGTCCGGTGGCGGTGCATGTCAGAGTATTTTCGTCAAACAAGGCCAGCTTGAGGGTGGAGCTGCCGCAATTGACGACCAGTATTGTCTTGTCCATGAACGGTTTCCCGTGGTTTCAGACTGGTATCCGGTGATTCTCTCTTAGCCAGCCTTCAAATTCCCTGGCTGGTTGGGGCCTGCTGTAAAAGTAGCCCTGGGAATAGTCGCAGTGTTCCTGCCTGAGGTATGTGGCCTGGGCTTCTTCCTCCACGCCCTCGGCAATCACCTTGAGTCCGAGGCTGTGCGCCATGTTGATGATGGCGCGCACCAGAGAGGCATCCTCCGGTTCCTTGATCACATCGTTTATGAAGGATTTGTCGATCTTGAGCACGTCAAATGGGTAACTTTTCAGGTAGCTCAGCGCGGAATATCCGGTCCCGAAATCGTCAACGGAGAGCCGCACTGCCGCCCGGTCAAGCTGATACAGGATCGTTGCTGTTTCAATGGAATTATCCAGCAGCAGTCTTTCGGTGATTTCGAGTTCCAGTAGCTCGGGTTTCAGGCCGCTGCTTTGGAGCGCATCCATGACCGTGTCCAGGAATCCGGGATCACGGAACTGTCGTGGGGATACGTTAACGGAAATTCCGATGTCCTTGCCGGCCATTTTGCGCCAACCGACCGCAGTCCGGCAGGCCTCCTGGAGAACCCACTCGCCAATGGGAGTGATCAGCCCGGTTTCCTCCGCAAGGGGAATGAACCGATCGGGCATGACCAGCCCGAGCGTCGGATTGTTCCAGCGTAAAAGTGCTTCCGCTGCCTGCGGCTGACCGCTTTCGGTGTGGACAATGGGCTGGTAGTGCAATTCGAGTTCATTCAGTTCCAGCGCCCGGCGCAGCAGTGATTCCATCTGAAGCCGCTCGTGGGACACTTCGCTCATTTCCGGTGAGAAGTGGGCATACGCGCTTTTGCCATTGTGCTTCGCTTCGTACATGGCCGCATCGGCGTGCTGGAGCAGGGTGCCACTGTTATCCGAATCCGTGGGGAATATGGCGATGCCGATACTGGTGGTGACGAACACTTCCTGGGCATTCAGGGTAAAGGGTGGAGAGAAAGTTTTCAGGATACGCTCCGCCACCTGGGAACAGGCATCCGGGCCGGGAAGGCCCGGCAGGACAACAAGGAACTCGTCGCCCCCGAGGCGGGCGACGGTGCTGGTGCCCCGGAGGCAGCTCGAGATTCGTCGCGCAGCTTCTATCAGGAGATTGTCGCCGGCATCGTGGCCGAGGGTATCGTTGATGTGTTTGAAGTTGTCCAGGTCGAGGAACATCACACCCACCAGGGTGTTCTCGCGGCGGGCCTGGGCCAGCGCAAGTTTGAGGCGGTCCAGTGCCAACATCCGGTTGGGCAGGCCCGTGAGGATATCGTAGTTGGCCTGACGGAGCAGTTGCTGCTCATACCGTTTGCGGATGCTGACGTCCTCGCCGAGAATCAGGTAACCGGTGATTTCGCCGTCGTTGTCTTTTATGGGCGTGACCACCAGTTGTTCCCAGAAGCGCTCGCCACTCTTGCGGATACTGTTGACCTCACCTTGCCAGACGCCAACCCGTTGTACCTGCAGACGGATGGATTGCCACAGGTTCTGGCGCTCACGATTCTGACCTCCTTCGCTGCCCAACTGCGCAGGATGCTTGCCAAGGATGGAACTCCGGTCGAATCCGGTCAGCTGGGTGAACTTTTGGTTGACGTATTCAATGTGCCACTGACGGTCACAGATCAGAACCGAGGAGGGACTCTGCTCGATGGCTTTGGAGAATTTACGGATCTCGGCAGCGTCCCGTTTCTGTCTCGCGATATCGGTGTTGAGCCGTTCCCGCATCTGGTTGATGGCGTCGACCACCTGGCCAAGCTCATCTTTGCGGTTGGGGCGTGAATCGGGGCGGTCCAGGGTGAGCGGTTGGGAAAGATTGGCCAGGGAAAAGTCGCGGGCATAGGCGGCCATGTCCGAGAGGTGCCGGGTTACCAGATGGCGGAAGATCCAGAGGATCAGAATGGAGACAAAGAAGGTCTTCAGGAATTGAGTGGTAAGTATCACCCCGATCTTCTGTTTCATTTCCCGGTGTACCCGGTTTAGATTGGCGGTGATAGTGAGCTCACCAAGTGTGAAACTCCGGTCACCGTCGTGCACCAGTGTGAAACTGTGGGTTTTGGTCTCCGCATCCCTGGGAATGCTGCCCAAAACCAGTTCGGAATCGGGCTCGATTCGCAGCCGGAGATGGACAATGTCCGGCAGGCTCAGGATGCCTTCCATCTGGGTTTGCAGCAGTTTCTGGTCCAGTGCCCAGAGGCTTCTGGCGAGACTTGACGCATAACCGGACTCGATAACCTTCAGGCGCTGGTCGATCAGGCCGACATCCTTGCGATAGTCCGAGTAGAGCTGAATACCGGAGGCGATCACGGTGAATACGGAACTGAACAGCAAAATCCAGCCCAGTAGCCTCAAGGACAGGGGGGAGCTTGTGCGCAATCGCTGGAAATGTTTTGAAAAATTCGGCATGTCGTGAGTACAGCCACCCTGCAGGGAGAGGAAACCGGAGCCTTCGCCACAAACCCGAATATAGCAGTTGTCTGTGGCAAATTCCCTGCAAATGCAGGAAAACTGGAGAGAATTGTGTGACTAATTAGTGTTTTTGCGTATCTGTACGCGAAAGGCTGGCTTGACCTGGGTCAATACTCTGCGCACGGGGCCGGCGTAACCTGAGCTTAATCAAGTTTTATAAGTGAAGGAGAGCAGCTATGTATATGGACGCCGTTGTAATCGCAGGAATCGTAACTGTACTGCTGATGGTAGGCTTTTTCGTGGGTGTGGGCGTCTTCGTGATGAAGGATCAGAAGCAGCACGGACACCAGGATAAAAAGCATCAGGGCAAGCATGGCGGAAAGCCGGTCTGACGAATTCCGATCAAATTCGGCATGGATGCTGAGCCGGATCAGGCAAGGAAAAATTGGCGTCCCCTAGGGGGTTCGAACCCCTGTTGCCGCCGTGAAAGGGCGGAGTCCTAGGCCACTAGACGAAGGGGACGCAACGTTTTCAAAAGCTTGCCTCGTCGAGGTGGCGCGTATATTAAGTAAGCCTCGGGGCAGTGTCAACGCTTTTCATCAAAAAAATTCGGGCATCGGTTGGGCGCCCGGGTTTCGTTGCTGCTAGCGCTTTCCGACCGAATCCCGCAGCGCCGTTTCCAGATTGTCGAAGCGGAATTCGAAACCCTCGTCGAGAAGTCTCGCCGGCCTGGCGTTCTGCCCGGTCAGTAACAACCGCGACATTTCCCCCAGCGCAACTTTCAGAACCGCCTCCGGTGCGGGGAACGGGGTGGGGCGATGCAAAACCTTACCCAGTGTCCTTGTGAATTCGGCATTCGTTACCGGGTTGGGGCTGACCACGTTGTAGGGGCCTTGCGCAGTTTCTGTATCGACCATCCAGATCAGCGCGTTCACGACGTCCGTTCGGTGCACCCAGGGCATGTATTGTTCACCACTTCCCAGCCGGCCTCCCAGCCCAAGCCTGAAGGGCAGCAGCATTCTCTGCAGGAAGCCGCCCCCGGGGCCGGCGACCACGCCGGTCCTGGACAGGCAGACACGCGTGTTCTCGTCAGCCAGTGCCATGGCCGCCTTTTCCCAGTCGTTGCAAAGCCGGTGAGTGAATTCGTCCTGGGGAGGGGTGTCTTCGGTAACGGGCACGGCACCCTGATTGCCGTAAAAGCCAACAGCGGAGCCGGAGACCAGAACTCCCGGCGACTTGTCCCAGGTTCTGACCACATCAACAAGGTTCTCCGTCAGACGGATCCGGCTGTCCCTTAATGCCTGTTTGCGGCTGGCGGACCAGCGTTTGTCCGCAATGCCTTCACCGGCCAGGTTTATCACCGCATCGAAACCCGGCCTGGCACGCAGTGAATCCAGGTTGCTCACCGTCTCGACCCGGCCGCATATCGCCTTGACGCTTTCTGCAGGTTGCCGGCTGAACACGGAAAGCTGGTCACCCCGCTCGATCAGTCGGGGGCAGAGCTCCTTGCCGATAAAGCCGGTACCGCCGGTAATGAGAATCCGTTTTGCCATACCTATGTCTCCTTAACCCATGCCTCCGTCCAGGTCTCCCGTCAGGAGGCGGAGGCCCCGGCCTGCTCCAGCTGCAGGGCGACGACATCCTTGATGGCCTGGCCAAGCAGCGGATTTTCTCCGATGGGTGGCGCAAGGTGGATTTTTACGTCATGGTTTTTCTCGAGGTCTGCAATCATTGCCGGGACGTCCTTTCTCAGGTGGCGGCCAGCGGCGAGGAACAGTGGAACGACCGTATACTCGGTGATGTTCTCGACGAGGCCTTCGGCAATGGTTTCCTCCAGGGAGGGTGACGCCAACTCCATGTAGGCAATACGCGAGCCTGCAACGGCCTGAAGGGTCGGGGCTGCGAGCTGTTCGAAGGTTTCACACCAGCGCTTGTCGCTGCTTCCGTGGGCCAATAGAACAATGCGGTGGTTGCTGATCATTCATGCTCCTGGGTAATCAGTTAGGGGAAACCCTTCGTAATCCTGCACAATTGTGCGCCTTTGAAGCGATTCAAGTCCAAGATATCAGGGTGTGGGTTAATGTTCGATTGGAATGAGATTCTGGATTTCTGGTTCGGAGAGCTGGACGAACAAGGGCTTCCAAACCGTTTTCACCGCAACCGCTGGTTCAGGTCCGATCGGAAGTTTGATCAGGAGTTGCGCCGCCGCTTCCTCTCCATGGTGCTCTTTGCTTCGGAGCAGGGTCTTGACCACTGGCGTGCCCAGCCGGGCGGAGCCCTGGCGGAGATAATTCTGCTGGACCAGTTCTCCAGGAATATCTATCGGGGCGGTGCGCTTGCCTTCGAGCAGGATGTCCTGGCTCGGAAACTGTGCCGACAGGCGATGCACAGGGGGCAGGACATGGCGCTTGTTCCGGTCCATCGCGCTTTCCTCTACATGCCCTTGCAGCATTCCGAGCGGCTCGAAGACCAGGACCTCTCGGTAGAGTGTTACGGTCAGCTTGCGGCGACGACCAGCGGCATCCTTGGGGATTTCATGGAGAGCTTTCTCGAGTCGGCGGAAGAGCACCGGGCCATCATCCGGAAGTTCCGGCGTTTTCCCCACAGGAATCGGGCGCTGGGCCGAACGTCGACTCCTGAGGAGCAAGACTATCTTGAAGGCGGGAAGTCTTTCGGGCAGTGATTTCCCGGTCGTGTTTTTTGCTGCATTTGTTACCGTTTTGTATAAAAAGCGTACGATCAGACCGGTTTCTCATTTGGTCCTGATAGAATGAGGCAAAATTCAGATAATCCGACTAGTAATAGACCCGGATTTGACCCTCATTTTTAACGGTGAATGAAGATGCTGAAACGCAGCCGACGTATTGCTTTGTCTCTGTGTTTGCCATTGTTGGCCCTGACGAGTCTCAAGGCTTATTCAGAAACTCTTGATGACAGCCTGGTTGAGCGGATGGCCCAGTCCGCACCCCGCCTTGATCCCCAGGTGCTCTCCATGGCAGTCAGCGCATCCCGGTGCGCAATCGGAAACGGAGTGGCACTGCCTGAACGCCTCGCTGTCATCGACTTTTCCTTGCCCTCCAGCGAGGAGCGGATGTGGATTTTCGATGTCCGTACGGGCGATCTTGTGCTCAGGGACCTGGTGGCTCATGGCCGCAAATCCGGCAATTTCCGCTCCACGGCTTTCTCCAATGTCGAGGGCAGTAATATGTCCAGTATCGGCCTGTTCCGTGCCAGCGAATCCTACTATGGCAAACACGGGTACTCCTTGCGCCTCGACGGCCTGGAGCCCGGAGTGAACGATCTGGCCCGTCAGCGTGCCATTGTCATTCATGGAGCCGATTATGTGAGTGACAGCTGGGTGGATCAGTACGGCCGTATCGGTCGCAGCCTGGGTTGCCCGGCCGTGGATAACCAGATCATTGAAGAGGTGGTCGACAACCTCAAGGGCGGTCAGCTGGTCTTCAAGTACTATCCCGATCAGGAGTGGTTGCAGAGTTCGAGTTTCCTGCATTGCGATGATACCCAGATGGCAGCCGCTGCCGGCAACGAGGCAGGTCAGAGCTGACTTCCTGCCTGAAAATTCAACGAATTGGGTGGTGTTTGAGCAATTGTGCCGTTGCTGTAAAAAAGTTGAAAAAAGAGGTTGACGGCCGGAGCCTGATCCGTAGAATACGCCTCCGTTGACGGCAATAACCGTTCAGCTTTGCGGGAATAGCTCAGTTGGTAGAGCACAACCTTGCCAAGGTTGGGGTCGCGAGTTCGAATCTCGTTTCCCGCTCCAGATTCCGAAACCCGGCTTTGAAAAAAGCCGGGTTTTTTCGTTTCAGGGCACTGGTCAGTCGCAGCGCCCGAATCTCCTCTCGGTTATACTCGGCAGCCATACCGATTTCTTCTCAGGACGGGAGGCCGCAGCATGCAAATCCATTCGCTTTATATCTATCCGGTGAAATCGCTGGCCGGCATCCAGGTTGACTCATTTGATATGGATGAGTTCGGTCCTGAGGGGGATCGGCGGTGGATGATCGTGGATGAGGAGCGGCGTTTCGTTACCCAGCGCAGTTATCCCCAGCTGGCACGGATCAAAGCCCGGTTTGCAGGGGGGCATGTCGAAGTGGATATTCCGGGAGAGGGCGTTTTCAAGCTCTCACCAACCAATGAGAGCTTCCCTGTGCTGGTCTGGCGTGACTGGGTGAAAGCCCGGCTGGGAGAATCCGGGGCCAACGATGCACTTTCCCGCTTCTGCGGCGAGTCGTTCCGGTTTGTCTACATGCCCGACGAGACTTTCCGCCGGGTAGATGAAAAGAGGGTGGGTGATTACCGCCGGGTCGGATTCGCGGACGGCTTTCCGTTCCTGATCACGAATCTTTCATCGCTGGACGAGCTGAACACCCGGCTGGAGAGACCGGTCACAATACGCCGCTTCCGTCCGAATATTGTCATTGAAGGCGCGGAACCCTGGGCCGAGGATGACTGGCGCGAACTGCGGATCGGCGCCCGGCAATTCCGGCTGGTAAAGCCCTGTTCCCGCTGTATCATGACCACCGTTGACCCGGACCGGGGCGTGAAAGATCCTTCCGTCCAGCCGCTTCGCACACTTACAGGGTACCGACGCACCGCCGAAGGCGTGATTTTCGGGATGAATGCCATCCATGATCAGCCTGGCCGTATTCGTGTCGGTGACCCCGTCAGCATTATCAAAACGGAGAATACCTGAACGTGCCTTTGTTAACTCTGGATTCGGTTTCCCTTGCCTATGGCATGCACCCGCTGCTCGATCATGCCTCGTTGGTAATCGACGCCGGTGAGCGGGTATGCCTGCTTGGTCGGAACGGGGAGGGCAAGTCCACCCTGCTCAAGATCGTCAGTGGCGAGGTCACACCGGACGGCGGAACCGTGCGCCTGGACGATGGCGCGGTCCTTGCGGTGCTGCCCCAGAACCTGCCTTCCGACGATACCCGGACCGCCTACGATGTAGTGTCCGGGGCGTTCCCGGAAACCGGGGAGTTGCTGGCTGAGTTTCATCGGCTCTCTCAGCAGGCGGATGACGCCAGTCTGGAAAGAATGACAAAAGTGCAGGAACGCCTTGAGGCCCTGGACGGCTGGCGGCTGGACCAGAAGGTCACCACCATTCTCGGACAATACGGCATTGACCCCGATCGTCGCCTGAATACTCTCTCCGGTGGCTGGCAGCGTCGGGTGCTGCTGGCGCGGGCTCTTGTTGCCGAGCCGGATATCCTGCTCCTGGACGAGCCGACGAACCATCTGGATGTGCCAGCCATCGCCTGGCTCGAGGAAGCGCTGTCCCAGTTCCGTGGCGCCATGCTGTTTGTCAGTCATGACCGTGCGTTCATCCGCCGCATGGCTACCCGGATCGTCGAACTGGATCGCGGCAAGCTCGTCAGCTTTGCGGCGACCTATGATCGCTACCTGGAACTCAAGGAGAAGGCCCTTGAGGAAGAGGAACGCCAGAATGCGCTCTTCGACAAGCGGCTAAAACAGGAGGAGGCCTGGATTCGCCAGGGCATCAAGGCTCGGCGGACCCGTAATATGGGCCGCGTGCGGGCACTAAAGGCCATGCGCGAAGAGCACCGGCAGCGTCGGGTCCGCGGCGGAACCGCGAGCTTTGCCGTGGAGGAGGCCGACCGTTCCGGCAAGCTGGTGGTGGAAGCCCGGGGCGCCGGATTCGCCTATCCCGATGGCAGCCAGGTAATCCGTGACATGGAGCTGACCGTTCTGCGCGGAGACAAGATCGGCCTGGTGGGTGAAAACGGTACCGGCAAGACTACCCTGGTGCGTCTGCTCCTTGGAGATCTCAAGCCCACCGAAGGATCCATCCGCCTTGGCACCAATCTGGAAGTGGCCTATTTCGATCAGTTGAGGGGTGAGCTCGATTTGGAGCGAAACGCCCTGGATAACCTGTCCGAGGGCCGGGAGTTTATCGAAATCAATGGCCAGAGCAAGCATGTGCTGGGTTATCTCCAGGAGTTCCTGTTCACTCCTGAGCGGGCCAGGTCTCCGGTTCGGGTGTTTTCCGGTGGTGAGCGGGCCCGCCTGCTGCTCGCCAAGCTGTTCAGCAAGCCGGCAAATATCCTGGTGCTGGATGAGCCCACCAATGACCTTGATGTGGAGACCCTCGAGCTGCTGGAAGAGCAGCTGTCGGAGTTCAAAGGCACTGTTATCGTGATCAGTCACGACCGTGAATTCCTGGATAACGTTGTGACCGAGACCATTTTCCTGGATGGCACCTGCAAGGTTCGCGAATACGTGGGCGGTTATTCCGACTGGCGCCGCCAGGGTGGGCGGTTCCCGTCGGAGCAGGGTGGTAACCGACCGGACAAGCAGGATAAGCAGTCAAAGTCTGCAGAGCCGGCCCGAAAGGATGCCGAAGGCGGGACTGCTTCCTCCGGCAAGGCGCCGGCCAGGGCCAAACCCGCCAAGCTCAGTTACAAGCTCAAGCTGGAGCTCGAACAGCTTCCGGCCAGGATTGAAGCGCTCGAACAGGAAGTGGCAGAACTGCAGGACACCATCTCAGCACCGGAGTTTTATTCGGGGCCAGCTGATGAAGTTGCGGCCACTCTGCAAAAGCTGACAGAAGCAGAGCAGAGTCTGGAACAGACCATCGAGCGCTGGATGGAGCTGGAGGAGCAGGCGGGTCAGTAAGTAAGCAGGGAAGAGGGCGGCGGGTTGTGTAGGCCGCCCTCCCAAATCAGGCTTCCGGCGATCAGTGAATCCGCACCGCCAGAACGTCGCATTCGGTGCCGTGCAGAACACCGTTGGCGGTCGAGCCAAGCAGCAGCTGGAAGCCTTTACGGCCGTGGCTGCCGACAATCACCAGGTCCACGTCCTGTTCTTTGGCCAGTCGATGGATCTCCGACTCCGGCCGACCCACGGTCACGATCTGGTTCTGCTTTGCCACGCCGTATTCATCCCCATATTTGCCCAGCTGCTCCTTGGCAGCCTTGTCCAGCTGATCCTGGAGCTCGGTCAGGTCCATGGGAATGTCGCCACCATAGGCATAGCCCACCGGTTCAACAACATGTACGAGCATCAGTTCGGCACCGTGGGCGCTACTGATAGCCTTTGCCTTATTCAGTACCTGCGGGGCTTCTTCCGTCAGGTCAATGGCAACAAGCATTTTCTTGTAGGCGGACATCGCATCACTCCTTCGCATCGGGCTTACATAGGAAATAGTAGTCCAAATCTATCCGAAAGAGTGTAGCGGGAAACTGACAGGTATCAATACGAAGGCAGGAAAAAATGAGGTCTGACGGGGAATTACACCCCGCCAGAGATCAATGGCGGCTCACGAAGCAGACGTTTTCAGCAGGTTGATCGTGGTGGCGAGGCTGTTGAGAATGCCCTTTGAATAACGATCAATCACGAAGCCCACGTTGTTCTCGTTGTAGTTGATGTAGGAGCCCCGGATGAACTGCCATTTCGAGCTGATATCGTCCAGCAGGGTCTTGAGCTCGCCCTCGGCTGGGCCTTTTCTGACGGTTGCCAGCAGATCGTCAAATTCCCTGGCTTGTTCATCGAGGGAGGTTTCCGTGTCGGAGCCCTGGAACGTCTGGGTGACCGCCGAGTTGGAGCGGACTGAATACTTGGCCATCATCTGGGCCATTTTCACCGCGGCCATTCGTGCCGCCTCAACCCGCTCGTTGGTGTCGGTCTCGCTGCTTTCCCGGGCAATCGTGTACAGCTCCGTGGCCATGTTGTTCATGGTCAGGGCCTGGTTCGCCATGTCGGAGACCAGGCGGAGGTCCGGGTAGCCACGATTTCGTACATCGTTGATGTTGTCCCGCATCAGCGCCTTGAACTTATCAAACTCCTGGTTGAGGGACTCCAGCTGCTCTTCAGAGAGCACGCCGGCAGTGCTCTGACTGAGGCTGTTCATGGCGTCGTTGGCCGAGTTGATGCCCACCACAATTTCGTTCAGGGTGTCCGTAGCGCCGGTCCCACTGAATCGATAGTAGGCGTCCAGAGCCATGTAGTTGCTGATCCGGAAGTCGTGCAGATCCGACAGGAAGCCGTCGGAGGCTTCCTGGGCTTTCGCACCCAGGGACGCAATCGCAAGCGCGATCAGGCCGATAGCAAGGGATACAAATCGCAGGCGGGCGTCTTTCATCGGATGACTCTCCGTAAAACTGTGTTGTTATTGTCGACCAAAGTCGCACTTCGAAGGTAAATTAACTGTACTGGCCAATCAAGCGCTTTTGCCGGCAATGGAGGCTGCAATTGTGAATTCCTTTAAAATCGGTGTGACAGTGATCACCTTATCGCCACGATTGCGGTTATCTCCTTGATATACAACAAATCGGATGTTCTCTCCTTTGGCTGCCTCCGTCCTGACGGAGACTTTTGCACGCCTTCAGTAAGAAACAAATTGACAAACGCTCGGTTTTTTTTCATCGTGTCCCCTCACGATTCAAACGACTGTATGAATTTTTGGATCGGAAGATCGGGCAGTGACCGAAATCTCGCTGCACGGGCAGTCGCCAGGACCCATCAGAACCGGCGGTTGTCAGCAGTTCCAAACACAGACTGGAGATCAGTTGATGATTTACGAAGGTAAAGCCATCACGGTTAAAGAGATCGAAGGCGGGATCGCTCAGTTGAACTTTGACTTGCAGGGCGAGTCAGTCAACAAGTTCAACCGTCTCACCATTGAAGAGCTTGGTGCCGCAGCAGAAGCACTCAAGTCCCAGAAGAATCTGAAGGGTCTGGTCGTCACCAGCTCCAAGGACAGCTTCATCGTCGGTGCGGATATCACCGAGTTTACCGAGCTGTTCGCAGGTTCCGAAGAAGACCTCGTAGCCAACAACCTGAAGGCCAACGAGGTGTTCAACGCCATTGAAGACCTGCCGGTGCCGACCGTTACCGCCATCAACGGTATCGCGCTGGGTGGTGGTTTCGAGATGTGCCTGGCGACCGACTACCGGGTTATGGCCCCCAAGGCCAAGGTAGGTCTGCCGGAAGTGAAGCTGGGTATCTTCCCGGGCTTCGGCGGTACTGTTCGCCTGTCCCGTCTGGTTGGTGTGGACAATGCCGTTGAGTGGATTGCCGGCGGTACCGAGAACCGTGCCGATGCCGCACTGAAGACCGGTGCTGTAGATGCCGTCGTTGAGGCTGGCAAACTGGTCGATGCCGCTGTTGCCATCATCAATCAGTGCAACGAAGGCAAGCTGGATCACATGGCTCGCCGCGAAGAGAAGAAGGGCAAGATCAAGCTCAACGCCATGGAAAGCATGATGGCGTTCGAGATCTCCAAGGCGTTCGTGGCCGGCAAAGCTGGCAAGAACTATCCGGCGCCGGTGGAAGCCATCAAGACCATGCAGAAGCATGCCA
>JABURI010000063.1 GCA_014762755.1 Marinobacter sp.
CCAGATCTTCTTCGTCCAGCTCCAGGGCACCCAGTTTCTGTGCCATTTCGGTATCACCGACAATCAGCGAACGCAGCAGCTGGGTCGGCAGGATATCCAGGGGCATGATCTGCTCATACGCACCGACCGGCACCATGGCCCGCTCACTGCCGTTGGTGGTGGTGGTGAAATTGAACAATTTGCCCGGGTTGAGCTTGGACAGATAGATGTTCAGCACAGAGAACTTGTTCGGGCCCGGAGACAACCAGCCCATAAACTCGCGCTTGGTCTGTTCTTCCAGCACGGAAACCTGGTTGGCAAAGCGACCGAGGTATGCACAGGGTCCGTCGCCACGACGACCACCGAACACCGAACCGGAGATGGCACGGACTTCACAGTCTGTGGCAACTTCACCGTCCAGAAGTTCCTGAAGGCTGGCACCCAGGCGGGTACGGACCAGACGCGGCTTCAGAGCCTTGGGGCCCCCAATGACCACAATGCGCTCGACCGGCACTTCACCGGTTTCGAACAGCTTCGCGATATCGATCACATCCTGATAGTTGATGGACCAGACGGTCTTGCTGGCAGACACGGGATCCAGGTAATGGATGTGGGTACCTACATTGCCCGCCGGATGAACACCGTCGAACTGCTGGATCTCGATGTTGTCCGCCTTGGGCACGGCCACGTCGGAACCGGGCTTGCCGGTAACGAAGACCTTGCCGCTGGTCAGCTTGGAGATGATGCTCAGACCCTTCTCGAAGGCCTTGGCATTCTCGGCAATGATCACGGTCGGATCGGCCGCCAGCGGGTTGGTATCCATCACGGAGACGAAAATGGAGTGCGGAGCGGAGTCGATTTCCGGCACCTTGCTGTACGGACGCGTCTTGAATGCTGTCCACAGGCCGGACTCAACCAGGTTGTCGACAACCTGCTGACGCTCCAGACCACCAAGGTCGGCATCGTTGTAGCGGGCGAAGGTCTCAGCCTCATCGCCATCGATCTCGATAACGATTGACTGGAACACGCGACGCTCACCGCGATTGACTTCTTTCACCACGCCGGCAGCGGGTGAGGTATAACGAACGCCTTCGGTCTTCTTGTCCGTGAACAGCAGCGACCCGCGCTTGACACGGTCCCCCTCTTTCACAGCCATCGTCGGCTTCATGCCGTTGTAGTCAAAACCGATCAATGCCACGTGGCGAATCGGCTTGCCGTCTGTAATGGTCTGTTCGGGAGCGCCGCTGATGGGAAGATCCAGGCCTTTTTTGATCTTGATCATTAGCCTCGTCCAATCATCAGAAACTATCTAAGGATTTCAACGCCCGGCCCCTGCGGCCCAGATTTCCTGGCGGATTGCGCCAGAACGCTGCACCACTTGACTCAAATGCCACAGCACTTGCTGCTGCCAGGCATTTGATGCAGGAAAAGATGAGAAACGGGGTGCCAGACATACCCAAAATCGCGCCAATTATAGAGATTAAGGAATTCTATTTCCACCAGTAACCCAAATGGTTTTCTACCCCAAAAGCAGTAAAAAACCCCGGCAGCCAGGGCTACCGGGGTTCTCCAGAACACAGCGCGCCGGATCGGCGCTACGACCTTAGTCGCGTGCGCGCTTCGGGAAGATCGGGTAAGTCACACCCGCCATCTGGTTCACACAACGAACCACCTGGGCGCTGTAGCCGAACTCGTTGTCGTACCACACGTACAGAATCAGGCGCTTGCCGCCGGCAATGGTTGCCTGGGCATCAACGATGCCGGCATGACGGGAGCCGACAAAGTCAGTGGACACAACCTCTGGAGAGTTCACGAAGTCGATCTGCTTCTGCAGCTCGGAGTGCAGCGCCATGTCACGCAGGTACTCGTTCACGCCTTCCACGGTGACATCCTTGTCCAGATTCAGGTTCAGGATGGCCATGGAAACGTTCGGCGTGGGCACCCGGATGGCATTACCGGTCAGCTTGCCCTTCAGCTCCGGCAGAGCCTTGGAGACCGCCTTGGCCGCACCGGTCTCGGTGATAACCATGTTCAGCGGGGCGCTGCGACCACGACGACTGCCCTTGTGGTAGTTATCGATCAGGTTCTGGTCGTTGGTGTAGGAGTGTACCGTCTCGACGTGACCATCCTGAATGCCGTACTCGTCGTGAATGGCCTTCAGAACCGGCGTAATGGCGTTGGTGGTACAGGAGGCCGCGGACAGGATCTTGTCCTCATCGGTGATCCAGTCGTTGTTGATGCCGTACACGATGTTCTTGATATCGCCCTTGCCCGGAGCAGTCAGGATAACCCGGCTGACGCCCTTGGACTTCAGGTGCAGGCCCAGGCCCTCCTCGTCACGCCACTTACCGGTGTTGTCGATAACGATCGCGTTGTGGATGTCGTACTGGGTGTAATCCACCTTGTCCGGACCGTCGGAGTAGATCACCTTGATGTAGTTGCCGTTGGCGATCAGGGCCGATTCTTTCTCGTCGACAGTGATGGTGCCGTCAAACGGACCGTGGACAGAATCGCGACGCAGCAGGCTGGCACGCTTCTCGAGGTCGTTCTCGGCGCCGCCCTGGCGAACCACGATGGCACGCAGGCGCAGGTTGTTACCGCCGCCGGCCTTCTCGATCAGGATCCGGGCCAGCAGACGACCGATACGGCCGAAACCATAAAGCACAACGTCCTTGGTGTCGTTGTGGGCGTCTTCCTCGGACTGAGCCTGGTACTGACCAACCACCGGGCCAATTTCGCGCTTGAGGAATTCGGTCAGATCGCCACCTTCGGCCTTGAACTTCACAGCCAGCTTGCCGATATCGACGTGGGCGCGACCAAGATCGAGCTTATCCATCGCCTCGAGGATCGGCAGAGTGTCGTGAACGGACAGCTCGCTGTCTTCCACCTGACGCACAAACCGGTGAGCGCGAATGATATCAATCACCGACTGGTTAATGATGGCGCGGCCATAAACGGACGTTACCACGTTGTTCTTGCGGTAGAGACGACCGATCAGCGGAATCATGGCTTCCGCGGTGGATTCTCTTTCCGTCCAGTTAGACAGGTGCTGGTTGATCTGTTCGTGACTCACGGTTGGGACCTCTGTTAGCACTGGTAATAATTTCAGGGGCGCACATTATCCAACTTAAGGAAGCTCACGGCAAATACGATCGGCTCATCAATTCGTAAGGTTCCGGTTAAACTCGCGCGCTCTCACCGCCCTGCCATGACAGTGTCATTCCCGGGAGGTAGAATACGCCGCTTGCCATCCCCCCGATACAGGACTGCAGGAGCAACCATCCGACCATGAGCCAAGGCCCCTCCAGAGCAGATAACCGGCTGATTGCACCGGAGTTTCCAACTCGCCCGGCGGACCACCGAACCTGGGGCGAACTGCATGGCAGCAGCAACGCCCTGGCGATCTGTGAGAGTGCCCGCAACCATCCGGGCCTGACGCTGGTTATCACCCGCAGCACCAGCGAGGCCATCCAGCTCGAACAGGCCATGCGGTTTTTCCTGGGGCTCCCTGCCGATGAAGATGGCCATGGCATCACGGCAGAAGGCATGGAACTGTTGTCTCTGCCGGACTGGGAAACCCTGCCCTACGACCTGTTCTCGCCACATCAGGACATCACCTCCCGTCGGATCCGGACCCTGCACCGCCTGCCCTCGACCCGTCACGGACTGCTGGTGGTGCCGGCGCGCACGCTGATGCACCGGCTGCCACCGGTCAGTTACCTGCAGGGCAACACTCTCATTCTCGAGGTTGGCCAGTCCCTGGATATCGACAAGTGGCGCCTGCAGCTGGAATCTGCCGGTTACCGTTACTCAGAGAACGTCTACGAGCACGGCGAATATGCGGTGCGCGGCGCAATCCTCGATATCTTTCCCATGGGCGCCAGCCAGCCCTACCGTATCGACCTGTTCGATGATGAAATCGAGACCCTGCGCACGTTCAATCCCGAGACCCAGCGGTCGGTGGACCGGATTGACCGCATCGAACTATTGCCGGCCTACGAATTCCCCTGGCACAAGGAAGCCCGCTCCGGATTCCGCAACCGCTGGTTCGAGCAGTTTCCGGATGCGGACCGGGATGCGCCCATCTATCAGGACGTGAGCCATGGCATCACGCCGCCGGGCATCGAGTACTATTTGCCGCTGTTTTTTGACGAAACAGCCACCCTGTTTGACTACCTGCCCGGCGAAACCCTGGTGTTTACCGCCCAGGGCCTGAACGAAGCGGTCAACCAGTTTGACGCGGAAACCCGCAACCGTTACGAAGACCGCCGCCATGACCGGTTGCGGCCGATCATGCCGCCGGCCACCCTGTTCCTGCAGCAGGACGAGCTGTTTGGCCATCTGAAGACATTCCCACGCATCACCACCACCCCGGACACCGTCGAAGGCAGCGGCGCCGTCAATTGCCCAAGCCAGGCCCTGCCCGATGTGGCAATGGACGGCCGGGCGGCGGATCCGGCAGCGCGGCTCAAGCGTTTTATCAACGAATTCGGTGGCCGGGTGCTGATCGGTGCGGAATCTTCCGGCCGTCGTGAGGCACTGATCGAGAACCTGTCCAGTCACGATCTGAAACCCCGCAACCTGGACGACTGGCAGTCGTTCATTTCGGAAGCAGACTGCCAACTGGCCATCACCATTGCCCCCATGGAGCAGGGACTCGTCCTGCCCGGGCAGCACCTGGCCCTGGTGACCGAGACCGCCCTGTTCGGGGAACGTGTCCTGCAGCGGCGCCGCCGTGAAAAGCCGACCGAACTGGACGATGGCGGCTACCGGGACCTGTCGGAGTTGCGGATCGGGGCGCCAGTCGTCCACATCGACCACGGTGTTGGCCGATATCTGGGTCTGGAGACCATTACCGTCGGCGACGAATCAAACGAATTCCTTATGCTCGAATACGCCGGCGGCTCGAAGCTGTATGTGCCGGTCTCCAGCCTGCACCTGATATCACGTTACGCCGGCACCGATGTCGAGCACGCGCCGCTGCACAAGCTGGGTACCGAGCGCTGGAGCCACGCCAAGCAGAAAGCGCTGGAAAAGATCCGCGATACCGCGGCGGAACTGCTGGATGTCTACGCTCGCCGGGAGGCCCGCAAGGGCTTCCAGTTCGAGGACCCGAAAGAGGCCTACCGCGCCTTTGCCTCCGAATTTCCGTTCGAGGAAACCCCGGACCAGGAAGTGGCCATCCAGGCCGTGTTCGAGGACATGACCGGCGAGCGCCCCATGGACCGACTGGTCTGTGGTGACGTCGGGTTCGGCAAGACCGAAGTGGCCATGCGTGCCGCTTTCCTGGCGACCTGGTCCGGCAAGCAGGTGGCGGTACTGGTACCCACCACCCTGCTGGCACAGCAGCATTACGAGTCCTTCCGGGACCGGTTCTCTGGCACCCCGGTCCAGGTGGAGCTGCTGAGCCGGTTCCGCAGCGGCAGCCAGACCAGCAAAGCCCTGGAGGCCATCGAGAACGGCAAGGCCGACATCGTGATTGGCACCCATAAACTGCTGCAGAGTGATATCCGGTTCAAGAATCTGGGCCTCGTCATAATTGATGAAGAACACCGGTTCGGGGTCCAGCAAAAGGAAAAGCTCAAGGCGCTGCGGGCCGAAGTGGACATGCTGACGCTGACAGCCACACCGATTCCCCGGACCCTGAATATGGCCATGGGCCACCTGCGGGACCTGTCCATTATTGCCACCCCGCCAGCCCGACGGTTGTCGGTCAAAACCTTTGTCCGGCAGCGGGATGATGCCATGACCAAGGAGGCGATCCTGCGGGAAATCCTCCGGGGCGGTCAGGTGTACTACCTGCACAACGACGTGGCCACCATCGAGAAGACCGCCGAGGACCTGCGCCGGATGATTCCCGAGGCGCGGGTGGGCGTGGCCCACGGCCAGATGCGCGAGCGCGAACTCGAACAGATCATGTCCGATTTCTACCACAAGCGCTTCAACGCGCTGGTGTGCACCACCATTATTGAGACCGGCATCGACATTCCGAGCGCCAATACCATCATCATCGAACGGGCGGACAAGTTCGGACTGGCCCAGCTGCACCAGCTCCGGGGCCGCGTGGGCCGCTCACACCACCAGGCTTACGCCTACCTGCTGACACCGCCGCCACGGGCCATGACCTCAGACGCCAAGAAGCGCCTGGATGCCATCTCCGAATCCCAGGACCTGGGCGCCGGCTTCATGCTGGCCACCCACGATCTGGAAATCCGGGGCGCCGGGGAGTTGCTCGGCGAGGAACAGAGCGGGCAGATCGAGACCATCGGCTTCACCCTGTACATGCAACTGCTGGACGAGGCCGTGAAGGCTATAAAGGAAGGCCGCACACCGAACGCGGACCTGCCGCTCAGCCACGGCACCGAAATGAACCTGCGGATTCCGGCGCTGATTCCCGAGGACTACCTGCCCGATGTCCATAACCGGCTGATGCTGTACAAACGCATTGCCAGCGTTGATAACGCCGAAGCATTAAAAGAACTTCAGGTTGAGATGATCGACCGTTTCGGATTGTTACCGGAACCGGCAAAGAACCTTATTCGTCAGACTGAACTGAGGCTCAAGGCCGAAGCGCTTGGTATCGTGAAAATCGATGCCGGCAAGGACTGGACCCGCCTGGAATTCGGTGGCTCAACGCCGGTGGACCCGCTGGTTCTGGTTAAAAAAGTGCAATCCGCCCCGGACCAGTACCGGCTTGAGGGGGCCAACAGCTTCCGTTTCAGGCTGAAGGACATCTCCACCGGTGATAAACTCGAGGGCATTTCGCAAATGCTGGATGAGCTGACACCGGCTGATGGCAAATCCAGGCACTGACGCTCGCATGATTCGGGGAGAGAATCCGTTGCAACCAACCGCTCTGTTCAGCAGTACCAAGGCAGTCCGCATCCTGGCCACAACCGCGCTGGCAATGCTGGCCCTGACCGCCCATGCCCAGGATTCAGGATCGATTCCGGACGATTACTACCGGGCCGAATTTGTCATTCTCGAGCGCATCGTCGATCCCTCTGCCGTTGAGGAGCGGATGGGGGACCGTGAAGTCGAGCCGCCCGTTCAAACCGATGAGGCACTCTGGGTCGTCGATAGCGGCGGCAATGCCCAGACCACGCTCGACCTGGCGCCGCGCGGGGATCTTTACCTCAACTCGGCAGCCCAACGCCTGACCAACAGCGGCAATTACCGGGTACTGATGACCGCAGGCTGGTACGAGGCGTTCCCGCCCAACTACAAGGGCGAGCCCCTCAGAATCGAAATCGGCGACTGGATTGATGGCGCACAGCAACGGGAAATCGAGGGGCACATCACCATTGATCGGCAGCGCTACCTGCACGTGGAGGTCCATCTCAATCACTGGCAGCAGGGCAGCAGTTCTTTTGCTGGCCAGCCCGCCCCTGTTCCCGCCGACGGCGAGGCGCAACAGGCCGATAGCGACAGCTTCGTGTCTTTGCAGCCACAAATGACCCAGCCAGCTTCACGGCCGCTGGAACTGGTGACCTGGATCCGCGAGACCCGCCGGATGCGCAGTGAGGAAGTCCACTTCCTGGACTCCCCCACCATCGGCGTACTGGTGTTCTTCAGGAAGGTCGAGGCAACGGACTGAGCCGCCCAAGCTGAGCCATCGAGCTGGTGAGAATGCTCTTCACCCCGGACATTCCCTGCTCGATGGCCTCTTCAATTTCTTCCATGGTGATAATGTGGTCGGATTTGCCCGCGGCCCAGTTCACCACCAATCCCAGGCACACGTAACGCATTCCCAGCTCGGCAGCGAGCGCAGCCTCCGGCATGCCGGTCATGCCCACCAGATCGCAACCGTCCCGCTCCATGCGCCGGATCTCCGCGGCCGTTTCCAGCCTCGGACCCTGGGTTGCGCCATACACACCGAAATCCGAGAAGGGCACGGACTCCTGTTTTGCCGCGTCGATCAGTGCCTGCCGGGCGTCGGCGTCGTAGGGAAAGGTGAAATCGATGTGGGTGACTGATTCCAGGTCTCCCTCGAAGAAGGTACTGCCCCGGCCCCAGGTGTAATCAATGATCTGGTCAGGTACGACAACGTGGGCCGGCCCCATGTCCCGGTGGATACCACCGACGGCGTTCACGCCAACCACCGTTCGCACACCCGCTTCGTACAGGGCGAGTATATTCGCCCGGTAGTTGACCTGGTGGGGCGGAATCCGGTGCGGGTTGCCATGGCGCGACAGGAAAATCACGGACTGCTCGCCCAGCCTGCCCTCTACCAGGGGCGCCGAAGGCTCACCCCACGACGTTGAAGCGCCGTACTCGCCCGTGATGGTCAGACCGGAAAGTGTAGTCAGGCCGGTACCGCCAATGATACCGACCGGCGGGGTGTTTGAAGTTGCGGTCATTCTGACGTTCCTTCGGATGATTCTTTACCGTCACTGGAGGCTGACTGCTCACGTTCCCGTTCGCCACCCTCTCGTTCGCCATTTTCCCGGTCGCCATCGCCCTGGCCGGAGAGGCGGACACCGTCGGGCAGATGCAGCGTACGGGTCGGGAAGGCCACCTCGGCGCCATAGCCTTCAATAATGTCACTGATCCGCAGCAACACATCCTGCTTGATCTCGTGGAACCGGACCCACTCGGTGGTCTTGGTGAAGGTGTACACCATGATATCGAGGGACGAGCTGTTGAACGCCACGAAATTGACGATCAGGGTACGCTGGGTCTCGATCTCCTCGTGATTCTCCAGCATGGAGCGAATGTCGGACACGATATCGTTCATCTGGCTGACATCCGCATAGCGGATTCCGATGGTTTCGTAGATCCGGCGGTTGTACATGCGCGACGGGTTCTCCACCGCGATGGTGGTAAATGCCGCATTGGGCACATATAGCGGTCGCTGGTCAAAGGTACGGATCGTCGTTACCCGCCATCCGATATGTTCGACCGTACCCTCGATGTTCCGGTCCGGCGAGCGGATCCAGTCCCCCACCTTGAAGGGCCGGTCCAGATGGACAATCATGCCCCCGAAAAAGTTGGCCAGCAGGTCCTTGGCCGCAAAACCCACGGCGATGCCGCCCACACCACCGAAGGCCAGCACCCCGGAAATGCTGTAGCCGAGAGTCTGCATGACGATCAGTACAGCAGTGATGATGACCACAGCCCGGGACAGCTTGCTCACCGCGTTCACGGTGGTGTAGTCCATGGGCTTTTTCATCTTGACCGGCGAGACCAGGATCTGCTCGGCCTCCTTGATCATGCGCAACAGCGCCCACACCACGATCCAGATAAAGCCCAGCTCCAGGACTTTCTGGTTGGCCTTGAAAATCTCGGCTTCGGAATAATGATGGGCAACTTCCGCAGCCCAGTACACGCCCTGGAGCCAGACAAAGGCAACCAGTGGTTTTCGGGCAGCGTGCAGCAGGGCGTCATCCCAGAGGTTGCGGGTATTGCTGAACTTGTTCTCCAGGGCCCGGATGATGTGGCTCACCACATAGGCCACAAAGGCGGTACCAAACACCAGCGCAAACACGATGATGCCGGTGCGCCAGCCCTGGGACAGCAGCCCATAGCCCTTGATCCACTCGTTGATTGTTGCCAGCAGCTCTCCGATCATCGGCTCCCTCGGATGGAAGATGGTTAAAGGATGACGACCCGCAGCCCGGCGCGCACCCGGTCAAACAACTCCATAACATCGGGATTGCGCATGCGGATGCAGCCGTGAGACTTCGGAACCCCCATGGGCTCGGTATCCGGTGTGCCGTGAATGTATATGAAGCGGCGGAAAGTATCGACCCCGGAACCCCGGTTTTTACCCGGCTCGCGGCCGCATAACCAGAGAATACGACTGAGGATCCAGTCCCGGTCGGGATGTTTCCGTGCCAGTTCCTGACTGTAGATTTCGCCGGTGGGGCGGCGGGCCCGAAACACGGTGTTCTCCGGCAAACCGGTGCCGACCATGGCGCGGATGTAGTGTTCGCCGCGAGGCGTGCAGCCACTGCCGTCCTGCTCCCCTGGCCCGTTCAGGGCCGTCGATACCGGATAACAGGCAAGAATATCGCCCTGGTCGTTTACCAGTGAGAGGGTCTGGGCAGCGATGGAGACTGCCAGGTGGTCAACGTGCTTCGGGGATTGGCTCAAAACCGTTCGGGCTCCGTATCCGGACTATTCCAGACCGGAAGCCTAACCGAGGGAGCCGAACTCAGGCAACCGAGACCTTGCTGCCTCTGGGCGGAACCAGCATGGTGTCCTCGGCCTGCATGCCGGCCGCGAGGAAGGGTACCAGGCGCATGGCGATCTCCTGAACCGAGGTTTCCACGCCGGTCTTGTTCTGCAGGATATCGCGCAGGGCATCCGAGCTGGACATGGTAAAGGCGGTCGCACCAAGCATAAACTGGATGCGCCAATAGCGATCCACGGCGGACAGTTGCGGGGTTGCGGCCTTGAGCAGGCGCATGAACCGGCTGAAGGGATCACCGTACTCTTGCTCGAGAAACTTGCGCAGGTGGCCCTGGGACTGGGTATAGGCCAGCCCGAGCAGACGCATGAATATGGAGATCCCCTTCTCGTTCCTCTGGGGCATACGCACGGCACTCTCGGTCAGGGCCCACAGGGTCTGGTTCAGGGTGGGCGGCTGATCGCCGCAGCTTTCCTCGAGCTCATCGAATGCCTTTTCCAGGGTTGCGGAAAACGGCGTGAGGAAACGGGCAAAGACCGCATGAATAAGCGCGTTCTTCGAACCAAAGTGGTAATTGACAGCGGCGAGGTTTACTTTAGCCTTACTGGTGATCATCCGGAGGGAAGTTTCGGAAAACCCGCGCTCGGCAAACAGCTCCTCGGCTGCATCAAGAATCCGGTCTACGGTATCAGATTGCGCCATCTTGTTATCAGTGCCTCTAGCGTACGTCTGTTTTAAACATACGTTTGAAGCCAATTTATGTCAAGTTTGTTATCCTTCAGCTTCCCGCCACAGCGCAGAGCTCCGAAAGCCGAGAGGTAGTCTATGTTCACAGGAATTGTCCAGGGTATCGCCACTATCGAAGAAGTCACCGCCCGTCCGGGACTGAGCACACTGGCGGTGCGGCTCCCCGAGGACAAGGTGGAAGGCGTGACTATTGGCGCTTCCGTGGCCATCAATGGCACCTGCCTGACCGTGACTCGCCAGCAAGGCGCAATCCTGTACTTCGACGCCATGCAGGAAACCCTGCGACTGACCACACTGGGAGACCTCGAGGCAGGCGATGCTGTCAACTTCGAGCGGGCAGCACGGATCGGTGACGAGATCGGCGGCCACCTGCTGTCAGGGCATGTGCACACCACTGCCAGGATCGTGGAGATCGAGCGTCCGGAGAACAATGTCACGATCTGGTTTGAAGTGCCCGAGGAATGGACCCGCTATATCTTTCCCAAGGGCTACATCGCCATCAACGGCGCCAGCCTGACTATTGGCGAGGTCCGGGATAACCGTTTCAACGTGCACCTGATTCCGGAGACCCTCAGGGCCACCACGTTTGGCAAGGCGGAGATTGGCGACCTGGTCAATATCGAAATCGACAGCCAGACCCAGACCATCGTCGACACCCTGGCACGCCTGGGTTACGACCGGCCGGCCTGAAACACCACGAATTTCGGATCGGCATCCAGCTGACGGACTTTCGAGAAATCGCGCCGCAAGGTCCGGTGGTACCCCAGGTGCCGGTTGCCCACCATCAGCAAACGCCCCCCAGGGGCGAGATGTCGCGCAGCCTGCCGGAACAGCCGAAGGGCAATATGGTCTCCGACCACGCCACCCTCGTGGAACGGTGGGTTGAGCAGGATCAGATCAAATGTTCCGGACTCTTCGGGGATACCGTCGGCGTGATAAAAGGTGGCCCTGGTGTTCGGGAATGCCTGGCTGACGTTATGCCGGGCACTCAGCACCGCCTGACTGGACACATCGGCAAACGTCAGACTCAGTTCCGGCCGCACCGAAAGCGCCTGCAGCCCGAGTACGCCGTTCCCGCAGGCAAGATCCAACACCCGGGCCTCGGCACCGAGCGCCGTCACGGCTTCGGTGACATGAGGCAACAGCAGCCGTGTTCCGATGTCCAGCTTCTCCCGGGCGAACACGGCCGGCAGAGCGTCCACTCGGATGCCGCTGGCCAGGACATAACCTTTCCATAATGCCGGCCAGTCGTTCAGACTTGCCGCACCCCGGCTGCACACCACCACCCGCGCTTTCTTGCGGGCGGGCAGCACCTCTTCGGTCACCACCACCTCGGCAAAGACATCAACGCTTCGAGCCGGCAGGTGCTTGATCATGCCACCAGCCAGGATTCTGCCCTGCTCTGCCAACGCTCCGTTGAGCCAGCGCAGCAGCCACGCCAGATAGTCCGCCTGGCGCGGAATCCGCAAGACCACGAGATCAAAAAGGCCCGCCGGTGGATCCTGCCAGTTGGAGGGCTGCGGCAAATCGTTGACTGACCCGTTGGCCCTGGCGTTCAGTGCCAGTGCTTCGGTCAGTCCGGCGTTATCCGCCACCAGTGCCGGGGAGGTTCGCGCAAGGCCGAGGGACAGGGCACCGAACTGGTCATCCACGACAAGCACTCTGGCATCAGATTGCCCCTGGAGAATCGTGGCTGCTGCGTCCAGTAACAGCTCATCGGCCGCATCCCAGGCCCGGAGCGATTTGTCGCCGCCGCCGGGGCGGGCAAGGAACAGTGGTCCATCGGGCGTCTGGAGCTTTGCGCTTGTCATTTCGGGCTATCCGGAGCGGTGTTTCATGAGGGCGCCTATTCTAGGCTGTTTATTCTAGAAATTAACCGTAGAGTTCGAAGCGTTCATGCCATTTACCTTTGCCCCTCACCCCAGGGGCTTTTTTATTTTTCAGCGGCGGAACGCGCGATAGACCGTAAACCGGCGGGTTTGCTCCAGTCGCTCGACGGAGCCGACTTGGCGCTGGATCAATTCCCCGTAGGGCAGGAAGCTGTTTGCCACCAGCCGCAACTCACCACCGGGTTCCAGGTGAGCGGCTACCTCCCGCAGGAATCGTTCGGTCATGGAGGTATCGGTCCGTACCCCGGTGTGAAACGGCGGATTGGTAACAATGGCGGGCCATTTTCCCTGCACACCCGACAGGCCATCCGACGCCTGGATCTCTCCGGTACAGCCATTGCGCTCATAGGTTGCGCGGGCACAGATAACCGCCTGCGACTGGACATCGAGGCCATCAACCGTGGAAGTAGCCAGATCCGCCTGCCGCTGCCAGCCCTGGAGCCAGCTGCCAATCACCCCGGCACCGCAGGCAAAATCCAGTATCCGGCCGGCCTTGACAGGTTTGCTGGCGATGGTGTCCAGCAACAGGGCCGTCCCCTCATCCAGCTCACCGAGGCTGAAAACCCCAGGCATGCCAGCCACTTCGACGCTGACACCGGCATGCTCTATCGGTGTCCAGGTAAGCCAGTCCGCCAACCTGAACTGGTGGGACGGTGCTTCCACTACTGCGCTCCACACCTGGCAATGCCGGGCACTGTCCACCTTGCCGGCATCGGGTAGCCTGGCCCTGAGCTGCTTTACCGCGCCGGCGATACCCTCTTTCTTCTCGCCCACCAGGATCAACCGGGCGCCGGTTCTGGCCAGCCACAGCGCCAGGGCCAGCCGCAAATCCAGTTCGGCCCGTGCCTTGGGCAGGAAAACCACGATGGTGTCGAGAGAGGCGGGCTGGAGACCGGGGTCGTCGTAGCCGAAGCAGGCCTGCCAACCGGGCACCCCGCTCAAGGCGCTGTAGACGCCGGCATGCTCACTCATGGCAAGTCCATGGTCGCCGACCAGGGGCAGTACGGACGGGTCGGTCACCCCGAGCAGGCCAACCGTGCCGCCCAGAAGGTCACGATTGCGTAGCAATGCCTCATGGGAATTGGGAAGGGAGGACATGAATCGATCAGGCCAGTTTCTGGCGACCGGCACGGACCGGGCGCTGAACCAGTTCCTCCACCGCATTCTGCCGGATCTGGTCCCGTTCCTCCTCGTTGGAGATGGACAGCCCCATGTCCCGAAGCAGGCCATCGGCAACGTCATAGACAAAGCCGTGGACATTCAGCGGCTGCCCGCGCCGCCAGGCTTCCTGGACGATGTTGTTCTGGCAAACGTGGCCGACCTGCTCCACCACGTTCAATTCGCACAGACGGTCGACCCGGTCCTGCTCGCTCGGAATGGCGTCCAGCGTTGCCTGATGGCGATCGCGCACATCCTGGACATGGCGCAGCCAGTGGCTGATCAGGCCGAAGCCCTCGTTCCGCAGGGCCGCACGAACACCGCCACAGCCATAGTGGCCCACTACCAGGATGTGCTTCACCTTGAGCACTTCGATGGCAAACTGCAGCACTGACAGGCAGTTGAAGTCCGTATGCACCACCACGTTCGCTACATTGCGGTGCACGAACAGCTCACCGGGCAGCAGATCCACAATCTGGTTGGCCGGCACCCGGCTGTCGGCGCAGCCGATCCACAGGTATTCCGGCGCCTGCTGATTCGACAGGCGGTCGAAGAACTTGGGATCGACAGACTTGATGCCGTTGGCCCAGGCCCGGTTCTTGTCCAGCAGATGATCTAGCTGCCCCATGCAAACAACTCCCGTTTCTGACAAAAGTGCCGGAATTGAAAGCGAATCACTGTTGAAACGCAATACTCAGTTCGTCTCAAGCTCCATTTCACCCTGGGGTTGATGGATCGTACTCTGGGCCAGATCCAGCAATTCCCGGAGCGCGACCGAGAACATGGCGTACTCGGGCTCGCGGGTACTCTTGAGCTCCGCCAGCATCGATTTCCAGCGATCAATCATGTGCTCATGCTGCTGCATCCAGCTCTCCACGCAGGCAGGCACATCCGTCGGCTTCTCCGCCAGCTTGAGCACCCCGGTGGTCAGCGCACGTTGCTGCCAGTCCAGATCCTCCCGGAAACTCTCCCGGGCCAGCGCTTCCCAGTGGGACACGGGCTGGAGCTCGGCGATGGCCGTGGCGAACCAGGTCAGATCCAGCCGGTCGCCCAGGTCGAAATAGAGGTTGGCCACGGTCTTGAGCGGCATCCCGGTGGCTTCCTTCGCCTCGATGATACCCAGGGACGAGTACAGATAACCGGTACCGGAAACCACGGACGCCAGCTCCTTGGGCAGGCCCGCCTCGACCAGATTCCCGTGGCGTTTCTCCCAGGACTGGCGTGCCTGCTCGCCGAGATAGTCGGGCAGGCCGGCGGTAATGGCCCAGACGCTGTCGGCAAAGCGCTCCATGTGGCTCTGGATGCTCAGCTCGGCGCGACGATTACGCAGCAGCCAGCGGACAGACCGGCGCATCAGCCGCATCAGGTCCTGCATCAGCTCCATCTGCAGCCTGGCCGGGATGTGGAAGTCCAGCGCCTCGATTCTGTCCCACCAGTTATCGATGCGGAACACGTCCCGCGCGATGATCCATGCCAGGGCGATGGAGGCGGCGTCGGCACCAGTAGACTGGTTCAGGCGTTCCACAAAGGTGATGCCCATGTGGTTGACCATGTCGTTGGCAATCTGCGTGGCAATGATCTCCCGCCGCAACTGGTGCTCGCCCAGCTCCGAGCTGAACTGCTGGGTCAGGTCGCGGGGGAAGACTTTGTACATTTCACCGGCCAGCAGCGGCTCATCCGGCAAGCTGCTGTTGATCAGGGTCTGTTTGAGGTCGCCTTTGACGTAGGAAATGAGTACCGACAGCTCCGGGCGGGTCAGGCCCTTCTTGTCGAGCTTGCGCTCGGACAGAGTTTCATCATCAGGCAGGAACTCCAGGGCCCGATTGAGCTTGCCTTCGCTCTCGAAGGTGTTCATGAGCCGGCGATATTCCTCCATGCGGGTTGCGGCATCCTCGCTGGCGATACTGATGGCCTGGGTCTGACGGTAGTTGTTCTTCAGCACCAGCTCGGCGACATCATCGGTCATCTCCTCCAGCATCACGTTCCGCTGCTTTTCGGTGAGATCACCCACAGCCACGGCCCGGTTCAGCAGTATCTTCATGTTGACCTCATGGTCCGAGCAATCCACGCCACCGGAGTTGTCGATGAAGTCGGTATTCAGGCGACCGCCCTTGAGGGCGTACTCGATCCGGCCCAGCTGGGTCAGGCCCAGGTTGCCGCCCTCGCCCACGACCTTGCAGCGCAGCTCGGTGCCGTTGATCCGAAGGCCATCATTGGCCTTGTCGCCGACATCCGCGTTGGATTCGGAACTGCCCTTGACGTAGGTGCCGATACCCCCAACCCAGAGCAGATCCACCTGGGCCTTGAGGATGTGGGAAATGAGCATGTTGGGCG
>JABURI010000194.1 GCA_014762755.1 Marinobacter sp.
GCTCCTGCAACTGATCCACCCACGCCTGCTGCTGTTCGCTCAGCTTGATGGAATAGGCTTCATCGCCGGCATGCTTGACGTAGACATCCACGTCCGTATGGGCCAGGAACGTCATGGTGCGCGTGGTATTCAGCCATTCCGGGTTGGCTTTCAGGGCGTCCCGCAGGGTCACGGAAGCGTAGGGGTTGATCAGATCGCGCACCGCGTCCCGGTCCGATTCGGTCGCGGACGGGACCTCCTTGATCAGCGCCTGGACCAGCGGCTCGACGAAATCAGCCATTTTCAGCTGGCGTTCGTCGCTGGCGTCGTCCAGGTACATCATTTCGCCATCGAGCTGCACGTCCAGCGTCAGGGTCGTCTTCATGAAGCCCGCGTAGCCCTTGCCAATGATATCGGCAAACAGAATCACCAGGGCAGCGAGGGCGACAGCAATCGCGGCGATGCCATACGCGCGGAACCGACGTTCCTTGCGATAGCGTTGCTTGAGTGACTGGCGGACGATCTCCGCCTGAGAGCGTTGGTCAGTCATACTGTTCCCGATATTTACGTACAATTTTCAGGGCAATTACGTTGAGCAGCAGCGTCGCCAGGAACAGCATGGCGCCCAGGGCAAAGGCAGCCAGTGTCTTGGCGCTGTCAAACTCCTGGTCACCGGTGAGCAGGGTGACAATCTGTACGGTCACGGTGGTGACCGTTTCCAGGGGATTGGCGGTCAGGTTGGCCGCCAGGCCGGCCGCCATTACCACGATCATGGTTTCACCGATAGCACGGGATACCGCCAGCAGAACACCACCCATGATGCCCGGCAATGCAGCGGGGAAGATGACCTTTTTCATGGTTTCCGACTGCGTGGCGCCCAGGGCCAGGGAGCCGTCCCGCAGGGACTGGGGCACGGCGTTGATAACGTCGTCCGACAGCGAGGATACGAAAGGAATGATCATGATGCCCATCACGCCACCCGCGGCCAGTGCACTCTGGGACGAGGCTTCAATACCGAGTGAAGCGGCCAGGTCACTGATAAAAGGCGCCACGGTCAGGGCCGCAAAGAAGCCATAGACAACGGTGGGGATACCCGCCAGCATCTCCAGGAGTGGCTTGACGATGCTGCGCACCCGCCGGTTGGCATACTCGGACAGGTAAATGGCGGAGAGCAGCCCCACAGGAACCGCCACCACCATGGCGATGGCAGAAATCAGCAGGGTACCGGTAAACAGCGGAATCATGCCGAATGCACCCTCTGCCGCAATCTGGTCCGCCCTCAGCGCGGTCTGGGGACTCCAGTTGGTTCCGAAGAAAAATTCGACAAACGAGATCTTCTCGAAGAACCGGAAGGTCTCGAAAGCGACCGAGAAAATAATGCCCAGCGTGGTCAGGATCGCGAGGGCAGCACAGGCGAAGAACAGCCACTTGAGAATGGACTCCACCTGCTCCCGGGCGTTGATCCTGGGGCGAATTCGCAGCCAGCCCAGGAAACCGGCCAATACCGCCACCGAAATCACCAGGGCGGTCATCAGCATCCGGCTCTGGCCCCGTAATGCCTTCAGGCGTTCGGCTGCCTCCACAATCGGCGCTTCGACAAAACCCGGGGGCAAGGCACCGCTGGCCACGTTGCTGATCTTGCTCAGCAGCAGGCTCGCACTGCCCTCATCGGCGGGAATCATCTCCGGCGGCAGGGAGCCGATCACCAGAATCTGAATAACCTTGCCCTGGAATGCCGCCCACAAGGCCAGCACGATCAGGGCGGGGATACCGCACCAGAGCGCGGCACGGGCACCATAATAGAAGGGCAGAGACTTGAGGTGACGAATCCCGCCCAGGGGCATCGCCAGCGACCTGGACCGGGCATAGCCCAGACCGTAAGCCACCACGGCCAGGACCAGGGTCAGTAGAAGGAGATTGGCAGGTTGCATGAATTATCCTGTCTGACGCTTCAAAGAGGCAACAAGTGTAATGATTTGGGAAGTCTTTCGCACTTGGTGCTTTTTACGTACGAAAGGGTGCGAGCCCGTGAGGACCCGCACCCTTGTCAGTTACTTACTTGCGTAACTGGCTTACATCAGCTCTTCTTTCTGCAGGTTCGGCATGTTGGCCGCCTTGTCCTGCAGGTTCATCAGAGCGTCACGCGGCGGAACGATCAGGCCGACGCTCTTCAGATAGCCGTTCGGCCCCATGGCTGCCGGGCTCACGAACTCTTCAACGTACTCGGCCATACCCGGGATAACACCCACATGGGCCTTCTTCACGTAGAAGAACAGGGAGCGCGCAACCGGGTACTCATCCGCAGCAATACCTTCCGCAGTCGGCACCTTACCGTTCAGGGTCGCGGCTTGCAGACGGTCAGCGTTCTCTTCCAGGAAGCTGTAGCCGAAGACACCGTACATGCCCTCGTCGTCGATCAGCTTCTGAACGATCAGGTTGTCGTTCTCACCCGCTTCGATGAACGCGCCGTCTTCACGGATGCTCTGGCACACGCCTTCCATTTCGTCTTCGCCCATGTCAGCGACGGCCGGCAGATCTTCACAGCCACCCTGCAGGGCCAGCTCGTTGAAGGAGTCACGAGTACCGGAGGTCGGAGGCGGACCCATCACCCGAATGGCAACGTTCGGCAGGTCGGAGTCGATTTCGCTCCACTTCTTGTACGGGTTCGGAATCAGTTCCTTCTCGTTATCCGGATTCGGCACTTCCTTGCCCAGGGCCAGGAACAGCTGCTCCAGGGAAAGCTCAAGATTCTGTGCTTCCTTGGAACTGGCGATGACAATGCCGTCAGAACCGATACGGAACTCGGTGATGTCAGTCACGCCGTTTTTCTGGCACAGGTCATACTCGGACGGCTTCATGCGACGGGACGCGTTGGTGATGTCCGGGTGCTGGGTGCCAATGCCCTGGCAGAACAGCTTCATACCGCCGCCGGAACCGGTGGACTCCAGCTTCGGAGTGTTGAAGTCGGTCTTGGTGCCAAAACGCTCGGCTACCACGGTAGCGAACGGATAAACAGTGGAGGAACCCACGATGCTGATGGTGTCACGGGCCATGGCCGGCGCAGACATGGCGGCAACGGAGCCAGCCAGTGCAACGGTCGCAACTGCTTTGTTCAGTTTCATCACGTCTAGTCTCCATTATTCGGTTAGGACGTTGTGTCGGATGTGCTTTACCGATGTGTGCATCCTAGGAGGTCTCTGTGACAACTTTGTTACAGCCCCTGAAATATAGTCGACACATTGCAAATTTGCTTGCAGCAAGCGTTCAGGCCATTAACATGCGTGGATAAAACAATTCCAGAACTTATAAAGGCAGGCTCCATGACGGCTTTTGACGATGACAAACCCACTCCCCGGGGCGACCTCACGCTCCAGGTTATCCCCCTTCCCGCCGACACCAACGCCAACGGCGATGTCTTTGCCGGCTGGCTGGTAAAGCAGATGGATCTTGCCGCCGCCACCATGGCGGGCCGGATTTCCCAGGGCCGCAATGCCACTGTCGCCATGGACCGTATGGAGTTCCTGTCACCGTTGCGGGTCGGCTCCCAGGTGGGCTGTTACTGTGAGCTGGTGGATATCGGCCGCAGCTCCATGAAAATCAATGTGGAGGTCTGGACGCTGGACCGCACCGCCAAAAACCCCAGGAAGGTCACCGAGGGGCTGTTTGTCTACGTAGCCATCGACGAGCACGGCCGGATCCGGGAAGTTCCCGAGCAGGGCCTGTAACCGTCACCGCCAGCCATGCAACAGGCGGGCGTAGTTCAGGCGCTCCCAGGTCTGCGAATCAGGCGCATTGGCCAGTGACAGGGCGCCGCGGGCTTCAACCAGGGTGTTGTAGCCCATATTGCGCAGGCGCCGGCTCATGGCATCGCTGATCCGCGCCAGGGCCTGCGGCCCCTCCGCCAGCAACGCCGACACCACCTGTACCGCGGTGGCACCGGACAGCAAGGCTTTGGCCGCATCGTCGCCGCTATGGATTCCACCGGAGATTGCCATCTCCAGCTTTGTGCGATTGAAGAGCATGGCCACGGCGTGCAGCCGCAGGGGCAATTCCGCACTGCTGGAGAGCACCAGCTCCCGACTCAGGGTCAGCTGGTCCAGATCGATGTCGGGCTGGTAGAAGCGATTGAACAGCACCAACCCTTTCGCACCCGCCTTTTCCACACCCGCCACAAAGGCGGGTAAGGCCGAGTAGAACGGCGACAGCTTGACGCTCACCGGAATGGAGACCTGCTCCACCACCGAACGCACCACATCCAGCTGCCGTTGCTCCAGCGTTGCCGCCGTATCACCGGGATCGGTCGCCAGATCGTAGAGGTTGAGTTCGATGGCCTGTGCACCGGCATCCTCCAGCTCCCGGGCGTGGTGGGTCCAGCCACCAGGGGAAATGCCGTTCAATGAAGCAATCACCGGGACATCCAGCCCATTCCGCAGCCGTTCCAGGCGCTTGAGATAACTACGCGACCCCATCTCGAACATTTCCGAGCCGGGAAAGAACGAACGCGCCTCGGCGTCCATGTTGATGCGGGAATCGATGAAACGATGGGCCGCCATCTGCTCGGCCACCAGCTGCTCTTCAAACAGCGAATGCATCACCACGGCCCCGGCGCCGGCATCGACGCACGCCTTGAGGGCACCCAGGTCATCGGTCAAGGGGCCGGCACCCACCACCAGGGGCGAGCGCAGTTCCAGCCCGAGCCATCGGGTTGTCAGATCAGTCATGTGATTCGCCCTCCTCCGATCCGGATTCCGGGTGTTCATGGGGCTCGAAATGGATACCCGCAAGCTGTTTGTAGAGTTCCCGCTGGTCCTGCGCCGCCTCGGTGGCGGCCGCCACCAGCTGTTCGTACCTCTCCGGATCCCGCAGTTCGAGCATCCGGAACCGCGCTTCCTCCTGCATGTAGGTCTTCATGGGCACTTTCTGGCGAACGGAGTCCAGCTGCAACGGCGACAGGCCCTCGTCAATGCGTCGCGGGTCGAACCGGTAGATCGGCCAGGCCCAACTGTCCACCGCCCGCTTTTGCTGTGCCGGCGAGTTCACCAGATCGTAGCCGTGGGCGATACACGGGCTGTGGGCAATGATCAGCGCCGGCCCATCGAAGCTTTCAGCCTCCTGGAGGGCTCTGGTGGTCTGGTTGCTGTGGGACTGCATGGCGATCTGGGCGACAAAGACGTGGCCATAACTCATGGCCAGCAGGCCCAGATCTTTTTTGCGGGTTTCCTTCCCGGCGGCGGCAAATTTGGCCACCGCCCCGATGGGTGTTGCCTTGGATTGCTGGCCGCCGGTGTTGGAATACACCTCGGTATCCAGCACCAGCAGCTTGAGGTTCTGGCCGGAAGCCAGGGCATGATCCAGGCCGCCGTAGCCGATGTCATAGGCCCAGCCATCGCCACCGATCACCCATACGCTCTTGGGACATAACTCATCGGCCAGGCTCACCAGCTCCTGCACCTCGGGCCCCTGTTGCTCCGCCAGCCAGTCCCGCAATCTTGCGACCGCCTTGCGCCGCGCGGCCACGGCCGTTTCGTCGAGGGTAGCGCAGGGGCCGGTCAGGCCGCTGTATAGTCCCTGAGGCAGGCGATCCCGCATACCATCCAGCAGCTGTCGGGCCCGGCCCACCAACTTGTTCAGTCCCAGGCGCATGCCCAGGCCCAGTTCCGCCGCATCTTCAAACAGGGAATTGTTCCAGGTCGGCCCCCGGCCGTCGGCGTTCATCGTGTATGGCGTGGTGGGCAGGTTGCCACCATAGATGGAGGAACAACCGGTGGCATTGGCAATCAGCAGACGATCCCCCAACAGCTGGGTGAGCAGCCGGATGTACGGAGTCTCGCCGCAACCGGCGCAGGCACCGGAGTATTCGAACAACGGGATCAACAGTGGTAACGATTTGAAGTCCCGGGGAATGCGGTCCCTGGGGACATCCGGCAAGCTGCGGAAGAACTTCAGATTTTCCGCCTCGGTCTCGCGATGTTCTTCCAGGGGCTGCATGTTGATCGCTTTTCGTTTGGGCCGGGTGCGGTCTTTGGCGGGACACACTTCCACACACAAACCGCAGCCGGTGCAGTCCTCCGGCGCCACCTGAAGGCGGTAATCCAGACCCTCCAGTTCCGACGTGTGGGTTTCGGGAACGGTCTCGAACGTTTCCGGCCCGTTCCGCGCCGCCTCCGGCTCAAAGACCTTGGCGGTGATGGCGGTATGGGGGCAGATCATCGCGCAAAAGTTGCACTGCACGCACAGATCGGACTCCCAGATCGGAATTTCCTGGGCGATGGAGCGTTTCTCGAACTGGCTGGTGCCGGTTGGCCAGGTACCATCCGGCGGAAACGCACTGACCGGCAGCTTCTCCCCCTGCCCTTCCAGCAGCAGCCGGGTCACTTTCTGGACGAAGTCCGGCGCATCCTCCGGTACCCGGGGCGGTCGGGTTCGGGTCGCCGTCACCTTGTCCGGCACCGGAACCTCATACAAGTGAGCCAGGGCGGAATCCACGGCCTCCACGTTGCGGCGAACCACCTCCGGCCCCCGGCGGCCCCAGGTCTCACGGATGGAGTCCTTGATCCGGGCGATGGCCTCGTCTCTCGGCAGGATGTCGGCCAGGGCAAAGAAGCACACCTGCATCACGGTATTGATGCGCCGCTCCAGCCCTGCCTTTTCGGCCACATCTGCGGCATCAATGACATACAGCCGGGCGTTGCGCTCCACCAGCACCCGTTGGACCTCCACCGACAACCGGTCCCAGGCCTCATCCGAGGACCAGGGCACATTCAGCAGTACCGTGGCGCCGTCGGCGGCGTGCTCCAGAACATCAAAGCGTTCCAAGAACTGGGGCGCATGAATGGCCACAAACTGGGCCTTGCGGATCTGGTAACTGGAACGGATGGGCAAAGGACCAAACCGCAAATGGGACACCGTGGTGGCCCCGGATTTCTTGGAGTCGTAGACAAAATGACCCTGGGCATAGAGATCCGTGCCCTCGCCGAGGATCTTGATGCTGGCCTTGTTGCTGCTGACCGTGCCGTCGGCACCCAGGCCGAAGAACAGGGCCCGGCGGGTTTCCGGGGACTCGATATCCAGCTCGCTGTCCACCTCCAGCGACAGCTGGGTGACATCGTCGCGAACACCCACGGTAAAGCGCGTTTTTGGCGCCCCGGCCTTCAACTCATCGAAAACCGCACAGACCATCGCAGGCGTGAACTCCCGGGAGGACAGGCCGTACCGGCCGCCGATCACCCTGGGCAGGGTCTGCCGCTCGCCCCGGCTCCAGGCTTCCATCAGCGCCCCACTGACCTCCAGCAGCAGCGGCTCGCCCTGGGCGCCGGGCTCCTTGGTCCGGTCCATCACCGCCAGAGATTTCACGGTGTCGGGCAGCGCCACCAGGAAACGGTCGGTGGCAAAGGGCCGGAACAGGCGTACCTTAAGCACACCGACCTTTTCCCCCTGCTCGAGCAGCCAGTCCACGGTTTCATGGGCACATTCCGCCCCGGATCCCATCAGGATGACCACCCGCTCGGCCTCCGGATGGCCCACATAATCAAACAGCCGGTACCGCCGCCCGGTGACTCCGGCGAACCGGTCCATCGCCGACTCCAACTTCTCCGGGAAGGCCTGATAAAACGGGTTGGTGGCCTCCCGGGACTGGAAAAAGGCATCGGGATTCTGGGAGGTGCCCCTGACGACCGGCCGGTCCGGCGTCATTCGACGGGCACGATGGGCCTCAACCCCTTCATGGGACACCAACGCCTGCAGCTCTTCGTCGCTCAGGGCGGCAATCTTGGAGATTTCGTGGGAGGTACGGAAGCCGTCGAAGAAATGCATCACCGGTACCCGGGCCTCCAGGGTGACAGCATGGCCAATCGCGGCGAGATCCTGGGCTTCCTGAACCGATCCGGAGGCCAGCAGCGCAAAGCCGGTACCGCGGGCGGTCATCACATCGGAATGGTCACAGAAGATGGACAGGGCGTGGGTGGCGACGCTGCGGGCCGCAATGTGCATGCAAAAGGGCGAGAGCTCGCCGGCAATCTTGAACAGGTTGGGCAGCATCAACAGCAGCCCCTGGGAGGCGGTGAAGGTGGTCACCAGCGAGCCCGCCTGCAAGGCGCCGTGCACGGCCCCGGCGGCGCCGGCTTCGGACTGCATTTCCACCACGCTGGGCACCTGCCCCCAGAGATTGGGGCGTTTCAGCGCTGCCCAGTCATCGGCGTGTTCGCCCATCACCGACGCCGGGGTGATCGGATAGATGGCAATGGTTTCACTGAGGCGGTAGGCCACCGAGGCCACAGCTTCATTGCCATCAAGGGTCTGGAACGCCATGGCCACCTCTCCCTGTCATAACCGTCCAACAGTGAAGAGTCTAGGCAGAGCTTATGACAGCCGCAAGCGGCCAGGCGTTGGTTGAATCGGGGAGCCCCTCTGGTCAGTGGGCCATCAACTGATCCACAGCATCCGGCTTGTCATGCACACCGAAGCGGTCGACGATGGTCGCACTGGCTTCATTCAGGCCCACCACCTCGACATCGGCGCCTTCACGGCGGAATTTGACGACCACCTTGTCCAGTGCACCAACGGCGGTAATGTCCCAGAAGTGCGCCCGGCTCAGGTCGATCACCACGTTGTCGACGGCTTCCTTGAAATCAAAGGATTCGATGAACTTTTCGGAAGAGCTGAAGAACACCTGGCCCACCACGTTGTAGCGTCGGGTATCGGATGCTTTGTCATACTCCGAGGTGACCAGCATGTAATGGCCCACCTTGTTGGCGAAGAACAGGGCGGCGAGGAGCACGCCGGCCAGCACGCCAAAGGCGAGGTTATGGGTCGCCACCACTACGATCACCGTAACCACCATCACGATATTGGTGGAGAGCGGGTGCTCCCTCAGATTCCGGATAGAATCCCAGCTGAAGGTACCGATCGATACCATGATCATCACTGCCACCAGCGCCGCCATGGGTATCTGGACCAGCCACTGGTCCAGTACCAGCACCAGAACAAGCAGGAAGGCCCCGGCGGTAAAGGTGGACAGCCGAGTACGGCCGCCGGATTTGATGTTGATGATGGACTGGCCAATCATCGCGCAACCGGCCATACCACCCAGCAACCCTGCGCCAATGTTGGCCACGCCCTGCCCCTTGCACTCACGATTGCGGTCGCTGGTGGTGTCGGTCAGATCGTCCACGATGGTTGCCGTCATCATGGATTCCAGCAAACCCACCACCGCCAGCCCCAGTGAGTACGGCAGGATGATCATCAGCGTCTCGAGATTGAGCGGCACATCCGGCCACAGGAACACCGGCAGGGTATCGGGCAATTCACCCATATCGCCCACCGTGCGGATATCCAGGCCCAGGATCATGGCAACCGCCGTGAGAGAGACAATGCACACCAGCGGTGACGGCAGGATCTTGCCGACCACCGGGACCAGCGGAAACAGATAGATGATCGCGAGACCCGCAGCGGTCATGGCGTAGACATGCCAGGTAACATTGGTCAGCTCGGGCAGCTGGGCCATGAAGATGAGAATCGCCAGCGCGTTCACGAACCCGGTCACCACGGAACGGGAGACAAACCGCATCAGGGCCCCCAGCTTGAGATACCCCGCGCCAATCTGGAAAACACCTGTGAGCAGCGTGGCGGCGAGCAGATACTCAAGGCCATGTTCTTTGACCAGGGTCACCATCAGCAGCGCCATGGCACCGGTCGCGGCGGAAATCATCCCGGGACGGCCACCCACGAAGGCAATGACCACGGCGATACAGAAGGAGGCATACAGACCCACTTTCGGGTCCACACCGGCGATGATGGAGAACGCAATCGCCTCCGGCACCAGGGCCAGTGCCACCACGATACCGGCGAGCAGATCGCCCCGAATGTTGGAGAACCAGTTGTTTCGTATACTGCTGAGCATGTTCAGTTGATCCGATTAAAGGTTTCAAAAGCCGGGCAAAAGACAGCACACCGGCTGGATACTCAAGCCGTGCCGGACTAACGAGGGAGAGGAAGCCTGAATGCTAGGGCGGAAGGATCGTCACAGTCTGGTGTCAGTTTCTTGGATGAAAATCAGGTATCGACCGTAAAAGAGGGCGCGGAGTCTACCAGAGACCCGGTCAAAAAGTAAGCTCCTGCGTCCCTGCCCCGATCAGGTCGTCAAACAGGGACCGGTAGTTTTCCGCCAGCACTGAGGCTCGCCAGGCATCCGGAGGACAGGCGGCAGGCTGCTGCCGCATCAGCCACTCCAGGCGACCGGCCGCAGCCTCCGCTTCGGCGTCTGCGTCCCGGGTGCGGCTCTCGTATCGACAGCTCTCCGGCACGTACTCCCGGTAGGCAAGCCGGTCCGGCGCGAGGGGCACACAGCCGGATGCCATGGCCTCAAGCATCGACAGCCCCTGGAAGTCATGCAACGCCGTCGAGACAACAATATCCGCCTGGTGGAGCAACTGGTCATAGTCCGCCCGACTTTCAAGAAACCCCCACTGCTCGATCCGGTCGCCGAACGCCTCCCGGATCTGGCCAAATGCCGGAGGATGACTCCTGAAACTCTCGCCGACGACGCTGAGCCGAAATGGTACCGATCGGCCGTCGAGGACCTGCAGGAGTTTCAACAATCGATCCGGACCCTTGTCGTATTCCCAACGATGGTTCCAGAGCAGGTGAGGCCTGGCCCAGTCCACAGCCCCCGGGCTATCGACAAACAGACGGTCTTCAATCGGCACCGGGATTACCCGGGATTTTGCCCGCAGGCCCTCGACCACGCCATCCGGCACGGCGTCGGGCATCATATCCAGGAAGGATCCGACACCACTGAGAAAACTGTCCCGGTTCCAGACGCTGTTGAATACCACGCAATCCGCCGAAATCGCGCTGTACAGGTTCACCATCTGGGGATCGACGCTGGCGTTCTGCTTGCCGGAAACCGGAAACGCAAACTGGTTTTCGTGCATGTACAGGAGACAGGGTGTCCGGGCCAGATGCGGATGAACCCCCCTCAGGGTGGCGAGATCTACCATGGAGGTGGCAATCACCAGATCCCACTGCTCCTGCAGGCTGGGCTCGTGCAGCCAGCTCAACGGGTTGCCGCGAATGCGCCAGCGGAAAAACCGGGGCGGCAACGCCAGAATCTGCCAGTGGTAGTCAGCCAGCAGAGCGGTGAGCTGATCCCGCCAGCGCTTGTGGCTGGTGGCATCGTAACCGGACAAAAGCAGTATGCGTGATCCAGTCACATCCAGCCCCGGCGCTTGAAGAACCACAACAGGCCGGCCGTGATAACAATCATCAGGCCCCAGACCAACGGATATCCGAAGTACCAACCCAGCTCCGGCATCGCCCAGGGGCTGTCCGGGTTGTGGAAATTCATGCCGTATACGCCCACCACAAACGTAAGCGGGATGAAGATCGTGGCAATAATGGTCAGCACCCGCATGGTTTCGTTGGTGCGCTGGCTGATGCTGGAAAGGTAGATATCGAGCATGCTGGTGGCCATCTCCCGGAAGCTTTCCAGCAGCTCGATGATTTGCACGCTGTGGTCATGACAGTCCCGGAAATAGACCTGGGTATCGGCGGAAAGCAGAGGGTCGTCGGTGCGCATCAGGCTGGTCAACACCTCACGCTGGGGCCAGAGGACACGCCGGAGAACCAGCAACTCTCGTTTCAGCCCGTGAATGCGGGCGAGAATCTGCTGCCTGGGATTTTCCAGCAGCTTCGACTCCATATCCTCCAACTGGTAGCCAAACTGTTCGAGTACCGGGAAGGCCGAATCAATGATCAGATCCACCAGTGCATAAAGCAGGTAGTCAATCTGGCGGGAAGCAAAGCGCCGGCTACCCGGTTGACGCAGTCGTTTGCGCACCGGTTCGAACGGATCCTCGTCCAGCGGGCACAGGCAGATCAGGTAATTGTGGCCAACAAACAGACTTATTTGAACAATGTCCAGGGTCTCGCCATCAAACAATGGCATGGCGGCAATCAGGAACAGCTGGTCATCGTAGAGTTCGAACTTCGGCCGCTGACCGGTGTTGAGCACATCTTCCAGCGCCAGGTCGTGCAGATCAAACAGGTCACCCAGGTTACGGAGTGTCTCGGGGTCGGCCTGGCCATTCACCTGAACCCAGGTTTTCGAGTCCCGCTCCAGATAGGTCCGGCAGTCGGCCGCGTTGGTCAGACTGACCTCCTCAACGTGATCATCGCTGTAGTCGATCAGGTGCAGCTTTACCGGTCGTCCGCCTTGCGGAGCAACCAGGGTGCCCGGTGCAGTGCCCGGATCGTGGTAGTGCTTGCTGAAATACGCCATGCTCCGCTCCTGCGCGCTTCATCGGTTACCGGCGATCGGCGGGACTGCCCCTCCGCCCAAGAGCATAGCAGGTTGTCACTCAGACGGTTGTCGGAGAAGCCTTGCCCCGCCCCAGAGACCACAGGCCGAAAACCGGTCCGGGCACGAGTAGCAGGGCCACCCAGGCGCCCAGTTCCGACCAGAGACCGCTGGTCAGCCAGATCGCCGGCAACGTCAGGCCGAACCCCACTGCATTCATGACCGCCAGAGACGAACCGACAGACTCTTTCGGCGCGCTCCCTGCGGCCAGCGCGGAAAACTGGGGTGAATCCGCCACGACACTCAGGCCCCATATCAGCAGCAGCACCAGCAGCAGCACCGGTGAGAATGGCGCCAGAAAAGGGTAGAGCAGGCACAGGGCACCGGACACCGTCAGGGCCCGTCGTGCTACCCATTCGCTGCCGAGACTCCGGCTCAGTCGCCCCCCAAGAACACAACCGGCGCCACCCACGCCGATGATGGCGAAGGCAAACCAGGAGACCAGCCCTTCGCCCTGCCCAAGGCGATCCAGCTCCCGGCCCGCCAGCAAAGGTACCAGCGTCCAGAAGGCATAAAGTTCCCACATGTGGCCAAAATAACCGCCGGCTACCGCCCGGAATCGGGGAACCCGCAGCGCCGCCAGCCCCTGGCGCAGCGGAATCGGGCCGCTGCTGGCCGGCAGGTGGGGGCCATCCCCCAACAGAAACACCAGGACACCCCCGGCCAACGCCAGCAGGGATGCCCCGAGCAGTGGCCACTCCCAGGGCAGGCCAAGCGTCGCACCGCGCATCAGGTGAGGCAGTGCGGTACCCAGGGTGAGCATCCCCACCAGCCAAGCCAGCGCCGCGCCGGAATACTTCGGTGTCCAGGCAATCACCATTTTCATACCCAGGGGGTATATACCGGCCAGACAAAGACCAGTGACAAACCGGAACGCGAAATCCAGCGGTGACTGATTGGCCACCAACACAAACACCGCGTTGGCCAGGGCCCCCAGCAGGCTGGCCAACGCAAAAATCCGGCTGGCACCGAACCGGTCCGCCAGGCCGGTGACCGCGATGGTCAGGGTGCCGGTGATAAAGCCGGCCTGGACCGCAAGAGTCAGCCGACCCAGATCGGTCTCGGTCAAACCCAGCTCGGCGGCCAGGGACAGCCAGACTCCGTTGATGCTGAACCAGAGCGAGGTGCCGAACAGCTGGGCTACCACAATCACCGGCAGAGGAAAGCGCCGCAGGAATTCAACCATTGTTGTTATCTTGTTGTGGAATACGATCTCAAGACTATAACGGCACAGGCCCAGGGTCACATGCTACTTTGGTGCCTGAGTGCATGGGTTCTCTCCGGCAGTCGTAGCGAGAGCAACGATGCCACAGCCACTAAACCGGACGATATCCACAGGCAAGCCTCCAGCCCCCAGGCCTGATAGACCCAGCCGGACAGCAGCGTGCCCAGCAACCGCCCGGCGGCATTGGACATGTAATAGAACCCCACATCCAGGGAGACGCCATCGCCCCGGGCATAGCTGACGATCAGGTAGCTGTGCAGGGAGGAGTTGATCGCAAACAGCACGCCGAACAGCAGTAGACCACCGATCACCACTATCTGTGGCGACCATCCCGCCATCAGGCCGACTGCAATCATCGCGGGAATCAGAGCCAGCGCCGCCGCCCAGAGTACCGCCGGCTGTTTGCCCTCGGCATGGCCGGTGATACGCGGGGCCATGGTCTGGATGAAGCCATAGCCAATGATCCAGGTGGCCATGAAACCGCCTACCTGCCAGAAGTCCCAGCCGAACACCGTGTGCAGGTAGACCGGCAGGGCCACCACAAACCACACATCCCGGGCGCCAAACAGAAACATGCGTGCGGCGGAGAGCACGTTGATGGCCCGGCTCTTGGACAGAATATCGGTGAACTTCGGCTTGGCCTTGCTCTTGCCCAGCTCCTGCTTGAGCAGGAACAGGCTCGTCAGCCACACCAGCCCGAGCGCGCCGGCCATGAGAATCACCGCACCCTTGAAGCCGACAGCCACCAGCAGCACGCCCCCGAAGAAGAACCCCACCCCTTTCAGGGTGTTCTTGGAGCCGGTGAGGATCGCCACCCACTTGTACAGGGTGCCCTGCTGCTCGTCCGGCACCAGCAACTTGATCCCGCTCTTGGCGGACATCTTGTTCAGATCCTTGGCAATGCCGGACAACGCCTGCGCCGCCATCACCCAGGGCACCGTGAGCATGGCCGCCGGCACCGCCAGCATGGCCAGAGCGATGATCTGCAGGAACAGGCCCAGGTTCATGGTGCGATTGAGGCCCATGCGCGCGCCCAGGTAGCCGCCCACCAGGTTGGTCACCACCCCGAAGAACTCGTAGAAGATGAACAACAGGGCGATTTCCAGGGGCGAGTAGCCCAGCTGATGGAAATGCAGCACCACCAGCATCCGCAGGGCTCCGTCCGTGAGAGTAAAGGCCCAGTAGTTGCCGGTGATGACCAGATACTGGCGGATGGCGGCGATCATATCAGGCCAGACCCACCTTGCGGGCCAGTTCCGCGGTCCGATTGGCGTAGCCCCACTCGTTGTCGTACCAGGCGTAGATTTTCACCTGGGTGCCGTTGACCACCATGGTGGACAGGGCATCGACGATGGAGGAACGGGGATCGGTCTTGTAGTCGATGGACACCAGCGGGCGCTCCTCATAGCCGAGGATGCCCTTCAGCTCCCCTTCTGCGGCTTCTTTGAACAGCTTGTTGACGGTTTCCTTATCCGTCGGCTGGTTCACTTCAAACACACAGTCGGTCAGGGACGCATTGGTCAGCGGCACGCGAACGGCATGGCCATCCAACCGGCCCTTGAGTTCCGGGAAAATCTCGATGATGGCGGTGGCCGAACCGGTAGAAGTCGGGATCAGCGAACTGCCACAGGCCCGGGCCCGGCGCAGATCCTTGTGAGGCGCATCGATGATGGTCTGGGTGTTGGTCAGGCTGTGGATGGTGGTGATGGAGCCGTGCTTGATGCCCAGTTTCTCGTGAAGCACCTTGACCACCGGCGCCAGGCAGTTGGTGGTGCAGGAGGCAGCGGTAACAATCCGGTCGTTGGCCGGGTCGAAAACCCCGTCGTTTACGCCCACCACGATGTTCCTGGCGCCCGCTTCCTTAACCGGCGCGGTGACCACAACGCGCTTCACGCCCTGATCCAGGTAGGCCTGCAGCACGCTGACTTTCCGGTTGACGCCACTGGCCTCGATCACCAGATCGCAGCCGGACCAGTCGGTCTCATCGATGCCCTTATTATGGGTCACCCGGATCCTCTGTCCCTCGATGGCCATGTCCTTGCCATCCGGGACTGCTTCATGACTCCATCGGCCATGGATGCTGTCAAAATTGAGCAGGTGCGCCAGGGTACCGGCATCGGCGCCCGGGTCGTTGATGGCGACAAACTCCATGTCCGGCCACTCCCAGGCCGCACGCAACGCCAGACGACCAATGCGCCCGAATCCGTTAATTCCTACCTTGATCTTGCTCATGATGCGCTCCCGAAGAGTCTGTTGCGTCCATTAAACACGGTGAGGGTTACAGGCATTGGACAGACGGACGGTCTGCCATGGCCTGCAATCGCGCGCGCGGGGTCTCGATCAATCCGGCGTTGTTGCCGGCGGTTTCCTCCAGCACCCGGATCAGCCAACGGGGAATCCCCGGATTCAGTGAGTAGTAGATCCACTGGCCCCGGCGCTCGGTTACCAGCAATCCGACATCCCTCAATGTCGCCAGATGCCGGCTCATCTTCGGCTGGGGAACACCGAAGGCTGCGGTGAGTTCGCAAACAC
>JABURI010000105.1 GCA_014762755.1 Marinobacter sp.
CGGCGGGTTTCAGCAATGTCCACGTGGAGGATGAAGACCTCTACCGGGCCCGCGAACTGATCCGCGAGTACGAACAGGGAAGCCCCACAGTAACCGCCACATCCCCGGGTCAGGACAAGCCTGATCAGTATGCCCGCTGGTTTCTACTGGCACTGATCGTTACAGTGTGGCTGCTCGTCCAGCTTTATTGATCCAAACGATTGAATCCAATAGTTAAACGGAGGAATCATGTCTGCATCCGGAGTTGTGGTCATTACCGGCGCCAACCGGGGCATAGGCCTGGAACTGGCGCGCCATTTTGCCCGTGAGGGGAACGATGTGATCGGTGTCTGCCGGCAATCTTCCGATGAGCTGGCAGAGGTGGCTGCCGAGGTCATCGATGGGGTAGACGTCACCACCGACGCAGGCATCGACAAACTGAAATCGGCTCTGGCGGGCAAGACAATCCAGTTGCTCATCAACAATGCCGGCCTGCTACAGGACGAGCAGCTCGGCAGCATCGATTTCGATTCCATTCGCATGCAGATGGAGATCAACGCCTACGCGCCGCTGAGGGTGGCCGAGGCGCTGGTTCCTCAAATTGAGGAGGGTGGCAAGATCGCCAACATCACCAGCCGCATGGGCTCGATTGCCGATAACGATTCCGGCGGCCGGTATGGTTACCGTGCCTCCAAGGCGGCCCTGAATGCTTTCGGAAAGTCCCTGGCGGTAGACCTCAAACCGAAGGGTATTGCGGTGGCGCAGTTACATCCGGGCTACGTGAAGACCCGCATGGTGAACTTCGGCGGGATGATCACGCCCGAGGAATCGGCCCGTGGGCTGGCAGAGCGGATCGCCAACCTGAACCTGGAGAACACCGGCTCGTTCTGGCACAGCAATGGCGACGAGCTGCCCTGGTAAACGGAGGTCACTGTGACAAACGGAGCCCGAGTTGTTTTGGTCACTGGCGGTTCCCGGGGAATCGGCCGGGGCCTGGTGCAGTTCCTGGCCGAGCGTGGCTGGCGGGTGGCCTTCTGCGATGTCGATCAGGAGCAGGGAGAATGGTTGCAGCAACGGCTCGGCGACCAGGCGCGGTATTTCCAGGCCGATGTCGCCAGTGAAGAGTCGGTTGCTGGCATGATCCGCGCCGTGACCGACTGGCAGGGCCGGCTGGACGCGGTGATCAACAATGCCGGGCTGGCTGGCCCGGAAAACGGTCCGGTGGAAAACCTGGATCTGGCAGTCTGGCAGCGCCGCCTGGATGTGAACCTGACCGGCCCCTTCCTGGTCACCAAGCACGCGGTGCCCCATCTCCGGAAAAACGGCGGCGCCATCGTCAATATCGCTTCCACCCGGGCCCTGCAGTCTGAGCCGGATACCGAGGCCTATGCCGCCACCAAGGGTGGCATCGTCGCCCTGACCCACGCCCTGGCCATGAGCCTGGGGCCGGAGATCCGGGTCAACTGCATCAGCCCCGGCTGGATCGATACCCGCGCCTGGCAGGATCAGGAAGGGGAGGCGCCGCCGCTTTCGGAATCCGACCACCGTCAGCACCCGGCGGGTCGCGTGGGAAAGCCTGAGGACATTGCCGCTCTGGCGGCCTTTCTGATTTCTGGCGACGCGGGCTTTATCACCGGCCAGAACTACGTGGTGGATGGCGGCATGACCCGCAAGATGATCTACGAGGACTGAACCGTGCCTCGGGTGTTTTTCGGGGTGGAAATCCCGTCGGAAGTTAAAAAGGGCCTGCTGCAGCTCAAGAGTCCGATTAACGGGGCTCGCTGGCAGAGCCGTAACCAGCTGCACCTGACGCTGGTCTTTGTCGGAAGCGTTGAAGAAGACGCCCTGGCCACCCTGGGCTACGCCGCCTCCCTGGTCTCCGCGCCGTCCTTCGAGGTCGAGGTGGCCGGCCTGGGAGCCTTTGGCCGGCCGGAGCACCCGCGCAATCTATGGGCTGGCGTCTCCCCGGAGCAGCCGGTAGCGGATCTTTATCGGCAGCTGTCAAACCAGGTCTCGGCTGCGGGTTTTGAAACCGAACATCGCGGGTTCAAGCCTCACATCACGGTAGCCCGCTTCCGCAAGCAGGCTGCCTCGATTGTGAATCTGCTGGAAGAGCACCGGGACGATCGTTTCGGGGTTTTGCCGGTAACTGAGTTTGTCCTGTTCGAGAGCACCCCCGGCGCCGGCGGGTCGGTATATACCGTGATCGGACGTTTCCCGCTGCAGCCGCCGCTTGACGAAACCGAGTTGCCCGACCAAATATGAATGCATGCCCGCGCGCATTTTCGCGCCTGCTTCGAGGTATGTATGTGCCCACCGTTTTCCGATCCCGACCAGCGCCTGTTTGTTCGCAACGCCACCCTTGCTGATATACCCGGCATCATCGACCTGAGCCACCGGGTCTACGAGGGAACCGGAATGTATGGCTACACCAAGGGGCCACTGACCGGTCAGATCAATACCTTTCCGGAAGGGCAGTTTGTCGCCATGCTCGGGGAACAGGTGGTGGGTTACTGTGCGACTTTCCGGATTGCCGGCGAGGTGGCCCTGGCCCGACATGACTGGACCTCGATCACCGGTAACGGGTATGCCTCCCGCCATGACCCCGAGGGCGACTGGCTTTATGGCATGGAGGTGTGTGTCGATCCGGAATGCCGCGGGTACCGCATCGGCGAGCGACTCTACAACGAGCGGAAAAGCCTGTGCCAGGCCCTGAACCTCCGGGGTGTGGTGTTTGCCGGACGTTTGCCTACCCTGCGCCAACGGCTGAAAAAGTACGGATCGGTTGAAGCCTACGTAGAGGTCATCCGTAACAAGGAACAGAAAGACCCTGTGCTTTCATTCCAGATGCATCAGGGCTTCGAGATCCACGGCATCATTCCCCACTATCTGGACGCCGACCATGATTCCATGGGCTATGGCATCCACCTGGTCTGGCGCAACCCCAAGGTGCCCCAGAACGGAGGTGACGAGAAGCGCAAGCGCTACGGCCACCGGATGCCGGATACCGTGCGTATCGGCACGGTCCAGTACCAGCAACGGCCGGTGGCGTCGTTCGATGAATTCAGCGAGATCGTGCGCTACTTCGTGGACGTTGTCTCCACCTACAAGGGCGATTTCGTGGTCTTTCCGGAGCTGTTTACCCTCCAGTTGCTGTCCATCGAGGCCCGAAGCGGCAGCCCGGCGGAGGCGTTCTCGGCGGTCACCCACTACGCCGAGCGCTATCGGGAACTGATGCGGGACCTCGCGTTGCGCTACAACATCAATATTGTGGCCGGTTCCACGCCAGTGAGGGAGGAGGATGGCACCATCCGGAACATGGCCCACGTGTTCCTGCGGGATGGACAAGTGTTTACCCAGCCAAAAATTCACCCGACGCCCAACGAGTCCTATTGGTGGAATGTGCGAGGCGGCAACCGGGTAAATGCGATCGAAACCGACTGCGGTACGATCGGAGTGCTGATCTGCTATGACGCCGAGTTCCCCGAGCTGGCCCGGCATCTGGTGGATCAGGGTGTGAGCATCATTTTCGTGCCGTTTTGCACCGATGAGCGCCAGAGCTACCTGCGGGTGCGATACTGTTGCCAGGCGCGGGCGGTGGAGAACCAGGTTTACGTGGTGCTATCCGGCAACGTCGGCAACCTGCCCAATGTGCCGAACATGGAGATCCAGTACGGCCAGAGCTGCATCCTCACGCCCTGTGACTTCCCCTTTGCCCGAGACGGCATCGCTGCCGATACCGAGCCCAATGTCGAGACGGTGGCGTTTGCGGATCTTCGCCCGGAGACCCTGACCACCGCCCGGAACAGCGGCACCGTGAAAAACCTGCAGGATCGTCGGCACGATCTCTACAGCGTGAACTGGCGGGGCGAATAATCCCGGCTGATGGTCCGCGCTGGTACTTGAAGGCGGTCTCTGCCATATTGTGGGCCGACTGTGACCGCTGGCCAATCGGCTTTCAAAACAACAAGTTCAGGGGCTCCATGGAAAAGACCCGCATTACCATTATCGCAATCACAGGCATTGCCCTGTTCTTCCTTGCCAACTACCTGTGCCGCTTCCTGCTCGGCTTCAGCGGGTTGCTTGCCTCGCTGATCATCGCCGCAGCCATTGCCGCCTACATGGGCTTTTCAGTGGCCAGGGCCCTGGAGCGAGTGCCCATGGCCGAGGAAAAATCCCGGTTGCTCTGGATCTACGGTGGCTTCCTCGGGGCACTGTTCGCCGCCTTTGCGGCCTGGCTGTTCCTGGGCGAGGGTTTTGACGCCGTCGTGCTGGCCACCCTGTTCCTGCATTACCTGCCATATCCTGCCCTGGCGCACGTTTTTCTCTCCGGGGGGCTGATGCGCCGCTTTCTCGGCAGCAAGCACAAACCCTGACCGCCGGAGCCCCGGATTTGAGTGAGCTACGCCTGGACAAGGTATCGGTTGGCACTCTGCGGGACGCCTCCTTGCAGGTAGCTGGCGGCACAGTGACGTGTATCTCTGGCGCCTCAGGAAGCGGCAAGAGTCGCCTGCTCAGGGCTGTGGCCGATCTGGAGCCCCACGAAGGCCGGGTATACCTGGATGGCACTGAACAGGCCTCACGAGCGGCCCACGAGTGGCGGAGGCGGGTGGTGATGATTCCCGCAGACAGCCAGTGGTGGTTTGATGACGTAGGCGCACACTTCGCGGAGGACGCCCGTCAAACCTTGCCCGCAGCCCTCGGTTTTCCTCCCGGGGTGATGGATTGGCCGGTGAGTCGGCTGTCATCCGGTGAGCGCCAGCGCCTGGCCTTGTGGCGGGCGCTGGCAATGGCGCCCGAAGCCTTGCTACTGGATGAGCCTACGGCGAATCTGGATGAAGATATGACGGCTGCCGTGGAAGACTGGTTACTGGATGAAATCCGGCGCCGGAATCTGGCCGTGCTCTGGGTGGCCCACGATCAGGGGCAGATCCGTCGGGTGGCGAATCATCACTACCGGATCAGTGGATCGCAGCTGGAGTTTGTGGATGGAAGTCATTGATCTTGCCTGGTGGAAGCTGGGGCTGGCGGCCTTGCTGGTTCTGGCACTGGCTGGAGTCAGCCTGTGGGCCAGGCTGGGTATTACCCGCAGTCTGCTCATTGCCAGTGCCCGTACCGGGATCCAGTTGGCCCTGATCGGACTGGTGCTTGAGGCACTGTTCGCCTCAGCGAGGCTGTACTGGATTGCTCTGCTGGCCACGGTCATGCTGCTGGTGGCCGGCAGGGAAGTGATGGCGCGCCAGCAACGGAGACTGCGAGGCATCTGGGCGTTCGGGATTGGAACCGGAGCAATGTTCGTTTCCTCCTTTGCCGTCACGATACTGGCCCTGACCGTGATTATCGGTCCATCGCCCTGGTATGCCCCTCAATATGCCATCCCCCTGCTGGGCATGATGCTGGGCAACACCATGACCGGCGTGGCCCTGAGCCTGGATCGCCTCAACGAGTCCGTCTGGCGTCAGCGGGCGGTCATCGAGAACCGGCTGATGCTCGGGCAGACCTGGCGTGAGGCGGTGGAGGATATCCGAAAGGATGCCATGCGGGGAGGCATGATGCCTTCCATCAACGCCATGGCCGCCGCCGGCATCGTCAGCCTCCCGGGCATGATGACGGGGCAGATCCTCGCCGGCAGTCCCCCTGCGGTCGCGGTGAAATATCAGATTCTGGTGATGCTCATCATCACTGTCGGTACCGGTTTTGGTGCCCTGATGGCGGTATCCTGGGGCAGTCGCCGGCTGTTTGACGAGCGCGAGCGGCTCCGGCTGGACCGCTTGGTGAAGGTCGGCAAATGAATCGATGCTGGTCAACGTCGTGCCGAGGTTGTTATATTATAACAATTTCGAGGCCCATTACCGATGCCGGACATTTCCCGCCCCATCCCCACCAACCTGATCCTGGGTTTCCTCGGTGTTGGCAAGACCACCGCCATCCTTGAGCTTCTCAAACACAAGCCGGAACACGAAACTTGGGCCGTATTGGTCAACGAATTTGGCGAAGTCGGCATCGATGGCACGCTGCTGGAGACCGAAGGGGCATTTGTCAGGGAAATACCGGGCGGGTGTATGTGCTGTGTGGCGGGTTTACCCATGCAAATCGGCCTGAACCAGCTGATCCACAAGGCCCGGCCGGACCGGCTGTTGATAGAACCGACGGGGCTGGGCCACCCTTCCCAGATTCTGGATACCCTGACCAGCGAGCCCTACCGGGATATCCTGGCGATCGGCCCTGTGATTACTCTGGTCGATCCCCGCAAGCTGGAAGATCCCCGAGTACTGGAGAACGTGCAGTTCCGGGATCAGGTAGCCGCCGCCGATATCCTGGTAGCCAACAAGACTGACCTTTGTACCGATGCCCAGCTTGCCCACTTTGATCAGTGGGCCGCAGCCCTCGAGCCCGCCAAGCAGCAGGTGTTCCATACCCGGCATGGCCACCTGTCACCTGCCTGGCTGGATGGCAGGGCCGATCCAAGAGACGTCTCCGAGCCCCATGCCCACCATCACCACCATGGCAAGACTGCCGCCCCGGTACCGGATATCGAGGAGGAGCCATGGCAGATAGTGGCCAATCGCGGGCAGGGGCATTTCAGTCTGGGCTGGCGGATTCACCCGGAGCTGGTGTTCGATGAGAATCTGCTGATAGCGTTGGCCATGGATGAGCGTTTCGTGAGGTTCAAGGCTGTGGTGCATACCCTGGAGGGCTGGCGTGCGGTCAACATGGTGGATGGAGCTTTGTCGGTATCGCCTTCCGAGCCACGTGAGTTGAGTCGGATCGAGCTGATCAGCGCGGAAGAGCCCGACAGCCGGGAATTTGATCAGGCGCTTCGGTCGGCAGCGGGGCTGGATTGACCATGGCTGGCGCCGACCTGTCACGCTGCCCGCTCTGTCTCGAGGGACATCCGGAATTTTTTCGGCAGATCGGCAAACAAATCTACCTGCGGTGCTCCACGTGCCAGGCAACGCTCATGGCGCCGCAATCCCGACTGAGCGCCGACGAAGAAAGGGCAATTTATGAGTTGCATGAAAACGACCCGGAAGACGCAGGCTACCGGCGATTTCTTTCGAAACTGGCCAATCCGCTGACAGAACGACTGCCACCCGGGGCAGAAGGACTGGATTTCGGCAGCGGGCCGGGTCCTGCCCTTGCCGGGATGCTGGAGGAAGCGGGTTTTTCTATGGCGCTCTACGATCCCTTCTTCCACCCGGACAAAGCGAGCCTGGCCCGAACCTATGATTTCATTACCTGTACCGAGGTGGTGGAACATCTCCACGAGCCGGCCGAGGCTTTCAGTCTGCTGGACCGATCGCTCAGGCCCGGCGGCTGGCTCGGCATCATGACCTGTTTCCAGACCGACGATGACCGTTTCGATAACTGGCATTACCGCAGGGATCCGACCCACGTGGTGTTCTACCGTCAGGCAACCTTCGAATGGCTGGCAGGGACGTATGGCTGGACGCTGGAGGTTCCGGTGAAGGATGTGGTTCTGCTGAGGAAGGGCTGATAACCGCCTGCCCCGCTATTGTGTGGGTGCAGGGCAGGGTGGCAGGACCTCACAGCGATCGCCGTCGCCGGTTTGCCCGGTATCGAAGGCTGCCTCTTCCTCGCTGAACCGTTCTGGTGCCAGACTCCGGGCGCAGGAAAGGGCGGATGTTGCCTGTACAGGGCAGCCCGCCTGATCCAGTGTGTACGCCAGATTATTCCAGCCCTCGGCATAGTCCGGGAATTGATCGACAACCCGCTTGAAATGAACAAGAGCGCCGGACCATTGCTGTTGCCCATAGGCCAGGTTGCCCTGTGCCATGATCGGAGCCGGCTGTTGTGGCCATGTCTGCTCGGCTGTCTGGTAGGCACTCACTGCAGCCCGTGTATGGCCGGTGGACTCCAGGTCGTGCGCGGCCCGCAGGAAGGTCAGGGGTTCGGCAGTGGCAGGTACTTTTTCCGGCGGCAGAACCACCACGGCCCAGCGTTCGGCCCGGCTCCAGGTGGCGTGGAATGCCTTGTAGGGCATGGCGTAGTGCTTGCGGGTGTCGGTGTTCAGAATGACGGTTTCATCGTCGCTGTTGTAACCCACGACTACTGCAAAATGCCATTGGGGCCACCAGTCAACGAGCAGATTCTGCATGACCAGCACCGGATTGCCCGCACTCACTTCTTCCAGAATGGCTTCCAGTTCCGGTTCCAGCGGGTACACAACCATGTTGTGTGCCCGGGCTCCTGCCACCATCTCGACCTGCAGTGAGCCTTCACGACCGGGAATATAGACCAGTTCCTTGAGCACATCGGGCTCGGTCTCCAGACCCTGGCTGTTCAGCATCATGGCCAGGGAGGCAGGACCGCACTGGTACTTTTCCTGGGCGTAGAAGGGCACTCCGTCCAACAGGACCCGGTTGGGCAGGACGACTTTGCCCGCTTCAGATTCAGGCTCAGGCCAGGGCGGGGTGGAGGCACAGCCTGCCAGCAGGAGCAACCCGGTCAGAGCTGCGATCCTGCTGGCAATCCTCAATCGAGACATCGAGCGGTTCGATCAGCGGATGCAGTTGATGAACGAGAAGATGTCTGTGGCACAGAGCATGTCGGTGATGATGAACACCAGCAGGAAGAGAACGATGATCCCCACCACATCCTGGCCGGCGGGTGCTTCTGCCAGCTGTTGCTCAAAATCCGCAAGTTCGGCCGGCGTCAGGTTCTGGATGCGATCCGCCACCTGATCCTTGCTCACTCCCATCTCGGCGAGCTTTTCCTGCACTTCCTGCTTTTCCAGCATGTCCAGGAGCTGTTGCCGGTCCAGCTCGGTCTGTTGCTGCTGAATGATCTCTCCGGTCCCGACCATACCGGCATGGGCGGCGGTGGAAAAGGTGGTAGCCATGGCCATGAGTATGGCCATCACCAGTGAAACCTGCTTCAGATAATTGCGTATCTCGGACATTCCAGGCTCCTTCTTGTGTTGTTCCCTAAAACAGTAGGTTCAGATATGTATTCGTTCAACATACAAAATTGTCATGGTCACCGGACTTCAAGGCGTCGCTCGGGCCAGTGCAGGATCGCTGATCGGCGAATCATCTTGCTCGCAAGCTGCGGAAAAGCCTGATCGATCACGCCGGCGGCGAACTCCCCGAGAAAGTCCGATTTGAGAACAGCACGCGCTTTCTGGGGGCCGGGTTCCGTATAGGGTGCTGACGAGAGTAGTAAAAAACCGTCATCGGGAATCCGGCCGCTGTTCATGTTGTTCTGGATGATACCGGCGGCCTGGCGTATGGGGTGGGACAGATCCGGGCTATACGGGCCAATGATCAGGGCCAGGTTGGGGGCATGCAGAAAATCGAAGCCTCTCCCCAGGCAGATTACCCATTCCCGGTGTTCGATATCCAGTTCCCGGTCGCTCTGGCGAATCTTGTGAATATGGCGGACGTTGCCCTGGACCAGCGGGAGCAGATCCCGCTGAACCGGTGCCGGCATGTCGGGGCAGAGGGCGGCTATCTCCGCGTCCACATTGTCGAGGCGATCCAGAGGTACGTGAGCGAGATCAAGGGTCCGTTCGCGGTGGCCATGGAGAATCAGCGCATCCTCGTCGGTTTCAAAACCGCAAACCAGTGGATACACCGTCTGGTGCTCCCTGCCAAACAGGGTTTCCAGCTGGTCGCGAATCCTGAAGGCATGGGCCCGGGCTTCGTTGGTATCGCAGTCGAACCCGGCGCATCCGCGCTCCCGGTGCCCCCGGGAAAAATGGTAGGTGATGATGACCAGGGCCCGCCGACCCTGCTTTACCGCTTCCTGCACCGTGTCTGCCAGCAGGTCTCCCAGGTAGGGCCAGCCAAGCTCGAAAATGCCGCCGAGATTACGGAACGGGTGAATGACACCCAGTGGCGTCTGGGTCGCGTAGGGCAGGTGAATGCGCCCGTCCATACACTTCATGGCAATGATCAGGGTGTCGTGTTCTGCCAGGTAGCGTTGGCGGGACAGGTAGTTGTCAGGGCTGCAAAAGCTGGCCGAGTGCTTACGGCTGAGTTCCATCAGCCAGTCGATGCGCTCATTGATCGGTCGCGTATGTATAGGCGTGGTCATCGGCTGAGGCCCTGATGTTCAAGGTTTTTAAACTCTACTATACGTGACCTCGCTCTCAGGTAAACAAACCTTTACAAAAAACGCCTGCCGGCGACTGTCGGATTATGGATTGGCTTTCTAAACTAGCCGGATCAATCATTTACAACGAAATTGCCTGTGAGCCCGTTACCTCATCCTTTATCGAGCCTGTTCAGTCTGCGTTCGCTGGTCATTGCCCTGGCGGCAGTCTTTATCGTGGCCGGAGAACAGATCCCCCGTGTTGCCTGGCTGGACAGGGAACTGCTCGCATTCCTGGGCTCCGAAGAAACCGGGAGCCTGGACCTGCCCGTGTGGGGCCGGCTTGCGGTAGATGCCGGTCTGGCGCTCGCAGCGGCCTATCTGGTGTTCGCTGTTCCCCGGATGGGAGCGTTGGTTTCGTTGCCGGTGACACTGCTCCTGGCCGGCAGCCTGTTGGTGCTTCAGGCGGCACTGATGTTCTACCACAATGTCTGGCTACCCCTGGGAGAGATCAACACACTGCTGGCGGTCGGCTATGTGGTCATGTTGTTCTGGTTACAGCCTTACCGGCAGATCAGGGCGCTCACGGACAACGCCAGGGAAGCCCGCATCAGGCTGGGCCAGTTGTTACTGGACCAGGGGCAGACGGATGAAGCGCTTGCAGCTATTGCCAACTGCCCGGAAGGTGAGGAAAACCTGGAGCTTCGTTACCGTATTGCCCTGCATCAGGAGCGCAAACGTCAGTACGACAGGGCGATTCAAACCTACCGGACTATCATTGGCCGCAAGAAAAAATTCCGCGATGCCGCGGAGCGTCTGTCTGCCCTGGAGAGTCTGGCATCGGGGTCTTCCGGCGTAGCCGTTGGTAACTTCGACGCCACCCAGACCCTGGTGATGCCGGATCAGTCGGTCAGCCGTCCCACATTGGGGCGCTATGAAATCCAGCGGGAACTGGGGCGTGGCGCGATGGGCGTGGTATACCTCGGCCGCGACCCTGCCATTGCCCGTACGGTGGCGATCAAAACCCTCAGCTATCAGGCCTTTGAAGGCGAAGAACTCCAGGCGCTCAAATCCCGTTTTTTTCGTGAGGCGGAAGCGGCAGGCCGGCTCAGTCATCCGGCCATTGTGACAGTCTACGATGTGGGCGAAGAGGCCGATCTCGCCTACATCGCCATGGATTATGCCCGGGGACGCCCTTTGAGCGAGTTTGCCAGGGCCGGGCACTTGTTGCCGCTTGACCGGGCGCTGGATGTCGCTGCGCGAGTGGCGGATGCGTTGGCCTATGCCCATGACCAGAAAGTCATTCATCGGGACATCAAGCCCGGGAATATCATCTACGATCCGGACAACGGGGATATCAGGGTCACCGATTTCGGAATCGCGCGGATCTCCGATGACTCGGTTACCCGGACAGGGAGCGTGATGGGCAGCCCCCTGTATATGTCCCCCGAACAACTGAAGGGCCAGAAGGTGACAGGGGCCTCCGATGTCTACAGCCTCGGGGTGACTCTGTACAAGCTGGTGACCGGGGAAACCCCTTTTCAGGGTGACACCCTGGCCAACCTGACCTACCAGATTCTGAACAAGCGGCCGCGCAGTGCCCGTTCGCTCAATCCGGATCTGCCCAACGGTGTGGTCAGACTGATCAACAAGGCGATCCAGCGGGAGCCTGAAAAACGTTTCGCCAGCGCTTCCGACATGGCTGAAGCACTCAGGCGCCAGGCGCAGCGTGAGGCAAGGGAGGTGGCCTCCTGATGGATTACGACATTGCCGGCGATTCCCATGTGGGGACGGTACGACAGACCAATCAGGACCGGGTGGAGTGGCGGCGCAGTCATGACGGTCGCCAGGCCTTGCTGGTGTTGGCTGATGGTATGGGAGGCCATCAGGGTGGAGAGATAGCCAGTCAGCTTGCGGTGGCGGCAGTGCTGGATTCATTGTTGCCCGCCCTGTCCGCCTCGGTCGCTCCGGATTCAGCGGCTGTTCGCGAACGGCTCGATGCCGCATTTGAACTGGCCGCAGCGAGGATACAGAAGGAACAGGGCGGCGACGTCCGCCTGGAGAAGATGGGCACGACCCTGGTCGTCGCGTGGGTGATCGATCACAGCGCCTTTATTGGCCATATCGGGGATTCGCGTTGTTACCTGGTTGCCGGAGGCGGGGTCCGGTGCCTGACTCGGGACGATACCGTGGTCCAGAACATGATCGAGGACGGCAGCATTACCGAGACCGAGGCCCCGAGGGTTCCGTTCAGAAATGTTCTCACCCGGGCCCTGGGGGCATCCAATGACGCCACGCCCAGCTTCCGGTTGCAGGAGCTGGCACCGGGCGAGGGGCTGCTGCTCTGCTCCGACGGGCTCACTGGAGCGCTGCCCGAGACCTGGTGGTCCGAAACCATCGGCCAGGGCCCGGACGCAGATGCGGCAGTGCAGTCACTGATTGATCAGAGTCTTGAAAACGGCGCCGGAGACAACGTCTCTGTTGTTTTAATGATGTTGAAGGATTGAGGAAAACGGCAATGGCATCACTTTCTCAGCTGGTGGACAACGTGGTGGTCAACACCTTTGAGCTGGCACAACCGCTGACCCGGATCGGGCGCCGACCGGACAATGACATCCGCATCGACGAAATTTCCGTGAGCGGTCAACACGCCGTCATTGAGGCGTGCCCCAATGCTTACCTTGAGGGCACCGTGGATTTCTACATTGTCGACAGCAACAGTACCAACGGCACCTTCGTAAATGACCTCAAAGTCGAGGGACGTCAGCGGCTCAACAGCAACGACATGATCCGGGTCGGCTGGAACGAGTTCCGATTCATCGACGAGGATGAAAACACGCTGGAGAAGACCGCCTACATCCTTGACTGACCGGTGGCCTTTTGCCGATCAGGCCTGCCTCTCGATAACCAGCTCCGAGAAACGCTGTAACAGGCTGCTTGCCTCCGGTGCCGGTGCGACCTCGTTGAGCAGTGCGTGGGCATCAAGACCTTCCTTGTCCAGCTCCGGTGCCTGGACTTCCAGATAGGCCCGCATGACAGCATCGGAAAATTCCGGGTGGAACTGGACACCCCAGGCGCAATGGCCCACCCGGAAGGACTGGTGTGGCTCGAAATCGGACCGGCCCAGCAAAATCGTCCCGGGTGGTAGTCTCAGAACAGACTGTTTGTGAGTAAGCTGTGCCCGGAAGCGCGGCGGCAGGGAATTGAACAGAGGGTCGTGCCCGGCCTCGGGAAGCAGTTCCACGACTCTGGTTCCGGTTTCTCGACCATCCGGATGGTACCCCACCTCGCCACCCAGGGCATGGGCCAGCAATTGGTGGCCGTAGCACACGCCGAGCACCGGGATGCCGGCAGTCACAGCTTTCGCCAGCCATGCTGCCGCCTTTTCACTCCAGGCTTCCCGGTCACTGACCATGGCGGGCGAGCCGGTCACTACAACGCCATCCCACTCGGATGGATCTCCCGGTTCGTCGCCGTGGGGGAGGTCCATCACGGTCAGTGCAAGGTCCGGACACAGCCCCCTGATGAACCAGTCCTCGAAATCGCCGAACCGGGCGCGAATATCGCTGTAGGTGGTCCCCGTTTTCAGAATTAAAACTCGTGCCTTTGCCATCTGTCAGTTCACCGGTCGTGCAGGGTAAGTGGGTACATGTCGATTCGGGCAAGCTATGTAAGGAAATGTAGCTTCGTGGATCCAATCTTGGGAATCGGTCGTTAATTTGCGTACTTTTTCATAATTTAACCGGAACGGCGGGCCAGAATTCAATGAGTACATCCTCAAAGTTGTTGTTTTTCGTTCTTTCGACCGTGTTTATCACCGGTTGTGGTGGTGGATCCGGTGGCGGTGGCTCGTCGGCCTCGCCGGTCTCAGGCAGTGCCGAGCGTAACCGGTCCGCCTCCGAAGAGCCCGTCACGATCATGGTCGATGGCTGCGAGGTGCAGGAGTACCAGGCTGCGATGCTGGAGTATGTGAATGCGGCACGCAGCCAGGGCCGGCAGTGCGGCTCCGAGTTTTTCCCGGCGGTGGAGGCGCTGGTCTACAACTGCCCGGTTGAAGAGGCCGCAAGCAAACACAGCAATGACATGGCGCAAAACAATTTCTTCAGCCACACAGGATCGGATGGCCTCCGGGTCGGGGGACGCGTCACCGAGACCGGCTACGAGTGGTCGGTTGTTGGCGAGAACATTGCCGCGGGCTTTGATGATGTGGAGTCGGTCATGACCGGTTGGCTGGAGAGCCCGGGGCATTGCCGCAACATCATGGACAGCCGGTTCTCAGGTGTGGCCGTTGTCCGGGTCGATAGCCGGACGGCGGATTATCCGAATTACTGGACCCAGGTATTCGCAAAGCCCCGTTAAATCCAACGTCACCGGCGGCCGGGACGGCCGCGGTGACAAGTCGGACCGTGACGAATCAGTCGCTGATTTCGGCGTTGTGGTAGACGTTCTGAACATCGTCCAGTTCGTTCAGCATGTCGAGAAATTTCTCGAACATCGGGACGTCGTCACCTTCCACCGGCGTGGTGGTTTTCGGCAGGAACTGGATTTCGTCCACATCGAACTCGATGCCTTCGAAGGCCGCTTCCAACGCCTGTTTGGCCTTGGCATATTCCGTGTTCGGTGTGAACACGGTAATGCGGCCGTCCTCGTTTTCGATATCGGTCACGTCCACATCGGCTTCCATCAGGGCCTCGAGTACCGCTTCCTCGTCCTGCCCGGTGAAGGCGAAAATCGCACAGTGATCGAACATGTGGGCCACAGCGCCGGGAGTGCCGATCTTGCACTTGGTCTTGGTGAAAGCCAGACGAACATCGCCAAAGGTACGGTTGGGGTTGTCGGTGAGGCAGTCCACAATCACCATGCAGTTGCCCGGACCATAACCTTCGTAGCGGGCTGGAGAGTAGTCCTCGCCGCCGCCACCCTTGGCCTTGTCGATGGCTTTTTCAATGACGTGGCTTGGTACCTGGTCCTTCTTGGCCCGGTCAATGAGGCCGCGCAGCGTCAGGTTGGCCTGGGGATCGATGCCGCCAGACTTGGCGCACATGTAGATTTCGCGGCCGTACTTGCTGTAGACCTTCGTTTTCGCCGCGGCCGTCTTGGCCATGGACTCTTTGCGGTTCTGGTAGGCTCTGCCCATCTGACCTGCCTCTTCTTGCTGTTCAGGAAAACGCCGGATTTTACTCAACAAAACGGTTCGGGAACAGGTTTAATGCTGTAGTGCGGTCTCGGCGGGGGAAACGGGCAGCGACAGGGCCGCCGCCCGGAAGGGTCAGATGTAGTCGGTCGGAGGGGTGTAATTGTCCGGGCCCATCAGATCGATACCGCAGGGCACATCGGAGACCCAGTTCAGGAAACGGTTCACCATCTCCGGTCCTTCGAAGCGCTTGCCATGCTGGGGCACGATCATGCTGACCTCCATTCCACGCACCATGTCGGCCCAGAGGCGGCAGACTTTCTGGGAGGCGATGTAGCGCTTGTGGAAGCCGATCATGCTGGGAATGTGGCGGTCGAAATCCTGTACCGGCTTGTGATCGTCTTCGCCGCCGAGTGACGCGCCGAGATCGCCGGAGAACAGGATCTTCGAGACCGGATCGTAGAACTGCAGGTTGCCAACCGAGTGCATGAAGTGCGCCGGCAGGCAGGTGAGATAGGTATCACCGAAAGGCACTTTCGCGCCGCCGTCCGGGATGCTCACGATGCGGTCGTAGACGCTGCCGGTCAGCTGGTTGCTCACATAGCTTGAAACCAGGTGCGGCAGGAACCGGGCCCAGAGCCTGGAGGTTACGATCTTGGCGCGGGTGTGGACGATCCAGCGATCGATGGCGCCGATGATGTCCGGGTCCTGGTGGGACGCGAAGACGTAGTCCATGTCCTTGATATTCATGTAGCGTGACGCTGCCACCGAGAGTGGGGTGTAGGTCAGGTCTCCGCCCGGATCGATCAACGCTTCGTGCTTGCCGTCAACAATCAGGAACTGGTTGGACTGGACGCCCTCACCGGTTACCAGGGAATCGAACATCAGGC
>JABURI010000003.1 GCA_014762755.1 Marinobacter sp.
CTGACGTTGCAACACCTTCGCAAGGGTTGATTTCGATGAAATCGAAATTTTTGCCATATTCCGAAGTAACCGCCTGAACCAGGTCCTCTGCGAGGTCCGGCTCAGCCTCAAAATCGAGGGCGTAGCTTATCTGATTTCGGTCGTAGTTGGCTAGTACCGCATTGAGATTCTGACGTTTTTTTTCTTCGAGAACGGAAATTGCTGCCTCACGGGACTCAAACAACCCCAGAGAGATGGCGTTCCGGTATTCCCCTTCCGTGACCAGGTAGGAATCTATGCCCTGACGCTGAATATCGCGGAACTGTCTGCGCGCGGCTTCAGGTGGCTGCGGGGGAATCAGCACCCAGTTCAGAGGCGGACGCTCCCGCTCCACCTCCTCGATCTCCACAACCACATCCTCTAACGCGGTCATTCCGCTCAGGATAGCCCGGGCAGCTTCACGACTCTCCAGCCACCCCATTCTTACGCACTGCAGGGGAGGCCCGACCGGAACCGGCTCTGGCGACGCAGGCATCGCATCCGAGGCCGCCGCTTTGGCCGACCGCACGTCGGGATCAGGAGCGCTGACTTCGGGAGGAGCCTCCGGCTCGGCCGGGGACTTGAGACTGGCAACTCTGGGCAGCGTGCCGGAGAGGGTTTCGGACGAGCGGTCGGGCGGCTGCAATACGCCGGCGAAATACCACAGCATCAGGTTGACGCACAATAACAGCAGTGCCAGCCACCTCATATAGCCAACTCTTCTGAATCAATGGCCGCAAGCCCCCTGAGGACAAGGTCGGGCGCGTGAATGGCACTAAGACCGAGGCCCTGGAGCCGTTCGGCGTCTCCGCCAGTCACCAGAATGTCCTGGAGACCGAAGCTGCCGACATCCTCCCGGATCCGCTCGATCATGGCAGCGGACAGCCAGGCGAGTCCGTGATTGACGCATTCTGCGGTACTCGCCCCCGGCGCGGTTTCCAGGACCTGCTCGGGATCAAAAAGGATTCGGGCAGCGTCACTCTGGAGGCTCCGAATCATCATCTGAAGCCCCGGCAAGATGAACCCGCCCAGATGTTGCCCGGTGCCGTCCACATAATCCACGGTCACCGCGCTGCCGGCATCAATCACTGCAAACCCCTTCCGGTGAGTCTGCCAGCCCCCGTACATGGCGTGCCAGCGGTCTGCCCCCATACGCTGATAGTCCTGATAGGCATTTCTCAGGCCACCGCGTTCTGGTTCCGACCAGTGGCATACTGCCGGGACGCCAAACCGACGCTCTAGATGCGCCACCAGCGCCTCACGTCGAACCTCGGCGGCAACGGTGGAGACACTGATGCGGCGAACCCTGGCGTCCACCGGAAGGCCAGACAGTGGATCAGGACTGGAAAGCTCTCCGACACCACTGGCTAGCACCTTCTGTCGATCACCCAGCTGCCATTTCAAGCGGGTGTTTCCGGCATCTATCAACAGCCTCATGAACGCACCCGCAAACTGATTTCCCCAGCTCTGACAGGGGTCACCCCATCGGCACTCCTCACCAGGTAGTTACCGGTCTCGTCGATGCCCTCGCCTGTACCCTCAAGCTCCCCGCTCCGGGCATGAATGGTTTTTCCCCGGAAAATATCCCGGGATTGCCAGGGCCCACGGAAGTCACTGAAACCGACATCGGCAAAGATTTTGGTGGCGTCATGGATGGCATTGATGATGGCCGCCGCGATCCTGCCCCGTGACCACTCTTGCCCAGGGAAGGCCGATGCGAGACTCGTCCAGGGCTGATCCACGGAGTCCGCCTCCGACATATGGACATTGATTCCAATACCGGCAATGACCTGGACCACCCCCTCCTGCAACTCCCCCTGGAGCTCTACGAGAATGCCCCCGAGCTTGCCTCCGGGAAGGAAGATGTCATTGGGCCATTTCAGACCGATGGACTGCGCACCGAGACTCTCCAGGGCATTCGCAACCGCCACACCCAGGACGAGGCTCAGGCCGTCGAGCACCGCAAACCCACCATGAAAGGTCAGGCCGATACTGAGGTAAAGGTTCTCCCCGCGAGGACTTTGCCATGCTTTGCCACGACGCCCCCGGCCTGCCGTCTGGCAGTCGGCAATACAGACGGGAATCTCCGACGACCCGGGCTGCCACTGCCGTATCACTTCGGCGTTGGTGGAATCTACTTCATCGAGTACGGTTAACTTGAGACCGGCGCGGACCTCGGGGGCAATTCCCTCCAGAATCTCCCCGGCATCGAGAAGATCCACCGGTGTCAGGAGCTGGTAGCCCTTCCCTCGTACCGTTGCTACCTCATACCCGTCATCCACGGCGCGGCGGATCTGTTTCCAGACGGCGGTACGGCTTACCCCCAGGGATTGGGCAAGCGATTCCCCGGAATGGATCTTGCCGTCCTGGAGAAGGTTTATCAGTGCTTTGGATTTCATGAAGCGGTATCCGGCCTGAACATATTGATAAGGGCGGATTAAACAACAGGAGAGGGGAAAACACAAAGGAGGGTGTAAAAGAATATTGTAGCCCAAATAAAAACCCCCCAACGGCGGAGCCGCTGGGGGTTTAGGTATTAGGAGCCTGACGATGACCTA
>JABURI010000002.1 GCA_014762755.1 Marinobacter sp.
GGGTGCTTCTCTTCGGAGAGCAACAGGCTGCCGTACTGGTTGAACAGCACTTCGTCACCCTCGAAAAGCAGCGTCAGGTTCTGCCGGTTGCCAAAGGCTACCCAGGTGGCGCGATCCGACATCACGTACGCATCCATGGCGGCGGCGGTGTTGAGTGTTGGCCCCATGCCGCTGCCAAGTTCCCGGTACCATTCGCCCTCCGGTTCGACGCCGGCGTTTTCCCAGAGGCGCAGCTCGGCGCGATTGGTGCCGCTGTCATCGCCCCGTGAAGCGAACGGTGCCTCGGCCCGGGCAATGGCCGCGAAGGCCTCGGCGGCACTTTGCGCCTCGCGGATATTCGCGGGATCGTCCTCAGGGCCGATCACTACGAAGTCGTTGTACATGACATCGGCTCGTTCGGTGGCGTAGCCGTTTTCAACAAAGCGCTGCTCGCCGGCAGTGTCGTGCACCAGAAGGCTATCGGCGTCGCCGCGGCGGGCGATTTCAAATGCCTGCCCGGTGCCCACCGCCACCACCCGCACTTCGATGCCGGTGGCGTCTTTGAACTTTGGTAAAATGGAGTCGAACAGCCCCGAGTTTTCAGTCGACGTCGTCGAGGCCAGGGTGATGTAGTCCTCGGCATGAGCGGTGAGCGTGAGGCCCATGCTGGTTATGCCCGCCAGTATTAAATTTAACGTCCTTCTCATCTTGTTTTCTCCTTTCGTAGGGTAAGTGCATCCATTTGGGCAACGACTTGGCAAAGCCATGAGAGTCGAACTACTCAACCAGTTCTCCGGCAACAAACGCTTGTGCCTCCCGAGAGACTGGCGCGTCAAAAAAGGCCTCAGCAGGGGTGTGCTCACGCACTTTCCCGCCGGAGAGAAACAGTACATCTCCGGCAAGGCGCCTGGCCTGATGGATATCGTGGGTGGTCATCACGATGCGGGTTCCGCGCTGATGAAATTCTCGCACCGCTTCCTCTACCGCCTTTATCGCCGCCGGATCGAGCGCTGAGGTGGGTTCATCTAGGAACAGCACCTGGGGGGAAAGTACCCAGGCGCGGGCCAGAGCCAGGCGCTGTTGCTGTCCACCGGAGAGCACTCGCGCGGGCGTATTGCTGCAGGCGGCAAGGCCAAAACGCTCAAGCGCATCGAGCGCGAGCTTCGCACGGGTCCTGCGCGGGACGTTATTTACTGCCAGTGCGTGAATGAGGTTGGCCGCGGCCGAGCGGCGCAAGAGCACCGGTTGCTGGAACACCATCGCCTGGCGGGGGCGCCCTTCACTTGACCACGCCACCTTTCCTTGCGTGGGTGTGAGCAAGCCATGAGCCAGCCGCAGCAGAAGACTCTTGCCTGCCCCGTTCGGTCCCATTACCAGAGTAGGGCCGGTGCCTTCCAGGGTGAATGAGCATGGGCCCAGCAGTACCTTCTCCTCGTGGCTGAAGGTGACGCCCTCAAAGCACAGCGCCGGTGGTGGATAAAGGGCAGACGAGACGAGGAGTGGAGCGTTCAATGAGGTCATCCTGTCCGCCTCCTGGTCAGTTCACCCAGCACATAAGCGCCTGCGTTAATCAGCATGACCAGTGTCAGGAGCACAATGCCCAGGCCCAGTGCCAGGGGCAGGTTGCCTTTGCCGGTTTCCAGCACGATGGCGGTTGTCATCACTCGGGTGACTCCGTCGATGTTGCCGCCCACCATCATCACCGCGCCCACTTCGGCGCTGGCGCGGCCAAAGCCGGCGAGCAGGACGGTCAAAAGCGCAAAGCGAGCGTCCCACAACAGTGTGGGCATCATACGGGCGCGTGACATGCCCAGGGAGACAAACTGCTCGCGATATTCACCCAGCATCTCTTCTACCTTCTGGCGCGAGAGTGCGGCCAGAATCGGCAACACCAGCACCACCTGGGCAATGACCATGGCGCCCGGCGTAAAGAGAAATCCCAACTCACCGAGAGGGCCTGCGCGGGAGAGCAGTAAATACACCATGAGCCCGGCCACCACCGGAGGCAAACCCATCAGCGCATTGAGCACGACAATGACCCCGCTGCGCCCGGGAAAACGCCAAAGCGCCACCGCGGCACCGAGGGGAAACCCCAGTACCGCCGCGATCAATACCGCCAGGAGTGAGACCTGCAACGACAGCGCGACTATCTGAAACAGCGTGGCGTCAAAATCCAACAGTAGAGAAAGCGCCACATAAAACGCATTATTTTCCACGGCTGCGTCTCCTTGATATTCATCATCGTGGCGTTTCTGGCTACGGTTTGCACCGCACGCTGAAAAATATGCAACAATAAACAGTCAAGTGCTTCCCCCGGACACCAGGAGAGACCGATGTCCCTTCCCGCTTACCTCACAACCGCTGAAGTCGCCGAGTACTTGCGCCTGAAAGAGCGAAAAGTCTACGACCTGGTAAGCCAGGGGGTGATTCCCTGCGTAAGAGTTACCGGGAAGCTTCTGTTTCCCCGGCAAAGCATCGATCTCTGGTTGATGAACCACCTGGAGGGCGATGATGCGTCCAGTACCCCCACGCCACCGATTCTGGCCGGCAGTCAGGACCCGTTGCTGGAGTGGGCGGTGAAAGAGAGCAGTGCGGAATTGGCTACACTGTGCCAGGGAAGTGGCGATGGTGTGCAACGGTTGATCGATGGGCGCGCCATGCTTGCCGGGATGCATATCTGGCATGCTGAAAGCCAGAGGTACAATGACCCTGCCACGCTGGGGCTCAGCGGAATGCGTGATCTGGTGCTGATTCGTTGGGTAAAGCGCCAGCAGGGGCTTCTTTTGGCTTCGGATAACCCGCTTCGCCTTGCGGGCCTTGAGGATATTGCCCGCCCGGGCATACGTCTCGCCCATCGCCAACCCGATGCCGGTGTCAGCCACTTGCTGCAGAGTCTGCTTGCGCGCCACCGTATCGACGCCCGGGACCTGACCTGGGCCGCTCACCCGTCCCTCAGCGAGGATGATCTCGCTTTGGCCATTCGCCAGGGCGAAGCGGATGTTGGCGTGGGCATCGAAGCTGCGGCGCGGCGTCAGGGACTGGCTTTTATTCCGTTGCAACAGGAGCATTTTGACCTGGCCATGCGTCGGCGCCACTACTTTGAGCCGGCCATGCAGCGCCTGCTGGCGTTTGCCGGGAGCGAGCGCTTCATCCAGCGTGCTGAGGCGCTGGGTGGTTATGACATCAGTGAACTGGGACGGGTTGTATATAACGCCTGATTGGCGCCAATAATAAATGGGCGGATGAAATGGGGGTCAGAAGAAAGCCTTCTTCCGACCCCGGGGACAGGATGAAGCTCGGAGCCTGCATGCCTTCAAGCCAAAGAGATTCAGTAAAAGAGTTCAGCGGGGCATTGGGCGACATAGGCACTCTGCTGCCACTGAGCCTTGGGGCTGTCGCCGTCGCAGGCCTGGCACCCGTGCCGGTACTGGTAGGTTTTGCCGCGTTCTATATCGCAACCGGGCTGTACTATCGCCTGCCGATACCGGTGCAGCCCATGAAAGCGGTTGCGGCATTGTTGCTGACGACTCAGGTGAGCTCCCAGAGCCTGGTCGCCAGTGGCGTTTTGATCGGTGCGATATTGTTGCTGTTGGGCACCACCGGATGGATTAACCGGGTTGCCCGTCTGGTACCGGGATCGGTATTGAGCGGCCTTCAGCTGGGGCTCGGCATGTTGCTGGCCCATATGAGCCTGGGATTGATGGCCACCTCCTGGCCACTGGGCTTGGCCACTTTGGCGCTACTGGTCTTCACCCTGAAGCTCTTGCCGAACTGGCCGGCGGCGCTTTTGGGACTGGGAGGGGCAGTCGCATTCGGTGCAATGCTGGGAGCGCCCGGACTCACGCTTCCCGCCGCCGATGCCATTGCCTTCACGTGGCCTGGGTTGCCGGGTATCGACCAATGGCAACAAGCCTTTTCAGTGCTGGTATTACCCCAGCTGGCCCTGACGGTAACCAACGCCATCGTGTTGACCGCCCTGGTGGTTGGTGACTATTTCGGCGAGCAATCGAGGCGCGTGTCGCCGGCCAGGCTGTCAGTGACTACCGGCCTGGCCAACCTCTTCCTGGTTCCGTTTGGTGCCTTGCCTATGTGCCACGGCGCGGGTGGCGCGGCGGCACACTATCGTTTCGGCGCCCGGACCGGCATGGCTCCCATTCTGCTGGGAGCAGCGTTGCTTATGGTCGCGTTCGTACCGGGCGGCCTTTCAATCATTGCGGCAATTCCAACGGCCGGGCTTGGGGCCTTGTTGATGGTGGCGGCAGTCGAGCTGGCCGTGTCCAGGCGTCTCTGGACAGCCAAACCCTCATGCTGGCCGGTCATCGCGGTAACAGCACTGGTTACCGTCTGGGTCGATCCGTTTTTCGGGCTTCTGGCCGGAGTGGCTTCGGAGACCGTTCGGGCTGCCTGGGTGCGGCGACAAAAGATTGCCTAGCGCCTGGCCATCGTTAACAGCAACGTCACGCCCCCCGAAGCCACGACGGCGCCAACAAACGGCGCCAATGTTGGCACCCCACCGGGAAAACTGGTGATGTGAAGCGCTTCACTGAGACTGCCGCTCATGACCCAGCCGGGCAGAATGGCTCCGGCCAGGCCCGCCAGTACACCGCCCATGGCAGCGGTCATCGTTACCCTCGGCCAGAGACCCATCAGAATAGGAATGATGGCTGTTGCACACAGCAGGTCAGCGATGAGGAACAGCCGGAGAACCGACGCACCCTGCATGGCAATAGCTACAACCGGCACCATCAGGGCTACCGTTACCCAGCGTGCGCCGGTAAGTGTCAGACCCGCTTTTTCAGCCACTGCCAGGGAGGCGATGCCGTTCTGGAGGGTATCGACGGAGGAGGCGACCAGAGTGACGGCCAGGACCAGCGCGACCGCGCCCAACCATTGTGGTGCTTCATTTAACAGGGCAAAAAACGGCATGGGTGGCTGGCCCAGCTCAAGCCCGGCCATGGCCGCGCTGATCCCGAGTCCACCCACGACCGCAACGACGGCAATGGTCGTGCCTCCACCGAGGATGGCGCCTTTCCACAGTGATGCGTTGTCGCGCGCGGCCCAGACCCGTTGCCAGTATCCCTGATGAAAAAGGTTGGCGGCAGTTACCGCGAGTACCAGGGTAAGCGCAACACTGACGGCGCTCCAGAAAGGAATGCCGGGCATTTCAGCCGATTCCGCCACGGCGGGCAGGTGTTTCCAGTCCACAAAAAGCACAGCCGCCAGCAGTGCCATCAAAAGCAACGCCTGCCAGCGATCGGTGGCCAGGCTGGCCCGTAATCCACCCCAAGTGGTGTAGACCAGGGTCGTGACCGCGACGCCAATAATGACCATCTTCCCATTCAGATCCGACAGCAGCCCGGTGATCGCACCGATAGCGGTCAACTCTGCGGCCAGAAAACAGGACATGTACAACACCGAGATCAACGAGACCCAGCGGCGCATACCTTTGCCAAAGCGTCTTTCGGCAAACTCACTGATGCTGCGCCCTTCGGGCATCTGCCGGCGAATGACAGGGCCGAGCATGGCAAATACGATAAAAGGCAAGGCCGCCCCCAGGGCGTAACCGGCAAGAGCCACCGGCCCAACAAACGCACCCACTTCCGGCGGTGCAAACAGGATCCAGGCGCCCATGCCCGAAGCAAGAAAAGAGAGGCCAATGGTGGTGGCGCCCTGACTGTTGCGGGCGGTCATGTAGTCGTCAATGCCGCTGGCTGTTTGACGGGCACGCACGCCCAGCCAACCGAACAGGCACAATGCCGCCACGATGGCGGCCGTCTGGGTAATCATCATGTCGCGCTTCCTCCGCCGGAATGATCCGGATCAGGTTCCAGGGTCTGCCAAAGGCACTCTCAGCCCCGGCTGTGTTGCTGGGACTCCCCTGTCGACTGGAATTGTCTGTGTGTAGTGATGAATGCGTGGCCGGTGAGAAACGGGCATCAGGCATTCATATTGGCTGTCAGCGGCATGGTAAAGGCATGCCCGGTTCTCGGCAACTGATAGAAGGGACGGGTAGGGAAAGGATTTGACTGGTAGTGGACGGTATGGGTCAATTTGCCATCGGTGGCAAAGGCGGTCTTGAAAGCATCATGTCCAATGCGTTTGCCGGCAAAACAATGGATCCGAAGCAGATGATGGGCGAGAACATGGTTCCGCCGGACATGTAATTGAACAGCCATACTTAAGGAGAAGAAAATGCAACCGGACGAGCTGGAGTATGTTGGATTCTGGCCACGAGTTGGCGCCTCGTTAATCGACACGATCCTGTTGGGGATTATTATCTGGCCAATCCTCACCGTCTTTTATGGTGAATCGTATTGGACGAATGAGAGCCTTGTCGTGGGTCCCATGGACTTCCTGTTGTCCTATGTCTTTCCCGCTGTAGCGGTCATTGTGTTCTGGTCGTTGAAGCAAGCAACTCCCGGGAAGATGGCTGTCCACGGAAAAATTGTCGACGCCAGAACCGGCCAGACGGCCAGTACAGGACAGCTCATCGGGCGCTATTTTGCGTACTACATTTCCCTGATTCCGCTCGGACTCGGCTTCCTGTGGGTCGCTTTCGACGGACGCAAGCAAGGCTGGCACGATAAACTCGCCGGAACTGTGGTTGTTCGTAGGAAAAACCGGGAACCTCAGCCGGTTGCATTCGACAACTAGCCACGATCGGAAGAGGATCGTCGCGGCAAGAATCTTTGCCAATTTGCCGGGGATTGTGTGAATAGAGCTATTAGCTGGATCAGCATAGCAGTTGTCATTACGGGGTCATCCTGCGCGATTTTAATGGGAGCCGGCTTCTGGGCATCCAAAGAAACCAGTAGACGGCTCGATATTGGTTATCGAGAGTCTACGAGCTCCAAGCCGGTTCAACTGGAAATCGGAGACCGAGTTTTCGCTATCCCCAATAACCATATTTGGTCTCGCGAGAGCTGGAAGGGCGGGAAGGTTTCAAGCGTCAATCTGCATGCACTATTACCTGATTTTGAAGCCTACACGCAGGCCAATCAGCATGAGTTCGATAAGCCAGGATGGAACAGGAAAGTCACTCTTCTTTTAATAGAGCATAATGTTCCCGAAAGCCGAACTGGCTCGGCATCAATGACCAGGCGTGCTGTTTATAATCGGATGCTTTACGACGATGCTTCACAGAAAGAACGTATAGACCATGAGGCACAGGCTCCTTTTGGTCTCACGTTGCATGCGCTAAGTCCTCCTATACCAAGTGGTAAAGAGTTGTATTCTGGATTTAAAAAAGATGGTGGTTTTTATTGGGTACGATGTGGTCGTGAAGAAAAATATCCTTATCCCAGTTGTACCACTTACATCGAGTTTTCAGAGAAAACTTCTATAAAGTATAGATTTTCTAGAAAGCTGCTTTCCGACTGGGAATCCATTGATAATTCTGTTTTGAATTTCGTTCGTCAATTCGTGGTAACCCCAAAACAAGGCTAGAAAAAAAGGTAATTCTATGAGCAGCAGCGCTGGATTGCATTACCGATAAGCTTTCAGTTATCGCACTGCGCTCGCAGAACTCGAAAGTGAGACGTTATGCGAGCGAATACTCATCTAGAAAGGCGGCGAACCGGGTACCAAACCATACTGCTTTCGGTTCCCTCCGGGATTGCTCGGGCGCCGGTCAACGCGGGCGTTATCTAAAATCCGAAGGTTCGCTTTGCGACCCTCGCAGATCTTCCCGGACCTTAAAAAAGCTGGAGCCACGAGTTTTGAGAGGTTCACTGAAGCAAACATTGGGAGCATGGGCCGCCTTGTTGCCGGCTGCTCCGTGTGGTACGGAAGACTGAGAAATGCCTAACCAATCTTCAAGCTCCTTCCCGGCCTCGCGGGCGTCCACCGGACGCCCGTTAATATTGTCGTTGGACGTCCAGCCACGAGAGCTTCTACATTTGCTATTAGCAGCCAGCCCTTCGGGCGGCTGAACTAAATAGGGTAGGAGGTGCATTATGAGCAACGAACAGACGCACTCTGGCAGCTGCTTTTGCGGTGCGGTCCAGTTAACCGTCTCCGGCGATCCTGCCGCCATGGGCTATTGCCATTGTGAATCGTGCCGGCGATGGTCAGCTGGCCCCGTCAATGCTTTCATCCTTTGGAAGCCCGAATCAGTGAAAATCACTCAGGGTGCCGACAATATCGGGACTTATGCCAAGACCACCCAAAGCCACCGAAAATGGTGCAAAACGTGCGGAGGGCATATTCTCACTGAGCATCCGTCGATGGGATTAACTGATGTGTACGCCGCAGTCATACCCAGTTTTCCATTTACACCTGACGTTCATGTGCATTACCAAGAAGCTGTATTGCGTATCCGCGATGGCATCACCAAGCTAAAAGATGTCCCAGGAGAAATGGGTGGCTCTGGCGAGAGTATGGCTGAGTAGTCTCGGAGCTCTCAAACATTGGAGCGCCCAACAAGCCCATGCAGCCGACGCCGCAAAGCGGCGCGGCTGATGGCCGGCGTTAATCTTCCTGCCTGAATGTTCGCTTTGCGACCGCCTGAAACGCCTAAATACAGCGTGCGTGACCCAAGGGGGTCGCTCACGCTGCCCGCTTCTTGGCCAGATATACTTTATTAAAGGGATTGTCGAAGGGCACAACTGACACCTCGGAGAAACCTGCATTCGTGGCCATTTCGCGCAGAAAAGACTCAGGCATGCCACAAGTGCCAAGCCCCGCTCCGTGCATGCCCAGTGATGTAGTCATACAGTAGGTCACGCTCCAGGCATAGAACATGGCGCCAATAGGGCCGATATTGTCCTCAAGTTGATCTCCGACACGGAACTCAAGCACCAAATAGACTCCATCCTCGGCAAGCGCATCGTGTATGGCTTTGAACGCCGCTTGCGGATTTTTCAAGTCGTGGACTGCGTCGAAGGTCATGGCGATGTCGTACTCTTCGGGCAACCCATCATGGACATCGTGGCAGGCAAAGCGGACACGGTCGTCGACGCCGGCCTCCCTTGCGTTTCGCCGGGCGCCTTCGAGGTTGGTCTCTGAGAGGTCATAGCCCGTGGCCGTCATATGGGGAAACGCCTGCGCCAGTTTGATCAGTGCCCGACCGCGACCGCACCCGATGTCGGTGACATGCGCACCTTGTTCGAGGCGGCTTTTCATTCCGTTGGCCTGGGGCACCCACTGCTGGAGCAGGAAATTCTCAAACCAGGTAGCGGTGAAACGTTCCATACCGTCCCACCATTCACGGCTGTATTCGTTGATGGACAGGCCGCCGCCATTGCGAAACTTCTCCATCAGTGGTGGGAGGATGGACCACAGTGCCGGCATCTCGTGGTAGAGACCACCAAAGAATACTGGACTGTTCTCGTCCACCAGGACCGGCGAATACTCTGGCGGCAGGGAAAAGGTTTGTTTTCGGGCGTCGTATTCCAAGTATCCGCCACACGTCATGGCGGCCAGCCACTCCCGAAGGTATCGTTCCTCTAGATGTGTGGACTGAGCGAGTTCCTCGCTGGTTACCGGCCGGTCGGCGATCGCCCTGAAAAGGCCCAAACGATCGCCGATATGGGTCATCAAAAGAACCATGCCGCCCTTGAGATCGCTCAGCGCGTGTTCTACAAAACGATCGTGTTTTTCGCGGTTCACAATTGTCTCCTGTGATGTCCATCGATTAGGACTTATTGTGGCTCGCTCAAAGGCGGCGGTGTAAGATCGAGTTACGCCACATCCAGTTCATTTATGCCACGCCCAGCCATGAAGGAAGACTCGGATCGACCCAAACACGTTAGCCTGGTCATAACGCCAGAGGTTATGTCCGGCACTCTCGCGGGCCTGCACGATGTGTTTGATTGCTTTGGTGCTCTCGATTGGTTTGATCAATCGCTGAGCCGACAGCCCCCTTTTCGTGTGCAAATGGTGTATTCAGGTGTTACGCCAGCTTCAGTGGCCGGTGGATTTTCGCTTCCGGGTGCCTGGCCGGTCAGCGCGGTGCCAAGGACGGACATCATCATTGTCCCGTCATTCATGGTGCGTAACGGAAAATGGGGAACAGGCCGCTACCCAGAACTGGTGGAATGGCTGATCCGTATGCATGATGCCGGAGCGGAGTTGTGCTCGGCGTGTTCGGGTACCCTGCTCCTTGCCGAAACGGGACTTCTCGATGGCCGAACAGCCGCTATGCACTGGGCCTACGCGGATACTTTCCGGCATAACTTTCCCGCCGTTAAACTCAACCTCGACAAAGTGCTGGTCACAGAGGGTGACCGAGATCAGCTTGTAATGTCCGGAGCTGCGTCTTCCTGGCACGATCTCAGTTTGTACCTGATTACTCGCCATCTTGGGGCGGCTGCGGCGCAGGCCGTGGCAAAGTTTTTCGCGTTCGACTGCCACACAGACGGCATGGCACCGTATAGCGTTTTCGTTCCCCGTCGGGATCACGGTGATGCTGACATTGGGCGGGTGCAGGACTGGATTGCCGGCTCCCTGGATTGCACCAGTCCGGTCGAAAGAATGGTCGAGCAATCTAAACTGTCTGAGCGGAGCTTTAAGCGACGCTTTCGCTCGGCGACCGGTTACACGCCAATCCGCTACGTGCAGGAGCTGCGGCTCAACGAAGCCAAACGGCTACTTGAACAAAGCAGGCAAGGGATTGATGACATTGCCCACGCGGTTGGCTACGAAGAGCCTGCCTTTTTCCGTCGGCTGTTCAAGCGCCACGTCGGCATAACGCCCTCCATGCACCGGCGCAAATTCCAAGTTCCCGGCTGCAAAGACTGACGTGTCCTAGCTGAAGGGATTCTGAACCAAGGGAATTACCTTAAAACTTGAATTTAGGCTTCGAAGCCGAAACAGTATTTTCTAGCAGACACCTCATTTTGGCGTCGCTCGTCTCGCCCGAATGTCCGCTTTGCGACCAGGTCGAGCTCCTTAAACTCCTAAACAAAAGCGAACATTCAGATTTGGTTCTCAGTGTCTATTTGCGAGCTTTCCTGACTTGCGGAGATCGACGACAGTTGTCAACAAACTTAGTCGACGGAACTTTACAGGGCTTACACCTCTCTGAAATTTATGAAATAGTGCAACAAGGCGATCTTGGATAAGCGAATCAGGAAAAAGAAAAGCGGTATTTTTTTGACTCAGAATCAGGCTTCACGCCAAAGTATAGGATACAAGTAATGATCGCGTAAGGCGGACGCCCCTGACGAGAGCCGCTTCACTTTGCATTATGCGGAAGTAGAGAGCAGAAATGAGAAGAGAGATTAACTCTGCGGAGCTGGGCTTTTTCTATAGAGCTACGGGTGAGGCTATCTGGCAACTGCAATATGTCGAAGATTCTCTCTGCAAGTTCTACATTATTATCTGCATTCACTTTGGTTGCGATGGGATCACCAGAGAAAATGCCGAAATGAACCAGAAAAAAGTTAGTCGGAAAACCTTGGGCCAGCTTATCGGTTTGCTGGAGCGAACTGGGCGTGTCCAAAACTCAATGCTCTCCGATCTCAAAGAATTCAACTCGTTAAGAAAATGGGTTGTTCATAATTCGATGAGGGAGAATGGACAGGATTTGTATACAGATCATGGCAGGGACGAGTTTGCTAAAAAATTACTAGTTTTCCGTAATATGGCTAAATCGATTCACAATGGCATTTCGGATAGTTTGATGCATTTGGTCACGACGGCCGGACACGCAACCGAAGAACAAATCATTCGAAAGGCCAACTCTGAAATAGACAGGTTGAAAGGAAAAGCATAAGCAAAACGTTATGCTATCCCGTTACCCACGAAGAGTAGACGACTAAAGTGATTGATTAGTGACTACCCTATCCGCTATCCACAAGCTACTGGAAGATGCTGGTCATCGTGGTGAGTTGATCTCTTGTATTCTTTCCTTTGAGAGTCGTATTCGTAGGCGGGAATGCGGCCCTATGTTATGCAAACTTCATAATTCAGGAAAAATATCGCTGGTTTCAGATGACACTCTGGCCGCTATTGAGGCCCTCTCTCACAATGATTATTGGTCGATTGTACATGTGTTTGACCAGGCTATCCCCGAACTAGATTGTTCGTATCAAGAGATACTGAACTTGGTCCACACCCTTGTAAGTAAAGCGGGATCAGACGGCGCAGCAGGCTTACCAAATACTTCACTGGTTAGATGGTGTGAAACTAATCCTGAAAAGGCCAAACTGATCGTCGAGGAGGCTAAATCTTGCGACGAATTGTGCCTTTCACATTGTGTATTTGCAATCCAAGGCCTTGGGAGCACAGCGCTTGCTTTCGAGTTGCTGGAGCACCCAAACAAAAGCGTTGTCGCGGTGGGGCTGGGTGCTCTTGGGAGGCTTGATATAGACAACGAAGTAGTTGCAAAGCGCGTCATAGACGAATGCTGCCAAGCCATAAAACTGAATTTCGATCAAAACGTCAGGTCTTCCGCTATCGAAACCGCTTTCATAACATGGGAAAAGCTTGATCCGGCGGAATCATACCGGCAACAAGAGTTCCTTGAAGCTGTTATCAATGCAAACGAGGGTGACGAGTTAGTTCAGATATCAGCTGCTCTGTTTTATCACCCAAAAGGCTTGGCAGCAGAGAGCATTGATCAAATTTTGGGGGCTCTCGCTGGAGAGGTTTCGAATCCCCGTGCAATCCTTCATTGGCTGGATCACGTTTTACATTCCAAGAGAAGAGACTGCGATCTTGCTAAAGTAATAGATATCCTCGCTGCGCAAATCCCGAAGCTGGAGGAATCAATTGAGCCGAACATGCTTTACAACTTTTCTCAATGGATTTGGGAGGATCCAGGCAATTCGGCTCAGCTTTTTTCCAGTTGGCTTAATAGTGGTCAGTATGAGTTATGCGCATTTCTCGCGAGTATGGTTGGAGAAGGCGGCAAGAAAAACACAACTGTTGACATTCCTAGTGCGATTTTACCGAATGAATTGGTCGATCAGCTCTTCATGGCACGGAAGTGCGTTGGTTTTCTATGGTTTCATGAGGTAACAGCCGCCTCAATTCTATTGAGTATCGTGAGAAACGGAAAAAAGGCCGCGCGAGAAGAGGCAGAGAAACTATTATATGACCCGCTATTGCTTAGCTACAGTGGTGATCTTCGAGATTTCCTTGAAGAACAGGTGAAAAACCCATCACAGCGGGTCTCTGACTGCATTGCGCGCCTCATAAAAAGTCATGACGCTTATCTTGCGGGTCTTGAACAAACAGAACACCTGGTCGAATTTCTTCCTACAATTGCGCAGCGCCGTGCCGCAGCGATGAAGGATCGTGAGCGCAATAAGGATATCCAAAAACAAGCACACAGGATGTCAATATTCTCCCAATTGATTTCCCACCAAACGCTTCTTTACGGCAAGAAAACGCTTTCCATAATTCAGGGGGAAGGAGGAAAGAAACTTCCCAACATAACGCCATTATCAGAGATCTCTTACAGCGCTGAATTACCCAGGCTTTCCGTAATCGACCCTGTAGGTTTTCAGGAAATGCTCATGGCTTTCCGAGTTGAGCGAAAGGTTTCGCAATGAAGATAATTTTGAAAGAGTACCTCGCGTCGCTTAGGGAGCGCGGCGATTTAGATAAATCGGTTTTGCCCAATTTACTTTCTGAAATTGGACTGCGCGTACTGAATACGCCAATGATAGGGACGAGGCAGAACGGTGTAGATATAGCAGCGGTTGGAAAGATAAAAGGCGAGGATAAACAGAGATATCTATATCTATTCTGTATCAAAGCGGGAAACATTTCGCGTAGCGATTGGTCAACTGGAATTCAGGCTGTCCGTCCAGAACTGGATGAGATCAGAGACGTTTATCTGAGAAGCAACATAGCGCGAGAGTACGCAGACCTTCCGATCAAGATTTGCCTGTGCTGCGGAGGAGAGCTGGAGGAAACAGCTCTTATGAATTGGGCGGGATACACTGATCGGTACACGACGGAAAAAGTCAGCTACGAAGAGTGGAATGGAGATCGACTAGCTGACCTCATGATGCGATCTCTCCTAGCCCGTGAGCTTTTGGATGAGGACCCGAGGCGGAACTTTCAAAAGGCTGTGGCAATGGTCAATGAACCTAATGCTTGTTACGAGTACGCGCGCGCCTTTCTCGGAAATCTCCTGTCAGAAGAGCATTGCACTGACAAAGACCAACTTCTCAGGTTACGCCAATCCTTTATCTGTTTGCACGCAGTGATAGCTTGGGCGATTGAGGCTGAAAACCTGGAGAGCACTTACAAGGTTTCCGAGCTTGGCATGCTGTTTTGCTGGAATACAATTCGAAAGAGAAAACAAAAGAAAAGGCCGACTAAGCATGACGAGTCCTTGATGTTCGTTTTGGATCAGTTCCTGAAACTGTACCTCACAGCATCGGAGATGTACTTTCAGAAAACGGCATACACCCATGGTCGGACACCGCACGCACTATCTGTAGCTGTGCGATCAAGGGAGTCTGTTGATGTTAATCTGGCGATGTTTGAACTCTTGGGTAGATTGGCAATGCGCGGTATTTGGACCGATCTTTTCTCTAGGGGTTTACCGGAGGCCGACCCGGATTTTTCGAAATCTTTAGCAGAGAGCACTAAACACACGCTGGATACGATGGTGTCCGTTATCAATTCTAATCCGACTCTCAGTTCGCCAATTCGAGATGATCACATGATTGAGATTGCATTAGTCATGTATCTTGCTCAGCTAACCCAGTCAGAGTCTCGTTTCCTACCTTGGCTAAAATCCATCTCCTACCGAACAACTTTTGCTCTTATCACAAACTCCCAGTATCCAACATGTCTGAGGGACTATGCCGACCTTCTGGCACACCCAGAAAATTCAGATCAATCGTACCTTGATGAAGCATGTGTAGGGAGTATTTTATATCCCTATGTCTATTTCTGGATGCAGTACATGGCCAATGAGAAAGAGACAACGGAGTTCACAGAACGGCTAAAGAAAAAGATACCGAACTGCACCCATCAGGCATGGTTTCCGGATGAAGATTCTGATGATCTTATTTGGTGTGGCGAGACATATCATGGAATTTGCGTGACCGATGTGTCACCTCATGATGGCCATGAAGCATTGGTGGATACACTAAATAAAGCTATTGAGACTTGTACGGCGATAAGTGAAATTAGCGCAATTAAGGCTGGCCTAGTCCCCATGTTTTTGACTGCGTGTAGACACTACCGATTGCCCATACCTCCAAATTTTTGGCTTTTAGAAAGGTAGGAAAAAGGAACGATGCTTCGTTGGCCCGGTTTAATGCCTGGGCATTTCAAAAGCTTTCCTGTTAGCCAAGATATACATAAATGCGAAACAAGGTGCTGCATACCGATCAATTACTCGCTGCGCTCATAATGATGGTGATTACAGCAATATTCCCAAGTCTTAATGTCCGCTTTGCGACCTTCAGGGCCTTCTGAATTTTATAGGCAGAAAGCGGACATCTTCGGCCTTGGTGAAAGACTTCGTTCAGTACCTTTTTCACGAAGTGAGTGACGAAGATAAGACTGATGAGGAGTGCATAGACGATGCGCTGCCATCGATAGGTTTGAATGTCACGCTTAGTGGGGAAAGTCCAAACACAGGATGTTTAAGGATGGTATGAGTAATTTTTTATTACGTTCTTTTGGGTATGGCGGTGGAAATGTTCCGTCTATAGTTGTTGTTTTAACTGCTTTGTCAGTTTCGATGATTTATATCCCGGAATTTATTCTTGGTCAGATCGGATTGGATATCTATAATTCCGGACTGGATCTCTCTGACTGGCTTCAGTATCAGATTCGTGATGTCAGCAATAAGTCTTCTGTTTATCTCTTTTGGCTTGCCTATCCATATGTCTTTCTGATTAATCTTGTCGCATGGTTTGTTCGTGCAAATATCTATGATTTTTCCGGTTACTGCATGAGAAGAAAAAACAGGCTTAGAGCAAAACGTAACTTGGATAAGAATGATTTCAGTTTGCTAGCTGGCTCTTTTTTGGTATCGGCCAGCTATATCATAGTGCTAATTCTGGACTTCCCCCGATACACATGACACACCCCAGCCTCAAATGGAGGCCATTTCAA
>JABURI010000203.1 GCA_014762755.1 Marinobacter sp.
ACCTCGAAAGTCAGCAACCTGATCTTCATCTCGCCGTTTCTGTCGCTGGTGTTCATCTATTTCATCCTGGGCGAGATTATCCTGCCATCCACCTATATTGGTCTGGTGCTGATCATGGGTGGCTTGTGGCTGCAGCAGCTCAAGGTCAAGGCTCGGGAGGCGGAACTGGCCCGTGAGCAGTGACTGGCATCTTTACCTGGTGCGGACGGCGTCCGGCGCGTTGTATACCGGTATCTCCACGGACGTGGAGCGGCGCTTTGCCGAACACGAGGCCGGTGCGCCGAAAGGTGCGCGCAGCCTGCGGGGCAAGGGACCCCTCGAGCTGGTCTTCGAGGAGCCGGCAGGAGATCGAAGCCGGGCGTCCCGGCTGGAGTGGCACATCAAACGCTGGCCTCGCGCGCGTAAGGAAGCGTTGATCCGGGGCGAAATCAGCCTGTCAGATGTGCCTTGATGTGGTCACCGGCCGTGCGCACCGCCTCGGTTGCCCGGACCAGCTGACCGCTGTGGACCTGGAACACGTGCCAGAGGCTGTTGTAGATTTCCAGGCTAAGGGGTACCCGGTCCCGCTTTGCCACCTGGGCCAGTCGTTCCGCGTCGTTGAGCAGGATTTCATCGCTGCCGACCTGGATCAGTATGGGTGGAAGCCCCTTGAGGTCCCCGAACACCGGTGATATCAGCGGGTTGTTCAGTGGCTCCTCGCCGCCGTAGTGTTTTGCCGCCTTGGCGGTCCAGGCCGGTTGCAATACGGGTTCCAGTTCCGGCTGATAGAGCTGCTCCTGGGTCAGGTCGGTCCAGGGCGAGAACAGGGTCAGTGAGGAGGGCATCGGCTGCTGGTGTTCCCGCAACCGCATGGCCAGCGACACGCACAGACCGCCGCCGGCAGAATCCCCGGCCAGGGCGATTTGTCCGGGGCTGTAGCCCTCTGCCAGTAACTGCAGGTAGGTCGCCTCGGCGTCATCAAGCGCGGCCGGAAAGGGATGCTCCGGTGCCAGTCGGTAGTCCGGTGTCACGACCAGGCACTGACTGGACTTGGCCAGATGGCCGGTGATGCCCCGGTGCGTGTCCGCCGAGCCGAGGATGAAACCGCCCCCGTGAAGGTAGAGGATGACACCTTTATGCTGCTTGTTACAGCTGGTGCGGACCACCGGCACGCCGGCGAGGGTACCGTGGCTGAAGCGGCAGCCGCGGGGTGGGATTGAGCTGCGATAGGCCTGCCGGATCAGGGCGCGCTGAACCCTGATGGGCACCGCTGGCCCCAGTATGGGACGCACCAGGCGGTTCATGGTTTGCCGAAGACCGGCCTCAAGAAGAGGTTGCAGCATCTGTGTTCTACTCCCGCTATGCGATAGGATGGGGTCGCTTTATCTTATTCCTGAATCATGACAGGCGTTTAACTCTACGTGTACTGGAAAACGGATACCATAGAAATTCCCGATTGGGACAGGCACTCGCTGTTGGAGCGACTTGAGCCGTTTAATCCCCGGGGTGACCGTGTGCTGGGCGACGAGATGGTTGCCTATTGCCGGTTCTACGGTCTGGATCTCTGGGTGGAACATCCGGAGGTGCATTACCATCAGGGCTACGTGCACGCCGGCGAACATGAGGTAATGGTACATTATTACCGGCTGCCGGAGTCGTGTGGCACGGTCTTCATTCTGCACGGGTACTTCGACCATGTCGGCTTGTACAGCCAGTTGATCGATCGTTGCCTCGGTGCCGGTCTCGATGTCCTGGCCTACGACCAGCCGGGGCATGGCCTCTCCAGTGGTACCCCGGCGGCGATCGGCAGTTTCCTGGAGTACCAGCAGGTGCTGACCTCGGTGCTGGATCAGGCCCGGGGCAAAGTGCGCGAACCCTGGTTCGCCGTCGGGCAGAGCACAGGCGGAGCGATTCTGATTGATTATCTGCTCTCGAACCAGCACTCGACCGAAACCTCGGATTTCAAGGACGTTGTCTTGCTGGCGCCCCTGGTCCGGCCTGCTGGCTGGCTTGGCGCGAAGGTTCTGCACACACTGGTCAGGCCGTTCATCACTCGCTGGCGTCGGGTCTTTGCGGAGAACAGCGGTAATACCCGGTTTCTCCGCTTCCTGAGGGAGCATGACCCGCTGCAGGCAAGGGCGGTGCATGTGGACTGGGTCACGGCATTGCGCCAGTGGGTGCCGCATATTGAATCTGCGCGGCCGATCAACTTTCCGGTTACGGTGGTGCAGGGTGAGAAGGATCTGACTGTGGACTGGCAACACAATCTGCGGATTATCCGCAATAAATTTGCCTCGGTAGAGGAACTGAGAGTCCCGGACGGACGTCATCATCTAGTGAACGAAGCCCAGGATTTGCAGGCAACGGTATTCAATACCATCATTGATACATTCACCAGGAAGGCGGTGAGTGCGGCCTGAGCCGGTCGCACACCAGACATACCGCCCGGTTTTAAAATGGCGCAGGAGAAAGCTGTGAAAAAAACGATTATTGCATTTGCAGTAGCTACCGTGGGTCTGGGTGGCTGCATGACCTATGATCCATACACCGGCGAGGAGAAGACCTCCAGCGCAACCAAGGGCAGTATTATTGGTGCTATCGGTGGCGCAGCGATCGGTGCGGCAACATCCAGCAGCAGTGACCGGGGCAAGGGCGCCCTCATTGGCGCGGCCAGCGGTGCTGCCATCGGTGGCGGTATCGGTTACTACATGGACAAGCAGGAAGCCGAACTGCGCCGGAAGCTGGAAGGCACCGGTGTGCGTGTGGTGCGTAACGGTGACCAGATCGAGCTGGTCATGCCCGGCAACATCACCTTTGACCTGAACCAGTCCTCCATCAAGCCGTCCTTCACCGGAACCCTGGAGTCTGTAGCTCTGGTCCTGAAGGAATACGACAAGACCGTTATCCAGATCGAAGGTCACACCGACAGCTCCGGCTCCGACAGCTACAACCAGCTGTTGAGTGAGCAGCGCGCCGGCTCCGTGCGGGACTTCCTGCTGAACCAGGGCATCGAGCCCAAGCGTACCCGTGCCGTGGGCTATGGTGAGCGTTATCCGATCGCTTCCAACGACACCGCCGCCGGACGTGAGCAGAACCGTCGGGTGGAACTGACCCTGGTGCCGATGCAGTAAGGTTCCAGAAAAAAGAAAAGGCTCCGGGTGTGAAAACCGCCGGAGCCTTTTTTTGTGGCCGACTCAGTTGGTGTTGCTGGGCAGCCATTCGTCAATACGCTGTTTCAGGTTGTCCAGCTGGTCCTCGCCTGATTCCTTGAGCTCTCCCAGCTTTGTCCTTGCGGTTTCTATCTGGTCCTCGAGGGACTGGATCTTCTCGGAAAACTCCTTCTGAATCTCGGCTTCTGCCTTGTCATCCTCGGCCTTGGCCATCTTGGCGTCCGCCTCTGCCCTTAACTGGTCGATCTGCCTGCTCCAGTGTTCGGTCTGGGTTTGCAGTTTGGTCAACAGGGACTCCCTCAGTGACATCGATTTTCTCCTGTCGCGGAATGAATGGGCTGGTCGGAACCAGGCTGTACTCTAACCATGGCTCGTATCCCGGCTTTCTCAAGGGAAGATCCGGCGTTTTTCATTAAATCTCTGAAAACCGGTTGGCATTGGCCCCTTCTGCATGGACTTCGACGCACCCTTGTGCGGGTAGTACCCGTTCTGGCGGGGTAACGGCAAGTTTTTGCCGGAACGACAACCAAATGGAAAGGAGCCAATACCATGATAAGAACAACCTTGACCGCCGCCGGCCTGAGTGCAGCCCTGATCGCAGCCATGCCTGCACAGGCAGGTCTGTTTGATGACCTTGCCGGTTATAGTGACACCAGTGGCCAGGAAGCGACAGTGCAGGCCGGCGCCACCTGGGGGCTGGACCGGGTCGACTAACCCTTCCTCCCGCTGGATGAAACCTATGAGTACCCGGACCAGGCCGGGCAGGGTGTCAACATTTACGTGATTGATACCGGTCTCCGGGCCTCTCACCAGGAGTTCACCGGAAGGGTGATCGAGGGTCGCAATTTTGCGGTGAATGATACCGGTCTGCTGGGGCTCGGAGGACTGTCGTTGGTGGGGTCCGTGCTCAACATTGGGGGTGAAACGGACCCGTCGGATACCAGCGACTGCAATGGCCACGGTACTCACGTGGCCAGCACGGCGGTGGGTAGCCAGTATGGTGTGGCGAAGCAGGCATCCGTGGCTGCGGTGCGGGTTTTGGACTGCTCCGGTGCGGGCAGCAATGCCGATGTCATTGCCGATGCGTGCAGTGGTTCGCCAAACCGCGTGCCGGAGGCCATCACCGTTGGCAGTACCACCCGTGACGATCAGCGGTCATCGTTCTCCAACTTCGGGACCTGCCTGGACCTGTTTGCGCCCGGCTCCGATATCACCGCGGCCTGGTACCAGAGTGATACCGAGACGAACACCATCAGTGGAACCTCCATGGCCTCGCCCCATGTGGCTGGCACGGCCGCGTTGCTGCTGGGTGCAAATCCGGGAATGACCCCGACCCAGGTTGATGTCACCCTTGAAGAACTTGCCTCGGACAATGTGCTCGGGGATATCAACAGCGGGTCGCCGAACCTGTTGCTGCAGGTACCCCGCTAGAAACCTTGCCAACAAAAAAGCCCGGGCATCTGCCCGGGCTCCTGATTCCTGCAGTTCTGGTCTGATCGCTCAGAACAGTACGCGGCAGCGGATGGTGCCTTTGACCTGGCGCAGCTTCTCGAGCGCCAGTTCGCTGTAGGCCTTGTCCACATCGATCACCACGTAACCGATGTCCTCCTTGGTCTGCAGGTACTGGCCACAGACGTTGATCTCGTTCTCGGAGAACACCTGGTTGATTTCGGACATGACGCCCGGCACGTTTTCGTGGATGTGCAGCAGGCGGTGCTGGTTCGGGTGTGAGGGCAGGGCCACTTCCGGGAAGTTCACGGAAGAGACGGAGGTGCCATTGTCGCTGTACATGGCCAGCTTCTCTGCAACCTCACGGCCGATGTTCTCCTGGGCCTCCATGGTGGAGCCACCCACGTGCGGGGTCAGGATACAGTTGTCGAATTCCCGCAACGGAGAGACAAACTCTTCCTTGTTGGACTTCGGCTCGACCGGGAACACATCCACCGCTGCGCCCAGCAGCTTGCCGGAGCGGAGGGCGTCGGCCAGGGCATCGATATCCACCACGGTGCCACGGGAGGCATTCATCAGAATGCTGCCCGGCTTCATCTGGGCGAACTGCTCGGCCTTGAACATGTACTTGGTGGCCGGAGTCTCCGGTACGTGCAGGGACACGACATCCGCAATGTTCAGCAGTTCCTGCATGGTGCCCACCTGGGTGGCATTACCGATCGGCAGTTTTGAAACCACGTCGTAGAAATACACGTCCATGCCCAGGCTTTCGGCCAGAACGCTGAATTGGGTGCCAATGTTGCCATAGCCGATGATGCCGAGCTTCTTGCCGCGGATTTCGAAGCTGTTCTTGGCAGACTTCAGCCATTCGCCGCGGTGGGCCATGGCATTCTTTTCCGGGACGCCACGCAGCAACAGGATGGCCTGGGCCAGCACCAGCTCGGCAACGGAGCGGGTGTTGGAGAAAGGTGCGTTGAACACGGCGATTCCGCGACGGGTGGCCGCTTTCAGGTCCACCTGGTTGGTGCCGATACAGAAGCAACCTACCGCCACCAGCTTCTGGGCGGCTTCAAATACTTTCTCGGTCAGCTGGGTGCGCGAGCGGATACCGATGAAATGCGCATCGGCAATTTTCTCGATCAGCTCTTCTTCGCCCAGTGAGTGGGTCAGATACTCGATGTTGGTGTAACCCGCGGCATTCAGGGTATCAATGGCAGATTGATGCACGCCTTCCAGCAGCAGGATCCGGATTTTGCTCTTTTCGAGAGACGTATTTGACATTGGCTTGCTTCCGAACCTTTCGTCACATGAAATGACCTGGAGCCAGAGATCGTCGGGCTGGCTCACAGAACAGGGGCGGTATGATACCATAAACGCAGATTTTCACAGCGCGCCGGTTTGCCTGAATCAATTCCTTGTGAATGGCGTATCAACAGGCCCCGGCCCAACCCTGACGAGAATGACGCACACATGAGTTCTGAACAGATCATTGCTTCTCTCAAAGAGCTGATTACCACTGGCGACACCCCCGGTAAGGTGTTGACCGACCCGGCGGATCTGGACACCTACGGCAAGGACTGGACCAAGATCTATCCGCCAAAGCCCCTGGCCATCGCGCTTCCCAAGACCACCGAGCAGGTGCAGGCATTGGTGAAGTTCGCTAACGAGAATCAGGTGCCCCTGGTGCCCTCCGGTGGTCGCACCGGCCTGAGTGCCGGCGCGGTTGCAGCCAATGGCGAGGTCGTGGTGGCGTTCGATAACATGAACCAGATCCTCGATTTTAACGCCAGTGACCGTACCGTTCGCTGTCAGGCCGGCGTGGTGACCGAGCAGCTGCAGAACTTTGCCGAGGAGAATGACCTCTTTTACCCGGTGGATTTCGCCTCCGCCGGTTCCAGCCAACTCGGCGGTAACCTGTCCACCAACGCCGGGGGCATCAAGGTCATCCGCTACGGCATGAGCCGGGACTGGGTGGCCGGCCTGAAAGTGGTGACCGGCAAGGGCGACATCCTGGATCTCAACAAGGATCTTGCCAAGAACAACACCGGCTACGATCTGCGTCACCTCTTTATCGGTGCTGAGGGGACCCTCGGCTTTATCACCGAAGCCACCATGAAGCTGACCCGCAAGCCGGACGATCTGACCGTGCTGGTGCTGGGCCTGAACGACCTGACCAACACCATGGATGTGCTCCAGGCCTTCCAAAAGAAGCTGGACCTGACCGCCTACGAATTCTTCTCCCACGAGGCTATGCAGCACGTTCTGGCCCATGGCCAGGTGCAGGCGCCGTTCGAGACCGAGGCGCCTTACTACGCGCTGCTGGAGTTTGAGGCGGTATCCGACCAGGTCATGGACGATGCCATGGCGCTGTTCGAGCAGTGCGTTGAAGAGGGTTGGGTGCTGGACGGCGTGATCAGCCAGAGCGAAACCCAGGCTCAGAACCTGTGGCAGCTGCGGGAGCGCATCTCCGAGTCCATCGCGCCCCGGATCCCCTACAAGAACGACATCTCTGTGGTGGTGTCCAAAGTGCCGGGTTTCCTCGAGGAAATCGACAACGTGGTGACCGAGCATTACCCGGACTTCGAGATCATCTGGTTCGGCCACATTGGTGACGGAAACCTGCACCTGAACATCCTCAAGCCGGAGAGCATGGAGAAGGAAGACTTCTTCGGGAAATGCCAGCAGGTCAACAAGTGGGTGTTAGAGATCGTTCAGCGCTACGAGGGCAGTGTCTCCGCTGAACACGGCGTGGGCATGACCAAGAAGCCCTACCTGCAGTACACCCGCAGTGAGGCGGAAATCGCCTACCTGAAAGGCATCAAGCAGGTGTTCGACCCCAACGGCATCATGAACCCGGGTAAGATCTTCGACTGATGCAGGACCATATCGTCGTACTCACCGGCGCTGGCATCAGCGCCGAAAGCGGGCTCTCCACCTTCCGGGATAATGGCGGGTTGTGGGAGCAGCACAGTGTGTATGACGTGGCCACGCCCGAGGCCTTCGAGCGTAACCGGGAGCTGGTGCTGAAGTTCTATAACGAACGTCGGCGCCAGCTGAAAGACGCCCAGCCTAATCAGGCCCATCGCCTGCTGGCGGAGCTGGAGAAACGCTACCGGGTGACCATCGTGACCCAGAACGTGGACGACCTGCATGAGCGGGGTGGCTCTTCCAATGTGGTCCATCTCCACGGTGAGCTCACCAAGGCCCGCAGTTCGGTATATCTGGAGCCGGTGTATGACATCGGCTACAACGACATCAATCCCGGCGACTGCTGCGATCGCGGGCAGCAGCTGCGCCCGCACATCGTCTGGTTCGGTGAGGAAGTGCCGATGCTGGAAAAGGCCGCAGAGGTGGTGCGCACAGCCGACTACCTGCTGATCGTGGGCACCTCGTTGCAGGTCTATCCTGCGGCGGGGCTGGTGTATGAGGTGGATATGGATGTCCCGATTACCGTGATCGATCCCGGCGAACCGGCCTCGGTTTCCCGCGCGAATGTGATTCGCAAGGGGGCCAGTGAGGGGGTTGCCGAGTGGGTGTCCAGGCTGGCGGGTGGCCGGTAGGTGAAAATGGGGTCAGAAGAAGGCTTTCTTCAAACCCCGGCCTGGCGCCCAGTTCTATGCCTTGCTGCGGGGTCGGTGAAAATGGGGTCAGATGAAAGCTTTCATCTGACCCCGACTTAACGCTCAGTCTTACTCGGGGGTCAGATGAACGCCTTCATCTGACCCCATCTTCAGATACCTCTCCAACTCCGACCGAAACGCCGCCTGCACCCCCAGCCGCTTCAGCATCCAGTAATGCCCGGCAATCATCCGGTCAATGAAGATGCTCTCCACCGGCGGCTTGAAGTAATCCAGATACTTGAACACCGTGCTGGTCTTGGCGGCCACGTGCTTGTGAATATCCGCCTCGGCAAAATCGTAGGGCTCGTCGCCCTGGAACGGAACGATGAGAATATCCCGCCACATGGCGTAATAGGCCTCATCCACCGCCGGCTGGCTGCCAACCCGGGCGCCCAGGTCGATCAGGTGCTGGTCCAGGGCCTCATAGTCTTCCTCAAGAGCGGCGATCAGGGCCTTTCGGTAAGCTTCCACAATTTCCGGCTTCAGCTTCTTCACACAGCCAAAATCATAGAGGATGATGCTGCCGTCGGGCCGGTAGGCAAAATTGCCCGCATGGGGATCGCCATGGATGCACTGGAAGCGGAATAACTGATCCGCCATGATCATGAAAATCCGGTGGCCAATGACGTTGATGATGTCCTGGTCGTACCGGTCCGGTGTCACCTGGCTGACGTGGTCCCCCTCCACCAGTTCCAGGGTGAGAACCCGGCGGGTCGAGTGACTGTCGATCGCAGCCGGAATCAGCACCCAGGGCTGATCCTCATGGAACTTCCGGAACAGATCGATGTTCCTGGCTTCGTTCTCGTAATCCAGCTCTTCATGGAGGCGCTCGCGGATTTCCGCGAACAGCTGGTCCACCGACTCCTTCGGCATTTTCAGCAGGCCACCCAGGCGCAGCGTCATTCGAAGCTGCTTGAGATCCGAATCACAGGACTCATCAACACCGGGGTACTGGACCTTCACGATCACATCGGTGCCATCGTGCAACCGGGCCCGATGCACCTGGCCAATGCTGGCGGAGGCGTAGGGCGTTTCCTGCACGTATTCGTAGAGCTCCCCCAGCGGTTTGCCCAGCTCCGATTCGATCTGCTCGACAATGACCTCAAAAGGCATGGGCGGGGCTTCTTTCTGAAGCTTTTCCAGCGCCTCGGAAAATTCCCGGGGCAGGAAGTCCTGGGTCTGGGAAGCAATCTGGCCGACTTTCATCACCGCACCCTTGAGCTCGCCCAGGGTGTCCGCGATCTGGCCGGCCATGCGGGTATAGCTTTCGCTCTGGGCGCCTTCGTCGTTTTCAGTGCGGAACATACGCCGCGCCCGCTGACCGGCGTATTGACCAGCCACGGAGGCGGTCATGCCTGCGAGTTTGAAGAAGCGTCCTGTTCGGGAGGTAACCGGTTTTCTTGCCATGCCACTTATACGTCCGTTGGCGAAAGAGGGATCGTCACTGACAACAGTCAGCCACGACCCCTCAGGTTACCCTCGTTTGCAGGAACAGCAAGTCCTCCAGCTCCAGGGTCAGAGTCTGGCCGGACTGGAGTGGGCCGACCCCTTTCGGGGTGCCGGTCAGCACCACATCACCGGGCATCAGGGAGAAGTGGCTGCTGATATGGGCGATCAGGGGCACGATAGGGTTGAGCATGTCCCGGGTGTCGCCGGTCTGGCGGCGTTCGCCGTCGATGTCCATGGTGAAATGGATATTGTCCCTGGGCAATTTATCGGCGGCGACAAACGGGGACAGGGGGCAGGCGCCGTCAAAGGCCTTGGCCCGCTCCCAGGGCTGACCCTTTTCCTTCAGTTTGCTCTGAATGTCACGAAGGGTGAGGTCTAGCGCCAGGCCGTAGCCCAGGATGGCCGATTCGGCCTCGCTGGCGGAAGCATTGGTCAGCGGGCGACCAATCAGCACCGCCAGTTCGGTTTCAAAATGAACTTCGCCACGACCATTGGGGATGTCCAGGGGGCGGGTAATGTGAACCGCTGCCGTGGAAGGCTTGATAAACAGCAGCGGTTCGTCCGGAACCGGGTTGTTCAGTTCCTTGGCATGTTCGGCGTAGTTGCGGCCAATGCAGACGATTTTGCCGAGTGGCAGATGGACCGGTGTGCCATCCTTCCAGTGGTGTTGATAATCGGGCATGGCCGCCTCCTGTGTGTTGTTGATCAGTCTCCTTCGAACGAACACACAGTATAGACCTGAAGACCTTCTTCCTGCAGCTTCCGGGAGCCGCCCAGGTCCGGCAGGTCAATCATGGCGGCCACTTCCACGATCTCGGCGCCGATGCGGCGTATCAGGCGGGAAGCTGCGAGCATGGTGCCGCCGGTGGCGATCAGGTCATCCACGAGCACAACCTTGTCGCCCGGCTTGAACGCATCCTTGTGCAGCTCCACCGACGCGGTGCCGTATTCCAGTTCGTAGTCCTCCACCAGGGTGTCGAAGGGGAGCTTGCCCTTTTTTCTTACCAGCACCAGCGAGGCGTTGAGCTCATAGGCCAGGGCCGAACCGATGATAAAGCCTCGGGCATCGACGGCGGCTACCGCATCGATCTTGTCACCGTGGTAGCGGTGCACGAAGGCGTCGATCAGCTTCCGGAATGCGGTCTTGTCCTGCAGGACGGTCGTGATGTCGCGGAAGGTTACGCCCGGTTTTGGCCAGTCCGGAACGGTGCGGATGGCCTGTTTGATGCTTTCGGAGAAGTAATCCATGGGAGATCCGGTAACAGGTCAGGATGCCGCTCAGGCGACATCCAGGAACATGAATTTCAGAACGAAGACAACGGCAATGGTTACGACACTGGCGTTGAGATCGGACCAGCGGCCGGACAATGCCTTGATCACCGCATAGGTAATGAAGCCCAGGGCAATGCCGTTGGCGATGGAGAACGTCAGCGGCATGGTCAGGGCGGTGACAATGGCCGGCGCTGAGTCGGTAATGTCGTCCCAGTCTACCAGTTTCAGGCCACTGGCCATCAGTACCGCCACATACAGCAGCGCCGGCGCAGTGGCGTAGGGCGGAATAATGCTGGCAATCGGCGACAGCAGCAGGCACGCCAGGAAGAGCACGGCAACCACGACCGCGGTCAGGCCGGTGCGGCCGCCGGCGGAGATACCTGCGGTGGACTCGATATAACTGGTGGTGGTTGAGGTACCCAGCGCCGCGCCCGACATGGTGGCGACGGAATCGGACATCAGTGCCCGGCCCAGACGCGGCAGTTTGCCGTCTTTGTCCAGCAGGCCGCCCCGCTGGGCGGCACCGATCAGGGTGCCGGAGGTGTCAAACAGGTCCACGAACAGGAAGGCAAAGATTACACTGATCATACCGACATTGAAGGCACCGGCGAGATCCAGCTGCATGAAGGTCGGGGCAAGACTCGGTGGTGCGGAGACGAACCCGTCGTATTCAACCATGCCCAGCATCATCGCAACCACGGTAATGGCGAGAATGCCGATCATCACGGCGCCGGTAATCTGACGGAAGGACAGGGCGCAGATCAGGACAAAGCCACCGAAGAACAACAGGCTCTCGGCCACCTTGATGTCGCCCATGCCGACCAGGGTCGCGGGGTGATCAACCACGATACCAGCATTCTTCAGGGCAATCAGGGCAAGGAAGAAGCCGATACCGGCCGAGATGCCGAAGCGCAGGGACATCGGGATACTGTTGATCAGCCATTCCCGGACCTTCACCACACTCAGGATGAAGAAAATGAAGCCGGACAGGAATACCGCGCCCAGCGCCACTTCCCAGCTGTAGCCCATGCTGCCGACAACGGTGAACGAGAAAAATGCATTCAGGCCCATGCCGGGCGCCAGGGCGATCGGGTAGTTCGCCCACAGACCCATGATCAGGGTGCCAATGGTGGCTGCCAGGCACGTGGCCACGAAAACCGCGCCGAAATCCATGCCGGTGGACGACAGGATACTTGGGTTGACCACGATGATGTAAGCCATGGTCAGGAAGGTTGTGATGCCCGCAACCACTTCTTTACGAACGGTGGTGCCGTGGGCCTGGAGTTGGAACAGTCGTTCAAGCATGACGGATGTCTGCCTCACAGGATGCTGGAAGTTGGGGTTTGGGCCCGGTTTGAGCCGAACGGTTTTGAATTGCGTGAAAAAACGGCAATGTTACCGCCTGAGCTTTCTCAGGCCAAGGGATGATTGACAGTTCAGGATTACAGAAAAGTGTCTATTGGTTGCCCGGATCCCTTTGCAGGCGGATATCGAAGCGAACCGCCAGCATCCGGACAATTACGATGAACAGCAGCCCGATGGTCAGTGGCAGCGCCTCGTCCTCCAGAAACCACTGGCAAACAAAGTACAGCCAGCACCCCGCAAACGAGATTGATGCATAGATCTGGTCCTTGCGGAAGATATACGGCACCTCGTTGCACAGGGTATCCCGCAGGGCGCCGCCAAAGGTGCCCGTCATCACTCCCAGCAGGGATGCAATGAACCAGGAGTGGCCCAGGTCCAGCGCCAGCTGCGCACCGAGGATGGAGAAGATGCCCAGGCCGATGGCATCCGGAAACACGATGCGGGATTCCCGGAGCCTCTCTGCCCGGTTCCAGTAACTGAAGATGATGGCCATGGCCAGGATCAGGATCGGTTGCTCCTGATGCTTGATCCAGTACAGCGGATGGTTATCCATCATCAGGTCCCGCAGCGTGCCGCCGCCGAGGGCCGTAATAAAGCCGATGGTAAACACACCCACAGGGTCCATGTTCTTGGAGCGCGCCACGATCATGCCGGAAATGGCAAAGGCGACGACCCCGATCATTTCAAGCAGGTAGATGATGTCGAACATGGAAGAATCCGGCAAACAGACAACACAACGGGCATGGGCCCGCGACAGGTGCGCGAAGGATAGCTGAAATGGCCGAATGATTCATCTCCGCTCCCTCACCAGAGCCCATTCGACGCAAACCTGTGATCCGGGGCGACAGATTCGAGCGTATCTTGCAGCCAACTTACTCTTTTCCCCGACAACAAATGGAGACGCAGTATGTCCCTGATACGCCTGGCTTATGCCAGTGAAGCTACGTTTGATGCCCAGCCCGTGGAGAAAGGGGTGGAACCCCACGTTGCCCGGATTCTACTGACGTCCCGAAAAAACAACGCCAGGGCAAGCCTGGTGGGCGGCCTCTACTATGGCAACAACCGGTTTTTCCAGTACCTCGAGGGCGAGGAAGACGAAGTCCGGAAAACCTTTGATCGCATCAAGCGCGATGATCGACACCAGAATATCATGACCCTGATCGAGGAACCGATCGAGGCGCGGACCTTCAGCGACTGGTCCATGAAATATGTGCCCCTGTCCGTGGATGTGAAAAAATTTCTCGAACGTCAGAGGCTGGACAACTTCAACCCTCAGGCGTTTACGGCGGGACAGTGTGAGGAAATGATCCAGCTGATTCGCGATTCAAAGCAGGACCAGAAAGTGGTCAACTACGATGAGAGTGCCACTGTGGCTACCAAACCTGCACCCGGAATGTCGCCGGGTCTGCGTTTCGGCCTGATTGCCGCAGCGGTCTGCCTGGTTGGCGCGCTCATCTATGCCGGATCGCTGCTCTGAGCGAGGCTTGGAGGCCCTCACAATAAACAGCGTTTATCGTGAAAAATAAAGGATCCTCATTTGCCTCATGGCCCGAGAGTGTTTAGCTTGATGCCTATCAAGAATTCCGGAACCGCCGGTCTAACAACAAACAATCTCGGGAGAATCCATGAAAGCCATACTCTGCAAGGAATACGGGCCTGCTGACAAACTGGTCATTGAAGAGGTGCCCAGCCCGGAAGTGAAGGGCAGAGGGGTAAAGGTTCGCGTTAAGGCGGCGGGCCTGAACTTCCCGGATACCCTGATCATCGAGAACAAGTACCAGTTCAAGCCGCCGCTGCCGTTCTCACCGGGCGGCGAAATGGCCGGCGAAGTCATCGAAGTGGGGGAGAAAGTCACCCGCTTCAAACCCGGTGATCGCGTCGCGGGCCTGACCGGCCATGGCGCCTTCGCGGAGGAAGTGGTGACGGCGGAAGACAACCTCCTGCCGGTACCGGATGGCATGTCCGACGAGAAAGCCGCCGCTTTCACCATGGTCTACGGCACCTCCTACCACGCCCTCAAGCAACGAGCCAACCTCCAGCCGGGCGAAACCCTGCTGGTGCTTGGCGCCAGTGGTGGCGTCGGCCTGGCCACGGTTGAACTCGGCAAAGCCATGGGTGCCCGTGTCATCGCGGCGGCCAGCTCCGCTGAAAAATTGGCGGTGGCGAAAGCGGCCGGCGCCGACGAGCTGATCAACTACAGCGAAGAACCGCTGAAGGAAACGGCCAAGAAGCTCACCAAGGGCAAGGGCGTGGATGTCATTTACGATCCCGTCGGCGGTGACTTCACCGAACAGGCCCTGCGTGCCATGGCCTGGAACGGCCGCCACCTGATCGTCGGCTTCGCCGCCGGCGAGATCCCCAAGATTCCGGCAAACCTGACCTTGCTCAAGGGCTGTTCCGTGGTCGGCGTATTCTGGGGCGACTTCACCCGTCGGGAGCCGGAGGTCAGCGCCCAGAATATGATGGATCTGATGAAGCTGTTCTCCGAAGGTAAGATTGATCCCAAGATCAGTGCCGTCTACGAATTTGAGGACTATGTGGAAGCTCTGGGGGCGCTCACCGGGCGGAAGGCTACCGGCAAGGTGGTGCTCAAGGTTGGCTCCTGAGTTTGCGGTCTGGGTTGGGCTCCTAGCCTGATTGGCTCGGGGGTGTGGTGAGTGTGGGTGCCCTCTTCCAAAAACCGCTACGAGCACGTCCATGTGCGCTTGTTTCAGGCCGTCCCTGGCCTTCAACATTTTTGGAAAGTCCGCCCCAGTAGGGCCCACTCCGGAGCTAACAGGCTAGGGCCATAACCACCAGGCCCGCCAAAAGTCAGAAACGTACTTCCCCGGCCTCAATCCGGGAAACCAGCTCAGAATCAACCAAGGTATAACCGGAATCCCCCGGCAACCATGCGTAGACCTCCTCGCCGACCCGGAGCGAGTAACCGAGCTTCTGGATATCCACCTTCCGGTACTTGAAGGTCCCCGTCTTCTCGATGGCGTGGGTGACCCGCATGAATACCGGCACCGCGTAGGGCGGCAGATTGTCCTGCAGATAGGCGAACAGCCGGTTGATATCGAAATCCTTGCCGTTGTTGTGCGGCACCAGCGTTACCATGCCGGCCTTGCCGTTGGTTCCGGGGATTTCCACGCCGTAGACGATGGCTTCTTCCACCATGCCGGAGCTGTCGATGATGTTCTCCACCTCCGTGGTCGAGACGTTCTCCCCCTTCCAGCGGAAAGTGTCCCCCATGCGATCCACGAACTGGAGATGACCGAAGCCGATCTCCTTGAGCACGTCCCCGGTGTTGAACCAGGCATCGCCCTTCTTGAAAGCGTCCCGGAGGATGGATT
>JABURI010000206.1 GCA_014762755.1 Marinobacter sp.
CTACAACTCCACCGATCCGAACAGCTACTTTGCCCTGTTCCTGATCCTGTTCATCATCATGTTCGCCGCCAGCGGTATCGGTAACGGCTCCACGTTCCGCAGCATCGGCTTTATCTTCGACCAGCAGCAGAAAGGCCCGGTCCTGGGCTGGACCTCTGCCGTCGCCGCCTACGGCGCTTTCATCGCCCCCCGCGTGATGGGCCAGGAGATCCAGGCTGGCACACCGGAGGTGGCCATGTACGGCTTTGCGGTGTTCTACGCGGTGTGCCTGGTGGTGAACTGGTGGTTCTACCTGCGCAAGAATGCCTACATCAAGAACCCGTAAGCCATTCTCGCCAACCTTGCCCGCAATCGGCCTCCCTCGTGGAGGTCGATTGCGTTCTGGTGGTCGGGGGATCCGTTCCTGACCGGACCGCATCAGGCCTTCACAGCGGTGACAATATGAGCCGGTAACGGAAACTCCACCGCACCATCGGGCCCGGTAAACGCGGCCAGTGCACTCTCGGCTTCCCGGGTCACCGCATCTATCGCCTGATCGTCCAGCCGGATCTGCGCGAACGGAAACCAGCCCCTGACATCGGACAGAACCATGGTGCTGACATCCGGGAAACGGGCCACGCCTTCCCTGCTGGTGATTACCGCATTATCGACGCCGGCACCGGCAAAGCAGGCCGCCAGCGCCTCGGTATCACCCAGGGCAAACGGACTGCGGAGCGCCTGCCCGATGGCGTCGCCCACTACCCGGGAATAGGTATCGACCATCGTGGCATAGGCGGGCTGATGGTCCAGCGAATCGAACACGGCAACCGCCAGCCGTCCGCCGGGCACCAGCACTCGCAGCATTTCCCGTAAGGCCGCCTCCGGGTCCGGGAACAGCATGAGACCGAACTGGCTGACGACAACGTCGAACTCACCCTCACCATAGGGCAGCGCTTCGGCTGTCCCTTCCCGCCAGTCCACGGACCGGGGCCCCAGTTTCCTGGCTACCGCCAGCATCGCCGGGTTGATATCCACCGCCGACACAGCGCCTGCAGGACCAACCCGCTGTGCCACGGTGCGGGCAAGCGCGCCGGTACCGCAGGCCACATCCAGCACCCGCTGCCCTTCGCGGATCGCCGCCACTTCCGCAACCGGTGCCGCCCATTGACCGAACAGTGCCGGTACCAGCAACTGTTCATAGATTTCAGCCACCCTCTCGAACGGGGCTTCTGTGTGATCATCCTCCTGTTCCATGGCCTTCTTCCTCCCTGGTCATGTTCAACGGATACGCCTTCACGACAGGACCAATCGATCCTGTCTCAAGGGTTCGACCGTTTTTTCGGGCGAGTTACGCCGCCGGAGCCTGAAAACAAAAAAACCCGCCGGGATCACTCCGGGCGGGTTTTGGAGAAGCGAGTCTCAGCTGGTGCTGGTAGCCGCCTGGCGCAGGCGCTCCTCTTCCTCGATCTGGCGGTCCACAGACGATACGTGGTACTCGTCAGAGAATCCGCTTTCCGGCTCTTTCAGCCACATCACGCACAGTACCCAGCTGATGAAGGCCCCGGCGGCAATGATGTAGAAGAACTGGGTCGGAGTGACAAAGGTGAAGATGGTGAGGTAGACCACCGCGCCAACGTTACCGTAGGCCCCCGCCATTCCGGAGATCTGACCGGTGAGCCGGCGCTTGATGGAGGGAATGATGCCAAAGGTGGCGCCCTCTGCTCCCTGCACGAAGAAGGAAGTGAACACGGTAATACCCACGGCAATGATCAGCGGCCAGCTGGAGTTCATCAGCCCCATCATGGCAAAACCAACGGCGATACCAAACATATAGCTGAGCATCACGAACCGGCGGTTACCCATGCGGTCGGAGACCAGGCCACCCATGGGGCGGGCCACGAGGTTCACGAAGGCGAAGGAAGCGGCAATCAGGCCGGCCGCGGTCGCGCTCAGACTCCAGGTTTCCTCAAAGAACATCGGCAGCATGGAGACCACCGCCAGTTCGGCACCGAAGTTGGCGAAGTAGGTGCTGTTCAGGGCTGCAACGCTGTTGAACGGGTACTTGTCATCCTCCGGCACGCCCTTCTTCAGGATGGGCACGTTGACCCGCAGGATCTGGATGATCTGGTAGCAGACGATGGCAAAGATGACGGCGTAGCAGATGGCCGCACCGGTGGTGCTGAGGTAGCCCATGTTCTGGATACGCCAGACCAGGATAGCCAGCACGCCCACCAGGGGAATGGTCCAGAGGATCAGCTTGACCATGTCACCCCAGGTGCTCACCTCCAGAGCTACTGCCTTGCGTGGCTTGCGGTGCACGGTACCGGCCGGGCCGTCGGTGATGGCAAACCAGTAGTAGACGCCATAGGCCGCCATCACAATGGCACTCTGGGCGATGGCCCAGCGCCAGCCATCTTCACCACCGTACATGTGCAGGGCGATGGTGGGCAGTGAGATGGCGGCGGCAGCGGAACCGAAGTTACCCCAGCCGGCGTAGAAACCCTCGGCAAAGCCGATGTCCT
>JABURI010000126.1 GCA_014762755.1 Marinobacter sp.
AGCCCGTCATCACCGGGCGAACTTACCACGCCACCAATCAGCCGCCATACGAACTGCCGGCGCACAAGACCCGCACCACCCTGAAAACCAAAACCCACAAGGGCGAGGGCAGCAACGAACTGCGCTTCGAAGACGAGGCGGACAAGGAGCAGATCTACCTCCATGCCCAGAAAGACCTGGACCTGCTCACCGGGCACAACCGCACCGAGGTCATCCGCAATGACAGCCATCTGACAGTTGGTAACCATCGCTTCAGGCAGGTGAAAGGCAACAGCAACCACACTGTCGATGGCGAACACCGGGAGAATGTTGGTGCGGACTTCAGCCTGACCGTCAACGGGAGTCACTACAGCAGGCAAGGTGACCATCAACTGGTGGAAGCCGGCTCCGAGATCCACCACAAGGCGGGATTGAGAATCGTCATTGAGGCCGGGGCCGAGGTGACTCTCAAGGCCGGAGGCAGTTTTGTAAAGGTGGATCCTGGTGGGGTGACAGTGTCAGGACCTCTGGTGCGGATGAATTCCGGCGGCGGGCCAGGAAGTGGGAGCAGAGCAGCGGTTCAAAGCCCGGTATTACCCGTGAGTCTGAATGAGTTATCAGACAGCAATGCGCCTGAGCAACTCGCGGAAACCGACACCCGAGCCATATCAGGCCCCGCTCCAGGCTCGATACAAGCCTTGAAGACGGCGGCGAAGAAGAACGTTGCACTGGTCAAACAGTGTGGGCGCCAGCCTGATGGCTCCTGCGCGCTTTCTTCCTGTTCCTGCGAGAGTGCAACCGTATGACAGACCTGGCTTCGAACACGATGGTGCAGGCCTGCATCCTGATGGATGGTGCGGCGTTCAACGCACCACGGTTTACCTACGAAAACGATGAACAGCCAGATGTGGAGTATCTGTTTCTGGGTACGCCCCATGAGGCAGCCCTGGAGGTTAGCCCTTACCTGGTAAAACCGTCCGCGGCGACCCACTTATGGCAGGTGCAGTCACAATGGCGGGATAAAGCTGTGGTTCTGATTGCAGACGAGAGCCTGCCGGTCATCGCGGAGCATTTGCGCAGCTTGCTCAGCGTGCAGTTACCGGATGGCGGGTATTCTTACCTGCGGTATTACTCGCCCAAACACCTTCAGCGGTTAATGTTGGCCTTCAATGATCAGGAACGAAACTGCTTCAGCGGCCTGGTAAGGGAATGGCTGGCATTCCTGCCTGATGGCTCCTGGCAGCGGATCACAGCGGAGGGTTCAGCCCCCGCCAAATCAGCTTCCGACGAAGGATGGTTCGTGCTCTCCGAACAGCACATGGCAGCATTATCGGGGGGAGCAAAGGACGAGTTTGTCGAAAAGCTGGGCCGCTTTCTTGGGCTGGACGATCTAACAAAGCTGAACCGTTTGATTGAGGACGCAGACTCACTCGGTTTCCGGACCGAGAGGGATGTCAGTCAATACGCAGAACTGGCGGTGGTCCATGGGGACCGGATCAAGCACCCGCAGAGCCAGGCCATGCTGTCAAACCCCAAGCTTTCGGAACGCGCGCGGTTGAACGCATTGGATAAACATTTGGCATACGGAGTTGCCCGATGAGTTCTGAATACACCGTTCGCTCCGGCGATACCCTCAGTACGATTGCACAACGACATCAAACCACCCTGAGCCGCCTGATGCGGCTCAACCCTGACATTAAAAACCCGGACCGTATTTTTCCGGGGCAGCAGCTCAAGCTGCCGGCCGCAAATGATCCAGGGTTTTCCGGGTGTGAAGTAGGGCAGGTCGTACAGGAGCCCTCCTGTTCCGAAGAAATCGTCGAAGTCGTTCACGTTACCGGCGCCGATGAACTGATCCTTCTGACAGAAGATGAGCTCGCCGAGTGGATCGAGGAAGAAGAGTTCGTCTGTGGGCCCATTAATGAGTTTTACGGCACGCTGGGAGGCCTTGATGACGGCGAGACGGATTCTGGCCTTAGCCCAACGGATGGTGAAGGGCGGCTGTTATCGGAGGTACAGCAGGAAAAGGAACGCCTGGTCAACGAACTGGAAGCACGGTCGGTGCTGACCAACGACATGCAAACCATCCCGCCCATTACCGAGATAAAGCGGTTGGCTGGCAATAAACATGTCACCTTTGTGCGCTCTCACAAGATAGCGAATCACCTGCGCAGATACTCTATTGCGGCCAGAGATCGGGCGCGTAGCCAAGGCTGGTTGACTGAAAGAGGTGTTGATCCGGCAAAGCTGCGGGATGCCATTCGAAGCGAACTCAACATCAAGTTCAACGCGACCTTATGGGATCCGGATCGGAATGTCGCGCTCATGAAAACGTTGAACAAGTTCTACGACGAGGCATCCTGGTCCATCTGGGGCGATGCCAAGGCCCGACAGGAAGGTGTAGATGAAACCGGGTTCGACGCTTCTGCAGAAGCTCAGTTCATGCGCTTCGCCGCCGGCGCGACGGCCTCAGGCGAATTCGATCCTCGCAAAGGGAAAGTGCATTTGCAGGCGAAAGCGGAAGGGCAGTACGCGCTGGCGCAAGGCAAAGTGGGCATTGAGCAGGCGTTCCCGGTGAACAACCGGTCAGAGATCCGGATTCCCTACCGGGTTGGAGGCTGGGACGGGGAACGAAGAATCGCTTCATTGGGACATTTCCAGGCGGCGATCAACGCTTCGCTTTCCGGCTTTGCCGGTGCTTCGGCGCTTATTGCCGGCAATGTTCACGTATCAACGACCGATGGTCTTCCAATGCTTAAGGGTATTGCGGCTCGAAAGAACGGGCAAAGGGCGGGTTTGGAAGCGGGCGTATTCGCTGGCATTCGTGGCGGATGTGAGGTGGCTGGTGAGCTGCGCTGGAAGGATGTGTTATCCGATCAGAGCGACTGGGATAGATTGTGCCGGATAGGGAAGAAAGTTGATATGGCGCTGGGGGCGGGTGCGGAGGCCGAAGTTAGGCTGCTGTTCAGCCCGGAAACCGGCAAGTTTTACTTTAACGTGCATGCGGGACTTGTGTTGGGAGTAGGGCCATCGGGCAGCTTTCTCCTGGAGGTCGAGACCCAGAAAATGCTGAGGATGCTCCACTTTGTGTACAACGCTTTGATGGACGTGGATTTTCGGTATTTGGAACTATTTGATCAGGAAACACTCGCCTTCGATTGGTACCAGCGAATGAGTTTGTTTGCATTGGGAAAGGGTTTGTCAGCCATCGAAGTTGCGGAAGAATTTGCGAGCACCATGACGACTGGAATAGCCAAGTATGTTGAATCTGTATTCGTGAATCGGTCTCGTGAGCAACAAGGTGAGGAACTGGCCCACAATGTGGTCGTAGATATAGAGTTGAAAGAGAACTCGATATTTCGACATTCACCGCCTGAAGTAAAAGGTTCGGTTCTGGACAACATTATCTTCGACTGGTGGGTGACGCCCGATCTATGGAGCGACGATGACATAAAAATAGAAGCAGTGAACCAGATTTTGAAATCCTTCCAGGGGTGGCGCGACTTTGAGGAAACCGTGGTGCGAATGAATCCGGAAGGTGTTGCTCAACGAGGAGAGTTTGAACCAAACCTTGAGAGATTGTTTGAATTCATCGGTAAAAGCAAAGCGGACCAGCGTCTCTTCATCCTTGGGCTGCAAGACCAAGTCGCTGTTTCTGGCAGACCGGTGAGAATGGACCCTTTTGAAGTTTGCCGTATGTGTAACATTGGCTGAGGGATACCCGGTTATGGTGGAGATTGATCGATTAAAGATTGGCAGGTTGGCGAGCTTTTCGACGTTGCTAGTTGCTTGTGGAGGTTTCGCTAGCGGCAAGGGTGAGGCGGTGTCGGAGATTGTAAAAAACGCAGTTGATAACCAGGTTTTTGTCCAGGGTGGTACTTTCGAGCTGGGAGATTTAGGGCGTCCCGACGGTTCTCCTTACGTGATACTGACGGATCATGCCCGCCCTTCAGTAAAGGTAAAAGTCGACAGTTATTCCATCTCTATGTATGAAACCACCTGGGGAGAAATACATACCTACTACAACGCGCTGGGCCGGCTATCTCTCTATGAAAACTCTCCCTATGATAAAAAATTTGTTGCTGTACCGAGTGACGATCCGTTGTCTCCATATTTTCATAGAAAGCCTGCCAGGGTGCCGAATTATGGTGAGGCTGAAGGCTACTGTGCTTGGTTGGCCGAGCAGACGGGTTTGCCTTTTGCGTTGCCAACGGAAGCTCAATGGGAATATGCAGCCCGTAGCCGAGGAAGGAACGTGCCGTACGCAACAGGTTCGGGCGAGAAAGATAACGACACGTATTTACAAAGGCCAAAAGAGTTCATCGATCCTGGTATTTCTCCATCTGGCAATATGCTCAGTCATGATTTCAGCATCATGGAGCGACGTCCTGTAGGGACTTATGCGCCAAACCCTCTGGGGCTTTATGACATGACCGGAAACGCAGCTGAGTGGACCCAGGACTGGTTCCAAGGGGACTACTATCGGCACGCTCGGTTTGATAATCCGAGTGGTCCGGAAGACCCTGTTGATCCCGAAAAGCCTCAGAAAACCGTTCGAGATTGGGCCGGTATGGGCGGTAGCTTCGGTGGAGGTGGTACTGTCTTCGCGAGAAGTGGTGGGTCCGTTGACTCTGGAAGTATTGGCTTCCGCTGCGTCGTCAATCATCCCGAGCCTATAAACTGATCACCAGATGCACCTCGTAAGCGGGATAGGTAAACTGGCCGTTCTTACCCCGGAATTCTCTGATCGTTTACAGGATCTCTCATGGATGGCCAATCCCCGAACAACGAAATGGCGGGCAATGAAAAGCGCCCGCTGATTTCCTCGGATCTCGCTACACCGATCTACGGCCTGTTCGGCCTGGGCATCCTGTACACCCTGTATGTGGCCCATCAGATCATCCTGCCCATTGTCCTCGCGGTAATGACCAGCCTGCTGCTGTCACCCCTGGTGAAAAAGGCTTATGTGAAGTGGCGCATTCCCCGGATGGTCAGCTCCATGGTGTTTGTATTGCTGGTACTGGCCGGAATTGTGGGAATCACGCTGGCCGTAGCCACACCGGCCCTGAAATGGGTTGAGGAAGTGCCGGGCGCGATTTCCCGGGTACTGGTGGGGGAAAGTGAGATCAGCCGCCAGATTGCCAGAGTGACCGAGTCCGCGGAGCAGGTGGAGAAGTCTGTTGAGCAGCTATCTGATGGCGAGAAGCGGCAGCCCACCGCCGTCGTTCTCCAGACCGATTCCTGGCGCAGCCAGCTGATGAACAAGGTCCAGAACGGAATAGTCGGTCTCGCCCTGGCTCTCGCGCTGACCTACTTTCTCCTGGTAAGCGGGGACCGTCTTATCCGGAATTTTGTCCGCCAGTTGCCCATGGGGCAGCGGAAGACGGTGCTGCGAATCACCCATGATTCCCAGCACCTGATCGCCCAGTATCTTGGTGTGCTGGGCCTGAGCAACATCTTTGTTGGCACGGCCACGGGGCTGATCTGCTGGGCCGTGGACTTACCAGATCCCGCGGTGTGGGGACTGGTGGCGGGACTGGCGCGGTTTGTTCCCTACCTGGGAGTGGTCATCTCCGTCTCTATGCTTTCCGTGATTTCTGTGATCAGCCTGCAGGAGTTCTGGATGATGGCTATCGCCCCGCTCGGTTTTCTGGCCTTGACCACCCTGGTAGGGGCTTTCATCGAGCCCTGGATCCACGGCTTCCGCATGGCTATCAATCCGGTCATCATTTTCGTGTCCATCTTCTTTTGGGGCTGGCTCTGGGGCCCGGTGGGCGTACTCCTGGCAGTGCCGCTGATGACAGTCATCCAGGTCGTCCTCAAGCAAATTCCCAAACTGCGCCCGGTCTACCGGGTTATTGCACGCTAGGCCGGTAATGGATACCCGCAACACGCCCTGACACGCTCCGGAATCTCACCTATCCTGTCTGGATAACCCAAATTCAGCAGACCAGGGAGGATTCCCCGTCAATGATCCCGAACACCATGAAAGCCATGGTTCTGACCGGTCACGGTGATATCGACAAGCTCGAATATCAGGACGTTCCCACCCCCCAACCCGGCCCGGGCCAGGTCCTGGTTCAGGTGACGGCAACCGCCAAAAACAACACCGATCGCAAGGCGAGGGAAGGGCTGTATCCCACCAAAAAGGGCGAGATGACCTCGTTCAAGATGGGTGGCAAACCAACCCTGACCTTTCCCCGCATCCAGGGTGCCGATATTGCCGGCCGGGTAGTGGCCGTCGGTGAGGGCGTCGAGCAGAGCCGCATCGGCGAGCGTGGACTGCTGGATTTCAATATTTACGCCGATGGCCGCCGGGACATCAACCTGACGCCGGACTACTACGGCCACGGCGCCGACGGTGGTTTTGCCGAATACGTGGCGTTGCCCTCGGACCAGTTTCATTCCATTCCCAACCCGGAGTTGTCCGATGCGGAGCTGGCGGCCATGGGCATGTGTTCCTATCAGACGGCCATGCACATGCTCACTTCGGCCAACGTGCGGGCCGGGGAGCGGGTGCTGGTCACCGGGGCCAGCGGCGGTGTCGGTACCGCGCTGATCCAGTTGTGCCGGATCATGGGCGCCATTCCCTACGCGCTCAGCAAGCTGGACAAGGCGGACGCGTTGATGGCGCTGGGTGCCGAGGCCGTGCTCGATCGCTCGGACATGGACAGCTTTGAGGACCGGGTGAAAGAGCAAACCGGAGGCAAGCCCATTGATGCGGTCATGGATCTGGTGGGCGGTGAGATGACAGACCGCTTTATCGACACCATGATCTTCGATATGAACGCCCGCGCCACCTATCCGAGGCTCAGCATCGCCGGTGCTAGCGGCGGCAACATCAGCGAGATTCTCTGGACGCGCATCTACCTGTATCAGGTGCAGATTTTCGGTGTCTCCCACGGTACCCGTGAAGAGGCGGAGCAGCTGATGGCCTGGATCCGGGGTGGCCAGCTCAAACCGGTCCTGCATGGCGCCTTCCGGCTATCGGATCTGCATCGGGCCGAGGAATATTTTGTCAACCGGGGCAGCAATTATCTCGGCAAGATCGTGATCGTTCCCGACGCGCAGTGGAAAGAACACGGCAAACCCCATGCCCTGGAGAACGCCTGATGAAACCGGAGCTCACCATTCAGTTGATGGATACCCATGCCGGCGGCGATGTCAGTCGGATCGTGACCGGTGGCATTGATCTGTTGCCCGGAGACACCGTGCGCGCCCAGATGGAGTACCTGCGGGATGATGCCGACGGCCTCCGGAAACTCCTGCTGGAAGAACCCTATGGGATCCCGGAGATGTCGGTGGACCTGCTGGTTCCGGCCACGGACCCGCGTGCGGCAGCCGGTTACATCATCATGGAGGTGATGGGTTATCCGATCTATTCCGGTTCCAACACCATCTGCACCGCCACCGCCGTGCTCGAGGCCGGTATTGTGCCCAAGCAGGAGGGCAAGCAGAACTTCATGCTGGAATCGCCGGCCGGCCTGGTCCAGATCGAGGCCACCGTGCACGAGGGCGTGGTCGAGGCGATCACCTGTGAGGGGTTGCCCAGCTATATCCATACCTACAAAGCAAGTATCGAAGTGCCGTCGGTGGGCACGGTGACCTACAGCGTCGCCTACAGTGGCGGTTTTTACGCCCTGGTGGATGCGAAAGAACTGGGCTTTGACCTGACCCTGGACGAGGAGCGGAAACTGGCGGAAACCGCCCATGCCATTGTCGAGGCGATTCAGGCGGAGCGAGGCTTTTCCCACTATACCCTGGGGGATGTCGGGCCGCTGCCGTTCCTGCATTTCATGGGGCCGGAAGAGCAGGTTGCGGAGGGCTATTACCGCTCACGCTCGGCCACCTATGTTCATCCGGGGGTCATCTGCCGCAGCACCACGGGCACCGGCACTTCGGCGCGCCTGGCACTGATGAACCATGAAGGCAGGATCCGGCCAGGGGACAAGCTGGAGACGGTCTCCCTGCGAGAGACTGGTTTTATCGGTGAGTTCACCTCGGTGGAAACGGAGGGAGAGTACCAAGTGGTCAAGAACAGCATAACCGGCAAGGGTTATGTCATTGCCCGCTCCGATATCGTGGTGAACTGCGATGACCCGATGGTGGAATGTGATGGCCTCCATCACATTCTGTCAGCCCGCCATAAAGGTGATATCAAGCCAACCTCCTGATCTCCCGGCCCGTTTGCGGATGACGTGATAAAACGACCGCAAACGGGCCGGTTATTAGTCTAAGGTTTACCTTTACGTAAAGTGAAGCCTGTGCTAAACCTTGGGCCTGTGCATTCAAAGATAAAAACAACAGGAGTTCACGATGAGCCTTCCGAAATACACCGATGTGTACAACAACTTTGATGCAGCCGCTCTGGAAGCGGACATCCTGGACGGACGTCTTGATAGCGGCTTGAACGTATGCCACGAGATCTGTGACAAATGGGCCACGGATCCCCAGAAGGTTGCCCTGTTCTATGAGACCGCAGACGGTGGCGACGGAACCCTGACGTTTGCGGAGCTCAAGGCCGCGTCAGCCCGCTTTGCCAACTATCTTCAATCGCAGGGTATCGGAAAGGGTGATCGTGTTGCCGGTCTGTTGCCCCGTGGACCGGAACTGCTGATTGTTATCGCCGGCGCCCTGCGTGCCGGTGCCGTCTACCAGCCCCTGTTCACCGCCTTCGGCTCCGGCGCCATCGAATACCGTCTGGAACGTGCCGGTACCAAACTGGTTGTCACTGACCCCGCCAACTACCCGAAACTGACCGAGGTCAAGAACTGTGCGCCGGTACTGTGCGTCAATGCCAGTGAGACAGGTGCGGATGTCCAGGATTTCGACGAAACCCTGGCGCAGCAGTCCGATCAGTTCGAGCCGGTGATGATCAAGGGTACCGATCCGTTCCTGCAGATGTTCACTTCTGGCACGGTTGGCAAGGCCAAGGGCGTTGCCGTACCGGCCAGGGCGCTGCTGGCGTTTTACGTTTATATGAAGTACGCCATCGACCTGCGTGAGGATGATGTGTTCTGGAACGTGGCCGACCCGGGCTGGGCCTATGGCCTGTACTATGCCGTGGTTGGTCCGCTGATGATGGGGCACGCCACCCACTTCAACCCCGGTGCGTTCACCCCGGAATCCACCTACGACATGATCCGCAAGTACAAGATCACCAACCTGGCGGCGGCCCCCACGGCCTATCGTCTGCTCAAGGCCAACGATCAGGTGCTGCCGGAAGGCGAGAACCTCGGCCTGCGGGTGTGCAGCAGTGCCGGTGAACCTCTGAACCCGGAGGTGGTGAACTGGATCAAGAATCGGCATTTCTGTCCCGTGAAGGACCATTACGGTCAGACCGAGACCGGCATGACCTGCTGCAACTTCCACGGTCTCGAGCATCCGGTGAGGGAGGGTTCCATGGGTTATTCCTCACCGGGTCACAAAGTGGTTGCCCTGAACGAAAAGAACGAGGAAGTGGGCGAGGGCGAGATCGGCCAGCTGGCCGTGGACGTGAAAGCGTCTCCGCTGTTCCACTTTGACGGCTACACCTGGGGTGAGAAAGATCCGTTCGTGAAGGGGTACTACCTGACCGGCGACATGGTGATCTGCCACGGCGACGGTAGCTTTTCCTTCAGTGGTCGTGACGATGACATCATTACCACTGCCGGTTACCGGGTTGGTCCGGCCGATGTGGAGAGCACCCTGCTGGAACACGCAGCGGTTGCCGAATCGGGTGTGGTGGCCAAACCGGATGAGAAACGGGGTGCTATTATCAAGGCTTACGTGGTCATCAAGAGTGGCCAGGAGCCAGCTGATGAGCAGGCCCTGAAGGATGAGCTCCAGGAGCTGGTCCGTCGCCGTCTGTCCACCCATGCCTTCCCCCGGGAGATCGAGTTCGTGGAGGAGCTGCCGAAGACGCCGAGCGGCAAAATCCAGCGCTTCGTGCTCCGTAACCGGGCCAAGGACGAAGTCGACGCATGATCATCACCTTCGAAGAGCTACAGGCGTTCCTCGAGGAGCAGTTTCCGCAGGGTGAGGCATTCGGCACCCTGCAGAAGCTCGGGGACGGCTGGGCCGAGATGCGGCTGGAGGTGGACGAGGAACACCTGCGGCCCGGAGGCACTGTCTCCGGGCCGGCCATGATGGGGCTGGCGGACGTGACCATGTACGCCGCTCTGTTGAGCAAGATCGGGCTGGTGCCCCTTGCGGTCACCACCAATCTGAATATCAACTTTCTCAGAAAGCCGGCGGCTCACGCGGCCATCTGGGCCCGCGCCAACCTGTTGAAGGTCGGTCGCACCATGGGCGTCGGGGAAGTGTTTGTCTATTCCGAGGGGGTCGAAGAGCCGGTGGCGCACTCGACCATGACCTATTCGATTCCCCCGGAAAAATACAGGAATTAGGTATTGACGTTTACGTATACGTCAATCTACTCTGTAGTTAATTCAGAAGTACAACAATAACAAAGGGTATAGAGGCTCATGAGTGAACAGTACGTTCTCGAGACCCGTAACCTGGTCAAGGAATTCAAAGGTTTCGTCGCCGTAGACGACGTGAACCTGAAGATCCGGAAAGGCGACATCCATGCGCTGATCGGCCCCAACGGTGCCGGCAAGACCACGGTTTTCAATCTCCTGACCAAGTTCCTGATCCCGACCAGGGGGCAGATCCTTTATAAGGGAGAGGACATCACCTCTCTGAAATCCGCAGCCATCGCCCGTAAGGGTGTCGTTCGCTCCTTCCAGATTTCCGCCGTGTTCCCGCACATGACCGCCCTGGAAAACATCCGTGTTGCACTTCAAACGGCCGAAGGCACCTCCTTCAGCTTCTGGAAGTCCGGTAATTCCCTGCACAAGCTCAACCAGCGTTGCATGGAGCTGCTGGATGCCGTGGGCCTGGCGGAATTCGCCAATACCACCACCATCGAGTTGGCCTATGGACGCAAACGAGCGCTGGAACTGGCGACGACTCTGGCCATGGAGCCTGAAATCCTCCTGCTGGATGAGCCTACACAGGGCATGGGCTCGGAAGATGTCGACCGGGTGGTCGAACTGGTTCGCAAGGCCGCTGATGGGAGGACCGTACTGATGGTGGAACACAACCTCAGCGTGGTCAGCAAACTGTGTGATCGCATTACCGTACTGGCGCAGGGCGCAGTGCTTACTGAAGGCGATTATGCCGCTGTTTCTGCGGACCCGAGGGTGCGCGAGGTCTACATGGGCAGTGAAGGCAGCGGTGAGCGGGGAACCGCCAGCAGTGAAGAGACGGAGGCAGCCCAATGAGCGTGAATCCGGATCGGGAATACGAACAGCTGCGCCTCTCCGGGCTGCATGCCTTCTACGGAGAATCCCACATTCTTCATGGTATCGACATGGTGGTGAACCGTGGCGAGCTGGTGACATTGCTGGGTCGCAATGGGGCCGGGCGGAGCACAACACTCAAAGCCATCATGAACATGGTGGGCCGGCGTACCGGCTCCATCATGATCAACGGTGAAGAAACCATGGCGCGTGCGCCACATCATATTGCCAGGTTGGGTGTCGGGTATTGCCCCGAACACAGGGGCATTTTTTCGTCACTCAGCGTCCAGGAAAACCTGACTCTGCCTCCCGTGGTGCGGAGTGGGGGCATGAGCCTGGAAGAAATCTACAACATGTTCCCCAACCTCTATGAGCGGCGCAACAGCCAGGGCACCAAGCTGTCCGGCGGTGAGCAGCAGATGCTGGCCATGGCCCGCATCCTGCGCACCGGCGCCAATATGCTGTTGCTGGACGAGATCACCGAAGGTCTGGCCCCGGTTATTGTAGAGAAGCTGGGGGAAGTCCTGGTTGCCCTTAAGGAAAAAGGGCTGACCATCGTCCTGGTAGAGCAGAATTTCCACTTTGCGGCACCGTTAGCCGATCGTCATTACGTCGTGGAGCACGGTCAAATTGTGGAAGAAATCAGCGCCAACGAACTGAGTGCCAAGCAGTCGGTGCTGGATCGCTATTTGGGGGTCTGATCCCGGATAGAACGAAAGTAAGAAAAGCAACAACAACCCGAACCAACGCAAGAACAGTAGCGGAGATAGAACAATGACAATGATGAAAAAGCTTCTGACATCAGCCGTTGCATCAGCCCTGATGGTGGGCGGCGCCCAGGCAGAAATGTCCAACGATACCATCAAGATCGGTTATCTGGCAGATATGTCCGGTACCTACCGGGATCTGGCTGGTCCGAATGGACTGAAGGCCCTGGAAATGGCCATTGCTGATTTCGGTGGCAAGGTAAACGGCACCAAGATTGAAGTGGTCAGTGCCGACGACCGTAACAGCCCCGATTCTGCTTCCAGCACCGTTCGTCGCTGGGTCGAAAACGAGAACGTAGACCTGGTAGCGGGGATGGTTGCCTCCTCCGTTTCCATCGCGGTCAGCAAGATTCTGGAAGAAAACGACAAGCTGGGCATCATTTCCGGTTCTGCGGCGTCCAGCATCACCAACGAGCACTGCACACCGAACCACATCCACTATGTCTACGACACCTATCCGCTGGCTAACGGTACCGCCAGTGCGGTGGTCAAAGAGGGTGGCAAAACCTGGTACATGCTGACCGCGGATTACGCCTTCGGTCACGCTCTGGAAGGTGACGTGACGCGGGTTGTCGAGGCCAACGGTGGTGAAGTGATCGGCGCCGTACGCCACCCGTTCCCGACCCAGGATTTCTCATCCTTCATTCTTCAGGCCCAGGCTTCGGGCGCTGACGTGATCGGTCTGGCGAACGCCGGGGCAGACACCACCAACGCGATCACCACTGCCAGTGAATTCGGTGTAACCCAGTCCGGTCAGACTCTGGCCGCGCTGTTGCTGTTCCTGACCGACGTTCACGCACTGGGTGCCGAAACCGCCCAGGGTATCCAGCTGACCACCGGCTGGTACTGGGATATGAACGACGAGACCCGCGAATGGTCCGATCGATTCATGGAGGAAACCGGTGTTCGTCCGACCATGGTTCATGCGGGCATCTACTCCAGCACCATGCAGTACCTGAACGCTGTTGCGGCCACTGGCTCTGACGATGCGCAGACCGTACGCCAGAAGATGATGGATACGCCGATCAACGACATGTTTGCCAAGAACGGCAAGATCCGTGTTGATGGCCGCATGGTCCACGACATGTACCTGGCGGAAGTGAAGACCCCGGAAGAGTCCAAGAACGAGTGGGACCTGTACAAGATCCTGCGGACCATTCCGGCTGAAGAGTCATACCGCCCGCTCTCCGAGAGTAAGTGCAAGCTGGTAAACAACTAAGATAAAGCTGCAACAACGGAGCTCCCCGCGATCATGCGGGGAGCCCCGAAAACCTGCAGAGACGAGAAGTCCAACAATAACGTCTGTGCTGCTTTGGAGTTAGCAACATGTCCATGATTTTCGGCGTCCCTCTCGCTGTGCTCTCCGGCCAGCTCCTTATCGGAATCATCAACGGCGCCTTCTACGCCCTGCTGAGCCTGGGGCTCGCGGTTATCTTCGGCCTGCTGAAGATCATCAATTTTGCCCATGGTGCCATGTATATGCTGGGTGCCATGACGACTGTCCTGATGTTCGACTACCTGGGCGTCAACTATTGGGTTGCGCTTTTACTGGCTCCTCTTGTGGTTGGCGTCTTCGGTGTGGTTATCGAATACTTCCTGCTTCGCCGCATTGCGGGGCAGGACCATATCTACAGCCTGCTCCTGACCTTCGGGGTGGCTCTGATGATTCAGGGTGTGCTGATCAACTGGTTCGGCGTTTCCGGCCTGCGCTACACCATGCCTGACATGTTCAAGGGAGGTGTGAACCTAGGCTTCATGTTCATGCCGTACTATCGGGCCTGGGTCATCGTTGCGGCCCTGCTGGTGTGTTTCGGCACCTGGTTCGTGATCGAGAAGACCAAGCTGGGTTCATACCTTCGCGCCGGCACCGAGGATTCGCAGCTGATGCAGGGTTTTGGCATTAACGTTCCGTTGCTCATCAGCCTCACCTATGGTTTCGGTGTCGCTCTGGCGGCATTTGCCGGAGTACTGGCCGCACCCATCTACTCGGTGACGCCGGTTATGGGGTCCAGTACCCTCATCGTGGTCTTCGCGGTCGTGGTGATCGGGGGCATGGGGTCCATCGGTGGCGCCATCATCACCGGTATTCTCATGGGGGTCATCGAGGGGCTCACCAAAACCTTTTATCCGCCGGCTTCTTCAGCGGTCATCTTCCTCGTCATGGTTCTGGTACTGATGTTCCGGCCCAGTGGCTTGTTCGGTAAGGAGGCATAAACATGAATCAGCCAGTCAATTCCGCCGACATTCACAAGGCCATTGTGGAACAGCAAGCTGCCCAGGACCGCAAGAAAATGATGCTCAATGGCGTGCTGTTGCTCCTGCTACTCGCGGCGCCATTCATGATCTATCCGGTCTTCCTGATGAAGATCCTGTGCTTCGCGCTGTTTGCGGTGGCGTTTAACCTGCTCTTTGGTTTTACCGGCTTGCTGTCGTTCGGTCACGCAGCCTTCCTGGCGACCGGCGGATACACCACCGGTTACCTCCTGAGTAACTACTCCGGGTTGACCACCGAGGTGGGCATCATTGCCGGTACCCTGACTGCAACAGCGTTGGGCGTAGCCTTCGCATTGCTGTCCATTCGCCGGCAGGGCATCTACTTTGCCATGGTCACGCTGGCCCTGGCGCAGCTGGTGTTCTTCTTCTTCGTGCAGTCCGAGTTCACCCACGGTGAGGATGGTATGCACGGGATTCCCCGCGGCGAGCTGTTTGGCCTGATCAACCTCGAAGACAACCTGAACATGTACTACTTCGTGCTGGTGGTCTTCATCGCCTGTTACCTGTTGGTACAGCGAATCGTCAGCAGTCCCTACGGCCAGGTACTCAAGGCGATCAAGCAGAACGAACCGCGTGCAGTGTCACTCGGCTACAACGTGGACCGCTACAAGGTGCTGGCCTTCGTAATCTCTGCGGCCCTTGCCGGGCTCGCCGGTTCCATGAAGTCCGTCGTATTCCAGCTGGCGTCCCTCAACGATGCTCACTGGCACATGTCCGGCGAGGTGATCCTGATGACCTTGGTGGGTGGCATGGGAACTCTGTTGGGCCCGGTGGTGGGTGCCACATTCGTCGTGAACATCGAGTACCAGCTGTCCCAGGGGGCCCTGAGGGATTGGGTGGATCCGATTCTTGGAGGCATCTTCGTACTGACGGTTCTTGCCTTCCGAAGCGGGATCGTGGGAGAACTCCAGAAGTTCGTCAAAAAGAACCTCGGTTGATCTCAGGCTGAAGGCCGCCGGGTCGGGGTCAGATGAAAAGCACAGACGCGCTTTTCATCTGACCCCACTTTCACGCCTACCCCCC
>JABURI010000223.1 GCA_014762755.1 Marinobacter sp.
GGAGCCTTTACGAAGTTTTCGTACGCAGCAAGCACGGTCTGAACCACAAGCACGTTGGCAGCGTCCACGCCGCCGACGCGGAAATGGCCATGGAGAACGCCCGTGACCTGTACACACGCCGCAACGAAGGCGTGAGCATCTGGGTGGTTCCCTCCGACGCGATCACCGCTTCTGCATCCGATGAGAAAGAGGTGCTGTTCGATCCGTCCGAGGACAAGGTTTACCGTCACGCATCTTTCTACAAGCTGCCCGACGAAGTCGGACACATGTAAGGAGCGGTTCCATGACTCAGAAAGAAGCACTCACGGAATACCTGCTGCGCCTGGCGGACTCCGACATGATCCTCGGCCAGCGCCTGTGCGAGCTGTGCGGCAAGGCCCCGGCCCTGGAAGAGGAAATGGCGCTGATGAACGTCGCCCTGGACCTCGTCGGCCAGGCCCGGAACTGGTACGAGTACGCCGCCGAGCTGATCGATGACGGCCGGGACGCCGACAAACTCGCGTTCCGTCGCGATGCCCATGACTACCGTAACCTCCTGCTCACCGAACAGCCGAACGAAGACTACGCGGTCACCATGGGTCGCCAGTTCTTTTACGACACCTGGCACTACTTCACCCTGAAGAGCCTGGTGAACGCCAGCGACGAGCGGGTTGCCGCCATCGCCGCCAAGGCCCTAAAAGAGGTGACCTATCACCTGCGCCGCTCGTCCGAATGGGTCAAGCGCCTGGGTGACGGTACCGAAGAAAGCCACCGTCGCATGCAGGATGCGGTGGACATTCTCTGGCGCTTCACCGGCGAGCTGATCACGCCCGACGAAACCGACCAGCTCATGGCTGAGACCGGCATCGGTCCGGATCCCGAGCAGCTGAAGGAAGACTGGCGCGGCATGGTCAAGGAAGTGCTCCAGGAAGCCACCCTGACGCCAAAGCCGGACGATGCCTGGATGTACCTGGGCGGCAAGCGTGGTGAGCACACCGAACATCTCGGTTTCATTCTGGCAGAAATGCAGTTTCTGCAGAGGGCCTATCCCGATGCCACAACATGGTGATACAGACCCGCGGTCAGCGGTAGACAAGCTGATAGCCAGTGATCGGGTGCCGGCAAATGCCAACACCGATCAACTGACTGAGGCGGATATCTGGGCGATCCTTGAAGACGTCAAGGATCCCGAGGTTCCGGCGGTAAGTGTCGTGGAGCTCGGCATTGTCCGGGCCGTGCACTGGGACGGAAAGGAACTTTCCGTCGATGTCACGCCGACCTACTCCGGCTGCCCCGCGACCGAGTTGATCGAGGAACTGATCGAGGAGGCCCTGCGCGCTGCAGGCTTCCGGAATGTCCGGATCAACCAGGTGCTGACCCCGGCCTGGACCACCGATTGGATTACAGACGAAGGCAAAGAGAAGCTCCGGGTATTCGGCATTGCGCCGCCCCAGGGCAGTGCCAGCAAGCGAAGCCTGCTGGGCGACTCCGAAGAGATCACTTGCCCCCGGTGCGGCAGCGCCCACACGGAGCGGGTCAGTGAGTTCGGATCCACTGCCTGCAAGGCGCTCTATCGCTGCAAGGACTGTCTCGAGCCCTTCGACTATTTCAAATGCATCTAGAGCCAAGACGACCATGAACAAATTCTATTCACTGGCCCTCAAAGAGGTCAGACCTGAAACAAGAAACGCAGTAACCCTGTCTTTTGACGTGCCGAAAGATCTGGCCGACAAGTTCAACTACAAGCAGGGCCAGCACCTGGTAGTGAGAACCAGGCTGGATGGCGAGGAAGTTCGCCGCTCCTACTCCATCTGCAACAGCGTCAACGACCATGAGCTGCGCATTGCGGTCAAGAAAATCCCCGGCGGCCGCTTCTCCACCTTCGCCAACGAGCAGCTCAAGCCCGGCCAGACCCTTGAAGTGATGCCGCCCCAGGGCCATTTCTCCGTGGACCTGGACCCCGAGCGCGAAGGCAACTACCTGGCGGTCGCTGCCGGCAGCGGTATCACGCCGATCCTGTCCATCGTCAAGACCACCCTGGAAACCGAGCCCAAGAGCGAAGTCACCCTGTTCTACGGCAACAAGGCGACCAGCAACACCATGTTCCGGGACGAGCTCCAGGATCTCAAGAACGAGTACATGTCCCGCCTGAACCTGGTGTATATCTTCACCCGGGAAGAGCAGGACATCGACCTTTACAACGGGCGGATCGATCACGACAAGTGTGATGCCTTGTTCGATCACTGGATCGATGCCAAGGCACTGACTGCAGCCTTTATCTGTGGTCCCCAGGCGATGACCGAGACCGTCCGCGACTCGCTGACCCGTCACGGCCTGGACAAGAGCAAGATCCACTACGAGCTGTTCACCCCGGCCGGCGGCGTACCCCAGTCCCGTAAAGACCGGGATCCGTCCCACGTGGATCCGCAGTCCATCAGTGAAGTGACCGTCATCGCCGACGGCCGCTCCCTGACCTTCCCGCTGGTTCGCGATACCAAGAGCATCCTGGATGCCGGTAACGAAGAAGGCGCAGACCTGCCCTACTCCTGCAAGGCCGGCGTCTGCTCCACCTGCCGCGCCAAGGTGGTGGAGGGTGAAGTCGAGATGGACCAGAACTTCGCCCTGGAGGATTACGAAGTCGAAGCCGGCTACGTGCTCTCCTGCCAGTGCTATCCGATCAGCGACAAGGTGGTTCTCGACTACGACGAGATGTAAGTCCGGCCCCACCCCAACGATACGAACAAGGCAAGCCCCGGGCAGTCGGGGCTTGCCTTCGTGTTTCAGAAACGAATGGAGTTTCCCATGTCAGTCCTGAAAAGTTTCATTGCCGGCCAGTGGGTCGGTGAGAAGGCCGCCAAAGCGCTGCCCAGCGCCGTCAACGGCGAGATCGTCGCCCATACCCACGACGACACCCTCGACTTCAAGAAAGCTGTGGAATTTGGCCGCAAGGTCGGTGGCAAGAACCTGATGGCCATGGATTTTCAGGAACGTGCCCTGGCCCTCAAGGCCATGGCCATGTACCTGCAGGAACACAAGAAAGAGCTGTATGCCCTGTCCATGCACACCGGCGCGAGCAAGGGTGACAACGGCATCGATATCGATGGCGGCTTCGGCACCCTGTTCTCCTATGCCAGCATGGGCCGCCGCGAACTGCCGTCCGGCAACGTCGTGCACGAAGGTCCGGTGATGCCGCTGGGCAAGAACAACCACTTTGCCGGCACCCACATCCTCGTACCCCGGGGCGGTGTGGCGGTCCACATCGACGCCTACAACTTCCCGGTCTGGGGTATGCTGGAGAAGTTCGCGCCGACATTCCTGGCAGGCATGCCCTGCATCGTGAAGCCGGCCACCTCCACCTGTTACGTCACCGAACTGGCCGTTCGCCTGATGCAGGAATCCGGCGCCCTGCCGGAAGGCGCCCTGCAGCTGATCATCGGCAGCACCGGCGACCTGTTTGACCATCTGGAAGAGCAGGATGTGGTTACATTCACCGGTTCCGCAGCCACTGCGCGCAAGCTGCGCAATCATCCGAACATCATCAACCGGTCGATTCCGTTCAACGCCGAGGCGGATTCGCTGAACAGCGCCATCCTGGCCCCGGACGTGACCACCGAGCACGAAGAGTTCGACGTGTTCGTGAAGGAAGTCGGCCGAGAGATGACCGCCAAGGCCGGTCAGAAGTGTACCGCGATCCGCCGGATCCTGGTTCCGAAAGACCGGGTGGACGCCGTCTGCGAGAAGCTGAAAGAGCGACTGGCGAAAGTCACCGTCGGCGACCCTTCCGTGGAAGGCGTTCGTATGGGTGCCCTGGCCTCCATCGACCAGCTGGAAGATGTCAAAGCCAACATCCAGGAGCTGCTGAAGACCAGTGAACTGGTGGTCGGTGGTGACGGCAGCTTCAAGCCTACTGGCGAAGGCACCGAGAAGGGCGCGTTCATCGAGCCGCACCTGCTGCTGTGCCGGAACCCGGAGAACGGCTGTGGCGCCCACGACATCGAGGCCTTTGGCCCGGTCGCCACCGTCATTCCCTACGACACCATCGAGGATGCGGTGGATCTGTGCTCCAAGGGCCGCGGCTCCCTGGTCACTACCCTGACTACCCGGGACCCTGCCACTGCCGGCCGGATCGCCCCGCTGCTCGCAGCCTTCCACGGCCGTCTGCACCTGCTGGACGCCGAAGCCGCGAAAGAATCCACCGGTCACGGCTCACCCCTGCCCATGCTCAAGCACGGTGGCCCCGGTCGTGCCGGTGGCGGTGAAGAGCTTGGCGGTATCCGCGCGGTCCATCACTACCTGCAGCGGACCTCCATCCAGGGCTCCCCGACCATGCTGGCGGCCGTCACCCGCGAATATGTTCGCGGTGCCGAGGTGATCGAGACCGAAGTACATCCGTTCCGTCGCCATTTCGAAGACCTGCAGATCAACGAGTCCCTGCTGACTCACCGTCGTACGGTCACAGAGGCGGACATCGTCAACTTCGGCTGCCTCTCCGGCGACCACTTCTACATGCATTTCGATGAAATCGCTGCGCGGAATTCCCAGTTCGGCAAGCGCATTGCTCATGGCTACTTCGTGCTGTCCGCTGCGGCCGGTCTGTTTGTTTCCCCGGGCGAGGGCCCGGTTCTGGCGAACTACGGTCTGGACACCCTGCGTTTCATCGAACCGGTCGCGCCGGGCGATACCATCCAGGCCCGCCTGACCTGCAAGCGCAAGATCGATCAGGGTCGGACATCGCCGGACGGCCACCCGCAGGGTGTGGTGGTCTGGGATGTCCAGGTTCACAACCAGAACGACGAACTGGTTGCGAGCTACGACATCCTGACACTGGTTGCCAAACGTCCTCAGTAACGCTGGGGACGTATCCGGCCTGCCACCCGTTGGACCCGAACGGCAGGCCGGAGGCAAACAAAAAGGGGACAGGCCAAAAGCCTGTCCCCTTTTCTGTGTCCGCCCGGCGGAAAGGTTACATGCCCAGATAGGCCTCCCGGACCTTCTCGTTGCTGAGCAGCTCCCGGCCGGTGCCTTCGATGACCACCTTGCCGGTTTCCAGCACGTAACCACGGTCGGCCAGGGCCAGCGCCTGGGACGCGTTCTGCTCCACCAGGAAGATGGTGATGCCCTCTTCCTTCAGCTCCTTGATGATATCGAAGATCTCCTCGATGATCAGCGGCGCCAGGCCCATGCTTGGCTCGTCCAGCAGCAACAGCTTCGGCCGGGCCATCAGGGCGCGCCCCATGGCCAGCATCTGCTGCTGACCACCGGAGAGTTCCCCGGCAAGGTTGTGACGCTTCTGGCGCAGGATCGGGAACTTGGTGTACATCCGCTCCAGGTCATCCTCCACCGCCTCGCTGCGGCCGCGGGTATAGGCACCCAGCAGCAGGTTGTCGTGGACTGACAGGTCCTTGAACACCTGACGGCCTTCCGGCACCTGGACAATACCTTCCCCGACCCGCTGGTCGGCCGAAACCTTCGCGAGATCCTTGCCCTGGTATACCATGCTGCCGCGGTCCATCGGCTGGAGGCCGGAGATGCTCATCAGCAGGGTGGATTTACCGGCACCGTTGGCGCCCACCAGCGACACAATCTCGCCGCTGTTGATGCGGATATCGATGTCGTGCAGCACTTCAATCTGACCATAGGAAGTGGCCAGCCCCTTGATCGCCAGCATTTCCTGCTGGGCCTGGGGCGCGCTGACCCGCTCGGCGTGCTTGAGACCAAGACCGCCGAAGCGCTCCGGGGTATAGCTGATGATTTCGTGGCGCAGTTCCCGGAACTCCTCCCGGACCCGCTCACCAAACAAGGGATCGTTCTCGATGTCCCGCGCCTCAATGATCTGTTCCCAATCCTCATCGGAGAGCACCTTGCGGGCACGGGGAATCACCACCCCTTCTTCCTTGCGAATGTGCTTGCGCAGGGCTTCGGTGAACCGAGCCAGGGCATGACTGAACTCTTCCCGCCCTTCCGGCCAGTTTTGCATGCAGGCGGTCAACAGCTGGCGCAATTCCAGCAGTTTCTCGTGACCGACCAGATAGCCTTTTGACAGCTTCTCCAGCAGCGGCAGCGATTCCGGGTGCTTGGCGCCCAGGCGCTTGTATAACTCGATGTCTGTTGGCGTCGAGTGCACCCGCTCGGAAAAATGCTCGATGTAATCGAAGATCTTGGTGAACAGGCGCTCATCCGGCTGCTGCTCATTGATGTTCATATCGCTGAGCAGCTGGTCCAGCAAATCCAGGATGCGCCAGAGTGCCTGATGCTCATGAACAATAATGCGTACTGCCTGCTCGCTGCGGGACTGGGCAGGCGCCATTTCGGTCTGTTGCTCGCTCATGTGAAATGTCTCCTTGCTCAGCCGCCCAGGTAGGCAGCAATGACGTCCGGGTTGTTGCGGATTTCTTCCGGTGTACCTTCCGCCAGCACGCGCCCGTAGTTGAGCACCAGCAGACGGTCGGAAATCCCCATGACCAGTTTCATGTCATGCTCAACCAGCATGACGGTGGTGCCCTGGTCGGCAATTTTCCGGATCAGTTTCTCCAATGCCGCGGTTTCAACCGCGTTCAGGCCGGCGGCCGGCTCATCCAGCAGGATGACCTTGGGATCCGCTGCCAGGGCACGGGCAATCTCCAGACGCTTGAGCGCACCATAGGACATGGCTGACGCCTCGGTATCGAGGTAGTCGCCACAACCGACGAATTCCATCAGCTCCGCCGCCCGCTCACGGCAGGCTTTTTCGTCCCGAAGCAGGGACGGCAAACGGAACAGGGTGGTGAACAGGTTGCTCCGGAGCTTGAGGTGCCGCCCCAGCATCACGTTTTCGATGGCGGACATGTTCATGCAGATCTGCATCTGCTGGAAGGTGCGGCACATGCCCCGTTCCGCCAGCTGGTTCGGTTCCAGCTTCGCGGTACTCTCCCCCTTCAGGCGAATCTCGCCCTTGGTGGGGGTATAGAGACCCGAGATCAGGTTGAACAGGGTGGTCTTGCCGGCGCCATTGGGCCCGATCACCGAATACACCTGCCCGGCCTCAACCGAGAAGGACACGCCTTCCACCGCGTGGACGCCACCGAATGCCTTGTCCAGGCCTTTTACTTCAATCAGTGCGCTCATGCCTGACCTCCCGCCTTTTTCTTCATCCGCTTACCGACAGCCATCTGGATAGTGGGCAGCAGGCCCTTGGGCATGAAGATCATGGTGAGCATCAGGATCGCACCGAACATGACGGTTTCCAGCTCCTGGAAATCCGCCAGCACCTGGGGCAGCAGCTTGAGTACTACCGCACCCAGAATAACGCCCATGGTGGAACCCATACCGCCGAGAACGACCATAGTGATAAACAGGATGGAGAAATCGAACCCGGCCACGGCCGGGGTAATGAAGCCCTGGAAGTGGGCGTACAGGCTGCCCATGGCACTGGCATAGATCGCTGAAACCACGAACACCAGGCTCTTGTAACGGGCGGTGTCGACACCAACCACACGGGCCGCCACTTCCGAGCCGTGCACCGAGCGCAGCGCGCGGCCGATGGGCGAGTCGATCAGGTTCTGGGCCAGCCAGACCGCGACCAGCAATACTACCGCGGCAAACAGGTACCAGGCTTCACTGCCATTGAGCTCCATTCCCAGCAGGTTGTAGCTGCCAAACGGGCTCAGTTCCCAACCGAATACGGTGAATGCGGGTACCGGCATGCCATCCGGACCGCCGGTCAGCGCCCGCTCGTTATTAAGAATGATGGCGATGATGAAACCGACGGCCAGGGTCGCCATGGACAGGTAGTGCCCCTTCAGGCGCAGGATGGGACGACCGACAATCCAGGCGATGATGCCCACCAGGATGGCGCCAACGACCAGCGCGGGCACCGAGGACCAGCCATAATTGCTGGTCATGATGCCGGTAAAGTAGGCACCCAGACCGAAGAAACCGGCGTGCCCCAGACTGATCTGGCCGGCAAACCCGACCAGCAGGTTCAGCCCCACCACCGTGGCGGCGATAATTGCCATCTGGGTGGCCAGGTCATAATAGAACGGGTTGTTCAGGAACAACGGCAACGCGAACAGGATAACGGCAAGAATCACCAGGTCCCGCAGGCGCATCTGCATAAATCGATTCAACATGGTTACACCCTCTCCACGACCTTGGCGCCAAACAAACCGCGCGGCATGAAGAACAGCACGACGAGAATCATGGAGAACGCCACGGCGTCCTTGTAGTCAGAGGAGATGTAGCCGGCAGCCATGGCCTCGACCACACCCAGCAACAGACCACCGACGACGGCGCCGATACCGCTGCCCAGCCCGCCAATGGCGGCGGCAACAAAGCCTTTCAGGCCCAGCATGATGCCGATGTCGTAGGAGGTGAAGGTAATGGGCGCAACGACGACGCCGGCCACCGACCCCAGCACCGCGGACACCAGGAACGCCAGCATCAGCACCAGCTGTGTGCGGATACCGACCAGGCGCGCGGCTTCCTTGTTCATGGAGGTAGCAAGGATCGCCTTGCCGATCAGGGTTCGGGTGAAGAACAGTACCAGGCCAACCACGAGAATCGCACCGATGCCCAGAACCCAGAGGCTCTGGCTATTGAGAACCGCTCCGAAGATGCGGATTGGTTCATCGCTGCTGAAATTCTGCATCACATGGTATTCCTTGCCCCAGACCAGCTGGGCCAGGCCACGGATGAAAATGGAGGCACCGATGGTGATGATGATCAGCGTTACTACATCGGCCTGCTTGGCAGGCGCAATGGCAAAACGCTGGAGCAGAATACCGAGAACACCGGCAAGCAACACGGCAAGGATGATCGCGAGCACCATGGGCACGCCCATCGCCGTCAGAGAAACCGTCGCCATACCACCGATCATCAGGAATTCGCCCTGGGCAAAGTTGATCACGTGGCTGGCGTTATAAATGAGAGTAAACCCGAGAGCTATCAGGGCATAAGTGGCACCGATAGTGATCCCGGTAAAGAGATACTGGAGGAATTCTGCAAACATAGCCGTGGTTCCGGTCGGACAGCGTCTGCCCGCCCCGGACCGGGACAGGCAGACGGTTTACTGCTTGATGGATAGATCAGTTAATGAGTTTCCACTCACCATTCTGGACTTCCAGAATGCGGAAGGAGTCAGCGTCGAGGCCGTTGTGGTCTTCCGGTGACAGATTGAATTCACCGGTCACCCCGACGTAACCCTGGATGTTTTCCAGAGCTTCGCGCACGGCTTCCTTGTCGGTAGAGCCAGCGGCTTCGATGGCCTGGACGGCCAGCATAAGCCCGTCATAAGCGTAAGCGCCAAAGGTGGAGACCTTGGAATTCCAGCGAGCTTCGTACTCCGCCTTATAGTTCTGGACAACCTCTTTCTGTGGGTCGTCCTCCGGCAGGGAGTCAGGCACCAACAGCGGCGAAGCCGGCAGGCGCAGGCCCTCGGCGGCATCACCCGCGAGCTCCAGGAAGCTGTCCGAGGCTACCCCGTGGGACTGGTAGAACGGCAGGTCGATACCCAGCTGGGCGTAGTTACGGGTGACGATGGCCGGACCCTGGCCGAAGCCGAAGTTCAGCACCGCCTCGACACCGTCGGTGTTGCGGATGTTGGTGAGCTGGGCGGTCATGTCGGTATCGGAACCGCTATAGGTCTCGTCGGCCAGAACCTCGATACCCATCTGCTCGGCTACTTCCAGTGTCTGGGTGCGGCCGGAAGAACCAAAACCACCGGTTCCGGAAATCAGGCCAATCTTGGTAATTCCGCGATCCTTCATGTCACCAAGGATTCGCTCGGCGGCCATACGGTCAGACTGCGGGGTCTTGAATACCCATTCCTTGACCGGAGTGGTGATCACCACGGCACCTGCCAGGGAAACGAAAGGAATTTGGGCCTGCTCAACCAGGGGCACAGCCGCCATGGTGGCGCCGGTGGTGCTGCCGCCCACGATGATGTCGACGCGATCAGAACGGATCAGACGGCTGGCAAAGTTACGGGCGTTGGAAGCATTGCCCACGTCATCGTAGTGGATCAGCTCGAGGGGACGGCCGAGAACCCCACCATCCTCGTTGATCTTCTCAACGTACATTTCCAGGGTTTTCAGTTCCGGATCCCCCAGGAAGGATGCGGGGCCGGTAACTGACAGGAACGAACCGATCTTGATCGGTTCTGCAGCCTGGGCACTCATGACCAGACCGGCGGCCGCGATAGCCGCAAATTTTCCCGTGCGACGCAGAATTGTCTTAAGCATTGTTTTTGTTCTCCCGAATTGTGCGGGGCTCGCTTGCCCCCCATCCATTGCTCAGAAGTAAAACAACGATCGAGAGCCTGGCTCTGACTTCTGTGTCATTTCAGTCACCCTTCGACCCGTTGTCAGCTTTATATTTGTGTTTTCGTCCCTGATCCATCAGCTCCCTGATCTTCATCAACGATAAAATTCGATACCGTTGACGAATATCAATGGACATTATTGTATCATAATATCCGTGTCAACCGATTTGGTTGACAAGCTGACAGGTTCTCTCAGTAAAGCCGACCATGGTCCAAGGCGCCAGTCAGGCGATACGGCACAGAATGCTTTACGTGACACACAAGAACCGCATAATACGTATCAGATTTGATTGCCTTGATAATTGATAACCGACAAACGACAAGAAGCCTATGCCTGCAAAAACCCAGCTTGAGCAGCTCGTCATCGACTTCCAGAAGAAACGACCGCTTCGTGCCGGCTCGCTGATCATCACCATCTACGGTGACGCCATCGTTCCCCGGGGAGGGACTGTATGGCTGGGCAGCCTGATGAAGCTGGTGGAACCCATGGGCATCAGCCAGCGGCTGGTCCGCACCTCCGTTTACCGACTGGTGCAGGAATCCTGGTTGCAGACCGAGAAGGTCGGCCGCTGCAGTTACTACAGTCTGACCGGCCCGGGCCTGCGCCGTTTCGAGCAGGCCTTCCAGCACGTCTACAGCCTGTCGACCCGGGAATGGAGCGGCAGTTGGTGCCTGGTCTACCTTAACCAGCTGGCACCCGAGCTGAAGCAAAAGGTGCGGGAAGAGCTGAAATGGCTCAGTTTTGGCAGCATGGCCCCCGGGGTCATGGAGCACCCGCGCTTCACGCGCAATGAGCTGCTGCCCCTGCTGCAGGAATGGGGTGCGCTGGAGGACACCATCGTCATGGAAACCGTCCCCATGGAGCAGAAGAGCTCCAAGGCGCTGCGGTTGCAGGTGCGGGAAAGCTGGAACCTGGACGAACTCGGCGGACGCTACCGTCGCTTCCTGTCGCAGTTCCGCCCGGTATGGCGAGAACTGCAGAACGAGGATGACCTGACCCCGGCGGAGTGCCTCACCCTGCGCATCCTGCTCATCCACGAATATCGCAAGATCCTGCTGCGGGATCCGTTACTGCCCGAGGAACTGCTTCCTGGAGACTGGGAAGGCCGCAGCGCCAAGCAGCTGTGCCGGAACCTGTACCGTCACATTTACGCCCGCGCTGAAAAATGGCTGGACGAGACTCTGGAGAATGCCTCCGGCCCGCTGCCGGGACCGAACGAAAAGTTTTATCGCCGGTTCGGTGGCCTGCAGGATAGCAGCGATGAATACGAAGAAAGGCCCACCCCGGTCGGCGAACCGGTGTGAGCCTTTCGGAAGAACGGGGCGCCATCATGGCGCCCCCGATCCTTCGGATCAGATGAGATTGTAGAGGAACACCACCAGAATACCGGCCGGGGTCAGGTAACGCAGCACCACCATGAAGCTGTGATAGACACCGCCCTGCAGCCCGATATCTTCCATCAGACCCTCACGGCGCATGGCCCAACCGGCAAACAGGGCAATGGCCAGACCGCCCAGGGGCATCATCAGGTTCGACACCAGGAAGTCCAGCAGATCGAACACCGTCTTGCCCTCGAAGAAGGCCAGGAAGCCCAGCGGGTGAACATCGGACCAGAGATTGAACGACAACACGGTCCCGATCCCCACGAACCAGATCGCCAGACCGCCTGTCAGGGCACTCTTGAAACGGTTGATGCCCTTGTGCTCCTCAAGCCACTCCACCACTGGCTCCAGCATGGAAATGGCTGAGGTGACTGCCGCCACCAGCAACAGCGCGAAGAAAATGACGCCGAACAGGACTCCGCCGGTCATCTGGCCGAAGGCCAGCGGCAAGGTCACAAAGATCAGCCCCGGACCAGTGCCCGGTTCCAGGCCGTTGGCAAACACCAGCGGAAAGATCGCCAGCCCCGCCAGCAGGGCGACACTGGTATCGAGCACGGCAATGGTCATGGCGGTACGGGCGATGTTGACCTTCTTCGGCAGGTAGGAACCGTAGGCCATCAGCACGCCGATGCCGATGCTCAGGGTGAACGCGGCATGGCCCAGCGCCACCAGCACGCCCTTGGTGGTGAGCTTGCTGAAGTCCGGCGCGAACATGAAGTCCACGGCGCGGCCGAAACTGCCGGAATTCATGGCGTAGAACACCATCACCACCAGCAAAATGAACAGCAGCGGCATCAGGGTATTGACGGCCCGCTCCAGACCCGAACGGATGCCCCGGCCGACGATGAGGACCACGATTGCCATAAAGACACTGTGCCAGAGCAGCAATTCCCAGGGATTCGCCAGCAGGTTACCGAACTGGCCGCCTATGGCCTGTGCGTCAGCGCCGGTAAACAGCCCGGCGGCGGCCTTACCGATGTACACCAGGGACCAGCCACCGATCACCGAGTAGAAGGACAGGACCAGAAAGGAGGCAACCACGCCATTCCAGCCAATGATCCGCCAGCCCCTTGCGGTGCCTTCACTTTTGGTCAGCGACCGCATGGTAGCAACCGGGCTCTGACCGCCGCGGCGACCAATCATGGTCTCGGCGATCAGTACGGGCACGCCGATGATCGCTATGCACACCAGATAAACCAGAACAAAGGCCCCGCCACCGTGCTCACCGGTGATGTAGGGAAATTTCCAGATATTACCCAGCCCCACGGCAGAACCGGCGGCGGCCAGGATAAACGCAAGACGCGAAGACCAGAGGTTCGAAGCCAACTGGTGCGGTTGTGTTTGGTTACTCATGTACTTCTCCGAAATAGTTGTTTTTGTCGGAAAGACGGGCGGACAGGACTAGAGAATGGTCCGGATTGCCTCGGCAACGACCGGCAAGGTGCGGTCGTTCAGGCCGGCCACATTGACCCGACTCGACTCCAGCATGTAGATGCCATACTCCTCGCGGAGCCGGCGCACCTGGGCGGGGGAAATTCCCAGAAACGAGAACATGCCCCGTTGGCGGGCGATGAACCCGAAGTCCCCGGCCGGGGCCAGCGCCTCGGCAAAGGCCCGGCGCAACCCCAGAATGCGCTCGCACATGGCGGTCAGCTCCGCCTGCCATTCGGCGCGCAGGGCCTCGTCCCCCAGGATGGTCTCCACAATTGCCGCGCCATGGGCCGGCGGCATGGAGTAATGGGAACGGATGACACTGAGCAGCTGGCTGTTGGCCGCGGAGGTGACGCTGTCGCTGGCCCCCATCAGCATCAGGGCACCGGTTCGCTCCCGGTACAGGCCAAAGTTCTTAGAACAGGAGGCCGCCACGATCATCTCCGGAACCCGACCGGCCATGTGTCGAAGTCCGGCGGCATCAGCCTCCAGCCCATCACCGAGACCCTGGTAGGCCATGTCCACGAAAGGCAACAGTCCCTTTTTCAGCACCAGATCGGTCACCTGCTGCCATTGCTCGAAGGTCAGATCCGCGCCGGACGGGTTGTGGCAGCAGCCGTGCAGCAGCACCACATCGCCGGCTTCCGCCTGCGCCAGGCTTTCCAGCATGGCGGCGAAGTCTACCTGCAGGGTTTGCGGATCGAGGTAGGGATATTCCCGAATGTCCAGGCCGGCCCCACCCAGCAGCGGCAGATGATTGCCCCAGGTAGGCGTGCTGACCCAGACAGTGGCGTCGTCCCGGCACAGGCGCAGGAATTCCGCTGCCATGCGCAGGGCCCCGCATCCGCCCGGAGTCTGGACTACCGCCACCCGGCCGTCCCGCACCAGGGGGCTGCCCTCGCCCATCACCAGATCGGCCATGGCCCGACCGAAACCGGGGGAGCCCGCCGGCCCGACGTAGCTTTTGGTAGACTCGCTTTCCAGAAGGCGGCGTTCCGCCTGATGCACCGCGGCCATGATCGGGGTGTTGCCGGCATCGTCTTTGTAGACCCCGATGCCCAGATCAATCTTGTGCTCCCGGGGATCCTCCCGGAAGGTCTGCATCAGCTGGAGAATCGGGTCCTGCGGTAACGGCTTCAGGCCTTCAAACATGGGACTCCTCCTTTTCGCCTGCCGGTTTGGTACGAATCAGGGTCGGACGGCCGGTTTCCAGCGCCTTGAGCAATTGCTGCTGACGCTCCCGGATCGCTTCCACCGCCTGCTCCCGGACCGGGCCAAAGCCACGAATGTCCGCCGGCAGTTCCGCCAGTTGCAGGAACGTCTCATGGTTGTCCGCGCTCAGCTCCCGGCTGATGCGCTCGGCCAGCTGGCGATAGTCCGCCAGCAGGACACGGTCCAGCTTCCGGTCCGCAGAATGACGGAACGGATCCAGGGCGGTACCGCGCAGCCCACGAAGCTTTGCCAGCAGCTTGAAGGCCCGGAACATCCAGGGGCCAAACTGGCGCTTCTGCGGCCGGCCCCGGGCGTCGGTGCCGCGATTGAGGATCGGCGGCGCCAGGTGGAAATGCACCTTGAAGTCGCCCTCGAAGGTTTTCTCCACCTCCTTCATGAAATCGGTCTCGGCAAACAGGCGGGCCACTTCGTACTCGTCCTTGTAGGCCATGAACCGGTATAGCTGCTCGGCGACAGTGCGGGTCAGCAGCAGGTCCTGCTGACCAATGCCCTGCTCCGCCTGACGCACCCGCGCCACCAGATCCCAGTAGCTGTCAGCCCAGCGCCGGTTCTGGTAACGCTCCAAATGCTGGTAACGGGTCTCGATCAGCTGCTCCAGGGTCGGCTCGGGTTTGACCTGCACCGGCTCACTGACCGGGTTCAGCAAGTCCTCAATTACGGTCGGATCCACCGCCGCAACCCGGCCCCAGCCAAAGGCTTCCTTGTTCCGCTCGATCGCCACGCCATTGAGTTCGATCGCCCGCATCAGGGCCGCCTCGGACAACGGCAGCAGTCCTTTCTGCCAGGCGAAACCAAGCATCATCACGTTGGAGAACACGGTGTCGCCCATCAGCTTCTCGGCAATGCCGTTGGCGTCCAGGGCATCAAACCGGTCGTCACCCACGGCGTCGCGAATCAGATCCAGGCGCTTGTCTGCCTGCATGTCCGCATCCCGGTACAGGACGTAATCGGCGGTCGGCAGCTCGGCCCGGTTGGCCACCACCCGGGT
>JABURI010000254.1 GCA_014762755.1 Marinobacter sp.
CCTGGGGCCCTGGCCAGCCGCTATCCATTGAAGAAGTGGACGTGATGCCCCCGAAGGCCGGTGAAGTGCTGGTCCGCATCGTTGCCACTGGTGTCTGTCACACGGACGCTTTCACTCTCTCCGGCGATGACCCCGAAGGCATTTTCCCGGCCATTCTGGGTCATGAAGGCGGAGGCATTGTCGAGCAGGTGGGTGAAGGTGTCACCAGCGTGCAGGTGGGTGATCACGTGATTCCCCTGTACACCGCCGAGTGCGGCGAGTGTAAGTTCTGTACCTCCGGCAAGACCAACCTGTGTCAGGCGGTGCGTGAAACCCAGGGCAAGGGCCTGATGCCAGACGGCACCACCCGCTTCTACAAAGACGGCAAGCCCATCCATCACTACATGGGATGCTCCACCTTCTCCGAATACACCGTGCTGCCCGAGATTTCCCTTGCCAAGGTCAATAAGGAAGCACCGCTGGAAGAAGTCTGCCTGCTGGGCTGTGGTGTCACCACTGGCATGGGTGCTGTGATGAACACCGCCAAGGTGGAGGAGGGCGCCACCGTAGCCATCTTTGGTCTGGGTGGTATCGGTCTTTCCGCCATCATTGGTGCGACCATGGCCAAGGCCAGCCGCATCATCGGTATTGACATCAACGAAAGCAAGTTCGAGCTCGCCCGCCAGCTGGGGGCCACCGATTGCATCAATCCGAACGATTACGACAAGCCGATTCAGGAAGTGATTGTCGAGCTGACGGACGGTGGTGTGGACTATTCCTTCGAGTGCATCGGCAACGTGGATGTCATGCGCTCGGCCCTCGAGTGCTGCCACAAGGGCTGGGGTGAGTCCGTCATTATCGGTGTTGCCGGTGCCGGGCAGCAAATCTCCACACGCCCGTTCCAGCTTGTGACCGGTCGGGTCTGGAAAGGCTCCGCCTTTGGTGGTGTCAAGGGTCGTTCCGAACTACCCGGTATTGTCGAACGCTATCTTCAGGGTGAGTTCAAGCTCAATGATTTCATCACCCACACTATGGGGCTGGACGAGATCAATGAGGCGTTTGAACTGATGCACGAAGGCAAGAGCATCCGCAGCGTCATCCACTTCGATAAATAATCACCATCACAGCCCCACGTGCTTGCTAGCAGCACGTGGGGTTGTGAGACATGGCTTTGAGAGAGTCTTTCAGTGAGCATCGAAAACCTGAGCTGCAATAAAAGTTTTGGCGGCTGGCACAAGCAATACAGCCACCGTTCAGAGACGTTGAACTGCAGCATGCGCTTTGCTATTTACCTGCCTCCGCAGGCATTCAATGGCCAGAGGGTGCCGGTGTTGTATTGGCTGTCAGGGCTGACCTGTACCGACGAAAACTTCATGCAGAAAGCCGGTGCGCAGCGGATCGCCGCCGATCTGGGGATCGCCATCGTGGCCCCTGACACCAGTCCCCGTGGTGAAAGCGTCGCCGATGATGAGAGTTATGATCTTGGTCAGGGTGCCGGTTTCTACGTGGACGCGACTGAGCCCCCCTGGAACCGTCATTACCGGATGTACGATTATGTGGCCAATGAGCTGCCACACCTGATTGAGTCGACCTTTCCGGTCAGCGATCATCGGGCTATCGCCGGGCATTCAATGGGCGGTCATGGAGCGCTGGTGGTCGCCTTGCGCAACCCGGAGCAATATCGTTCTGTGTCAGCCTTCAGTCCCATCAGTAACCCGCTGAACTGCCCCTGGGGGAAAAAGGCTTTCGCCGCTTACCTGGGTAAAGATACCGAGAGCTGGCGCGCTTACGATGCTAGTGTTCTGATGCGCGAAGCGGTGCAGACGGTTCCTGCTCTGGTAGACCAGGGCGAAGCGGATGGGTTTCTCGCCGAGCAGCTGAGGCCGGAGATGCTGGAAGCTGCAGCGCAGGTCAGCGATTACCCACTACAGCTGCGTCGACACGAGGGCTACGACCACAGCTACTACTATATCGCCAGCTTCATCGAGGAGCATCTGCGCTTCCACGCAGCTCACCTGAGCAAATGAGTTTTGGCCGGCGATAAATTCATGGCGGACGATTCCTGTGTGAGATCCATAGCAACCGGCGGGAGATGCCTGCCGGTTGCTATGGATTCAAGCGCAGGGCTGCACCTTTACTTCAGTGCGTTGCCGAAGAAATTCTCCAGTTTGTCGAAAGGGATGACATCAGTACGGTCATAAAGATCGACATGGTTTGCCCCGGGTACGGTGTAGAGTTCTTTCGGTTCGGCCGCAGCCTCGTATATGTCCTCGCTGAAGTAGCGTGAGTGCGCCTCTTCACCCATAACCAGGAGGATCGGGCGTGGGGATATCCACGCCAGTTTGTCCAGCAGCGGGAAGTTCATGAAGGACAGGACCGAGGACTGCGTGAACTGGGTGATGGAGTTGGGGTGGTAGCCACGCGGACGGGAGTAGAACTCGCCGAATTCACGACCAATCGGATTGGTATCTTCATCGATCTGAAGCGGTGAACCGCGTTCGCTGAGTTCCGGACGACCGCTTTCGAACTCGTCCCAGCGCTGGGTCGCCAGGGTCTCGAGCATCGCCTTGCGGGCGTTTTCGTCAAGCGTACCGCCGAAGCCTTCGGCGTGCATACGGGAAATGTCGTACATACTGACAGTCGCTACCGCCTTGATGCGCGGGTCCACCTGAGCGGCGCTCAGGCCAAAACCGCCGGAGCCGCAGATGCCGATGATTCCGATCTTGTTACGGTCGACGCCCGCACGGGTACCAATGAAGTCAACACCGGCATGGAAGTCTTCAACAAACAGTTCAGGAGAAGACAGATGGCGCGGAGCACCGCTGGAGTGCCCGTTATATGAGGGATCGAAGGTCAATGCCACATAGCCGCGTTGGGCCATCTCGTTGGCATAAATACCAGGGCCCTGCTCCTTCACGCCCCCGTAGGGTGCTCCAATCACCAGCGCCGGGTAGCCTTTGGTTTCATCAAAGTCTGCCGGCAGGTACAGATCGCCTGACAGCTCGACACCAAAACGGGTTTTGTAGCTGACTGGTTTGCGGGTCACTTTATTGCTGAGAGTAAAAATATAATTGCCCATCTTGGGTCTCCTATAGTCCGGCGAGCAAAGCGCTTCGCCAGATAGATTTCAAAGGTGCAAGTAACGGCACCTCGCTCGACAATACCTGCTGTTTAGCTTTCGCCAGTCAGAGAAGAATCAGTCCTTCTTGACCGGGCCGCTGAGGTAATCTTCGTCAGATACCGGTTCGAACCAGTCGACAGGCTTGCCGTCGAGTGCTTCCTGAATCGCCACATGTTGCATCGCGGTTGTATCGGTTGCGCCGTGCCAGTGACGCCGACCACAGTTGCACCAGATCAGGTCTCCAGGGCGGATCTCGGTCTTCGGACCGCCCTCGCACTGGGTCCAGCCGACGCCGTCAGTGACCAGCAGGGCCTGGCCCAGCGGGTGGGAATGCCAATTGGTACGAGCGCCCGGCTCGAAGTTCACGACGGCCAGCCCCATGCGGGCCGGCGCTGGTGCGTTAAAGATGCGGTCGATACGGACGTTGCCGGTGAAATACTCGCTCGGCGCCTGGGTGGTCTCACTTGAGCCGGCCCGGTGGATCTGCATGTTTTCACCTGATTGATCGGTCTCGCTCATGACAATCTCCTTTGCTGGTGACCAGCATCTCTGGGGATGATTTGCATCCATCCATTTAAGCACCAGGAGCGACAAAGCTTTATCTCGATACTGTCTGTTTCTTGCACGATTCTCTTTGATTAAAGGAAAAGAGGTGAAAGCCGGTGCTGAGCGCAGATGGAAATAGGGAGTCCTGACCGTTTCAACAGATCGTGGAAACTTTTGCACCAGGAGTTTTAGGCAAGAAAGCGCGAGTTTTGTGTCTTCATTAATTTCCGGATATTGCTGAAAATTTGCACTATGAGTTGCGTCCTGTTTTGTCTGGTCGCAATCCAGTGGATCAGCAAATACTGATGTTTTTCAGGTGACACCAAGGAGCGAGAAATATGATTCTTGAAGAGACATACACGCTTTCGAATGGCGTTGAAATTCCGAAGCTAGGGCTGGGTACCTGGATGATCGAGGGGGAGAACGCCACGCAAGCCGTTAAGGACGCCATTGGTATTGGTTACCGGCACATCGACTCTGCCCAGGATTACGGTAATGAGGCCGAAGTCGCCGCCGGTATCAAGGCCAGCGGCATCAGCCGTGAAGAGATTTTCCTGACCACCAAGCTGTCAGCGCAGCACAAGAGTTATGAGGACGCGGCCGCTGCCATTGATGCCTCCCTCGAGCGAATGGGGCTCGACTACATCGACCTGATGATCATCCACAGTCCCCAGCCCTGGGGAAACTTTGGCGGAGATGATCGGTTTGTCGAGGGCAACCAGGGCGCGTGGCGAGCACTCGAAGACGCGTATAACGCCGGTAAACTCCGCGCGATTGGCCTTTCGAATTTCCAGGCGCGGGACATCGACAATATTCTGGACGCCTGCACCGTGCCGCCCATGGTCAATCAGATTCTGGCCCATGTGAGCAACGTGCCGACTGAACTGATTCAGTATTCGCGTGAGAAAAGCATGCTGGTTGAGGCCTATTCGCCCGTTGGTCACGGGGAGCTGTTCAAGAATGAGGCGATCGTCAGCATGGCTGCGAAATATAATGTTTCCGTGCCGCAGCTGTGTATCCGCTACGACTTGCAGCTGGGTTTGTTGCCGTTGCCTAAAACCGCCAAGTCCGACCACATGAAAAATAATGCGGACGTCGACTTTGTCATCGATGAGAGTGACATGGAGACGCTCAGTGGTCTGGAGAAAATCAAGGATTACGGCGAAGCCAGCGAATTTCCTGTATTCCAGCAGGGCTGATGCTTTATTGAATCGACTGTAAAAATGCCCCCTCCCGAACAGGAGGGGGCTTTACGGTTACTCGCTTGCAGCCACAGCTGCCTCATAGTGTTCATCAGTCACTTGTTCTTTCCAGACGACGTTCTCGCCGTCTTTACTGGCGGTGACGACAAAATGCGTCATCGGCGCATCGGGAGTTGCAGCATGCCAGTGGTCGAGTTCGGGTGGGCACCAAACAGCCTCGCCCTCCTGAAACCTGATGACCTCTCCATTACGGGTTCCGGTCAATGCTGTGCCATCCGTGACGATCATGTGTTGACCAGCAGGATGCAGGTGCCAGGCGGTTCTGGCGCCGGGCCCGAAGGTGACATAAGCGCCCGAATAGTGGGCAACCTCATTGCTCGGAAAAACGATCTCCACTTGCACGTCGCCGGTAAACAGATCCGCAGGTCCGGCAAAGGATTTCTGGGAATCGGCTGAGTAATGGATTTGGGAGGGAGCTTCTTCCGCCAGGGCATGGGATCCGGCAGTCAGGCCCAACAAGGTGACTATGGCCGGTTTGAGTAGGGATTTTCTATGCATGTCGCAGTCTCCGTAGGTGTGTTTCAGGGGGGTTAAGCGGTGCAAATTGATTAGAGCACCGGCGGGATTCCCTCTCTATCAAGATCCTGTCGGTTTTTTGCCCGATCCTCTTAGCCCGGAGTAAAGGGGCAACAATGCTAAGTCGGTGGTGTTAACTACCGGCATCAGTGATGTGCTCATGCGCCCGGTTCAACAAACGTAATACCAGGAATTTCAATGATGGGAAAACGGTCAAGAATGGTGAGTTACTGGGTGGTTGGTTTTGTTGTCATCCTGGTGGTTTCGGCGGTTGCTTACCTGCAGCATCCGAAGTTCGGTCGGTTGCCGGAAGGTGAACGCCTTGCGGAGATCGAGCGCTCCCCCAACTATTCAGGGGACGGGTTTCAGAACCTGGTCGATACGCCCATGTTCGCCGGGGACAAAACATTTTTTCAGGTGCTGTTCGAAAACCTGAATTCCAGTGGTGAACGGCTGGAGCCGGTGTCGGGCATACCTTCGGTCCAAACCGATCTCAACGCCCTGGACCCACGCGAGGATGTTGTGGTTTGGCTGGGTCATTCCTCGTTTTACGTTCAACTCAATGGTCAGCGGATTCTGATTGATCCGGTATTCAGCACAGGAGCTGCCCCTCTGCCGTTCCTCAACCAGGCTTATGCGGGTACGCACGACTACGCAGCAGACGACATCCCGGCCGTCGACGCACTGTTGATTACCCATGACCACTGGGACCACCTGGATTACCCGAGCGTGCAAAGGCTAAAACCGAAAGTGCGGCAAGTATTGGCGCCCCTCGGGGTGGGCAGCTATTTTCAAGGTTGGGGCTACGACGCTTCGATTATCCGGGAGGGTGACTGGTTCGATCGTTTTGACCTGGTGGGCAATGTCCGGGTGCATCTCATTCCTGCTCGTCACTATTCTGGCCGTCTCCTGACGCGCGGTAAGACTTTGTGGGCGGGTTTTGTTCTGGAGACACCGGATCGACGCATACTCTTTAGCGGTGACTCCGGATACGGGCCACATTTTACCGAGATCGGAAAACGCTTTGGTGGGTTCGATTTCGTCGCACTGGATAGCGGTCAGTATGACCCCCGCTGGCCCTACATTCATATGACCCCGGAGGAGGCAGTGGCCGCCGCTGAGGAGTTAAATGCCCGTTCGATGATGCCGGCCCATGTGGCCAAGTTCACCCTTGCCAGGCATTCGTGGGACGAGCCCTTCGAACGGATCACAGTCGCGAGCGAAGCAAAGGGTTTTGATCTGCTAACGCCAATGATTGGAGAGCCCGTTCAGTTAGATGGGGAAGGTTTCGAACGGTTCGGCAGTTGGTGGCAATGAGCCGGGGTTTTGCGCCAACCGGAGCCGCATTGAGGCAAACCATTCTCGAGGGGGCTGTCTCGATCCTGTTGAATTCTTGCCTGATTCTCCGCGTCAAACTGAAAACAAGTGAAAGAGGGCATGATAATGAGGTTGAATCAGGGTACCCACCGTTTGTCGAGCGAACGTAAGACCAGGGTGCAACTGTCAGAGTTGGAGGCCAGAAACAAATGGGCAGCATAAGACCGTCTGAATCCTCAACAATCTCTGCCGGAGAGGACAGGGGGGCGATTGGACTGGCCAGGAAGATTGACCTTTTAACGGCCGACAGCAATCGACTCGATACTGACGTGCAGGGGCTGAGCCTTCATCGCTGGGAGCACCCCACCGAGCCGACCAGTTACATGCTGGCGCCAAGTATCTGCCTGATCGGGCAGGGTCGGAAACAGGTGGTTGTGGGCGAAGATACGTTTGTCTATGACGCCAGCCACTTCCTCATCACTTCCATCGATCTTCCCGTCGTGTCGCGAATTCTGGAAGCAAGCCCCGAAAGTCCCTACCTGGGGCTGACAATGGAAATTGACCTGCGAACGCTCTCTCAGCTTGTGCTGGAGCACCCCATACCGTCGGAGCGCTCGGAGGCGGACTCCCTCGGCATCGCGGTCAGCTCGGTCAACGGGCCGTTGCTTGACGCCTTTAACCGATTGCTCGATCTGCTCAATCATCCCGAGGATATCGCCGCTCTGGCGCCATTGATCCAGCGCGAAATTTGCTACCGGTTATTGATGGGCGAGCAGGGCACCCGGCTGCGCCACATAGCGGCCTCGGGACAACATGGGTATCGGGTAGTGCGCACTATTGAATGGCTGAAGCAGCACTACAGCGAATCCATGAAAATCGAGGACATGGCAAGTCGGGCGGGGCTGAGCGTCTCCGCCTTCCACCACCATTTCCGGGCGATGACGTCCATGACGCCGCTGCAGTTTCAGAAACGGATGCGCCTGAGTGAGGCTCGGCGACTGATGCTGACAGAACACCTGGACGCTTCGAGAGCGGCATTCCAGGTCGGTTACGAGAGCCCGTCACAGTTCAGCCGCGAATACAGTCGAATGTTTGGTGCCCCACCGATGCAGGATATCCGGAGGCTGGTGCAGCAATCTGCCTAGTCGAATCCACGTATCAGGTTAGTTGGAAGAGCGCGCTGATGGGTTGGCGAATGGCGTGCATGGGTCGGTAACCCCAAAAAATCACGAAGGAGAGAGCAATGGCGAGTTTGACGATCAATGGACGCCAGCATGAGCTGGACGTTCCTGACAACATGCCCCTGCTTTGGGTCATTCGGGATGTTGTCGGAATGAAGGGTACCAAGTTCGGTTGCGGTATGGCCCAGTGCGGCGCCTGCACAGTGCATATCGACGGCGTAGCAACACGCTCGTGCGTGACTCCTGTGTCTGCCGTGAAGGGGGAAGTACAAACCATTGAGGCCATGGCCGACGACCCGGTTGGTAAAAAAGTACAGCAGGCCTGGCTGGACCTCGGCGTGGCCCAGTGTGGCTATTGCCAGGGTGGTCAGATCATGAATGCGACCGGACTGCTCAAAAGCAATCCGGAGCCGAATTCTCAGGAAATCATCGATGCCATGGCCGGTAATCTGTGTCGCTGTGGTACCTACAATCGGATTCTGGCGGCCATTGAGCGGGCTGCGGGTAAGGAGGTGAGTTCATGAGCCGGTCGAACGATACACTGCTGCTTGCCAACGTCAGTCGCCGCGGACTCTTGAAAGGGATGGCCGGCGCCTCGGCGTTATTACTGGCAGCCCGCTGGGATGCTGGGCTTGCCAATGAGAAAGCCCAGTTTGGGGCAGGCGCCATGCCCGGCGGCTGGATCGACAACCCCAATGTGTTTATTCACATCGATGCCGATGGCGTGGTCACGTTCATCAACAACCGGGCCGAGATGGGGCAGGGCATTCGCACCAGTCTGGCCATGGTGGCGGCCGACGAACTCGGCGCGGACTGGGACCAGGTTCGGGTCAAGCAGGCGACCGCTGATCAGGAGAAATACGGCAACCAGAACACCGATGGCTCCCGCAGTATGCGTCACTGGCACGAACCCATGCGCCGGGCAGGCGCGGCCGCCCGGCTGATGCTGGAGCAGGCGGCAGCCAACCAGTGGGGTGTGCCGGTTTCCGAGGTGCACGCGGAGGTTCACAAGGTAGTGCATTCCGCCACCGGCCGGGAGCTGGGCTTTGGCGAACTTGCCGAATCGGCGCGGGAGCTGGAGGTGCCCGGCAGGAATGCGCTGGTGCTGAAAGCGGACAGTGAACTGCGTTTCATTGGCAAGGAGTCCGGCCTGGTTAACGGCGAACTGAAGTCTGCCTATCCCAAGGCCGTCGATGGTGAAGACATCGTGACAGGCAAGGCGGTGTTCGGCGCCGATGTGGACCTGGAGGGTACACTTTACGCTGTTATTGCGCGCCCACCGGTCTATGGCGCCGGGATCAAAAGTGTTGAGGACAGCGCGGCCCTCGAGGTACCCGGCGTCAAAAAGGTGATCCGCATTGAAACGGCGGATCAGCCGGCCGCTTTCAACCCGCTGGGTGGCGTTGCAGTTGTGGCCTCTAACACCTGGGCCGCCATGGAGGGCCGCCGGGCACTCGAGATCGAATGGGACATGGCTGCGGCAGGTGACAATGCGGACTACACCTCCGATGCCTACCGGGCGGCGCTGGAAAAGGCCGCGCAATCCCCCGGTAAGGTCATCCGGCAGTCCGGGGACGTTGATGCGGCCCTGAAAGATGCCGAAAAGCGGGTGTCTGCGACCTATTACATGCCGCACATGGCGCAGTCGCCCATGGAGCCGCCGGTGGCGGTTGTCCGGGTAAAGGACGGTAAGGCCGAGGCATGGGCACCGGTCCAGAACCCCAGGGCGACCCGTGATGGCGTTGCGGGAATACTCGGGTTGGACCGGGAAAACGTGACCGTGCACCAAACGCTACTCGGGGGTGGTTTCGGGCGCAAGTCGAAACCGGACTTTGTGAGCGAAGCGGCCCGGATTGCGAAGGAGTTTGAAGGGCAGCCCGTCAAGCTGCAATGGTCCCGGGAAGACGACATTCAGCACGCCTACTTCCATGCCGTGTCGGTCGATCATCTGGAGGCGGGTCTGGATGCAGAGGGCAAAGCGACCGGCTGGCTCCACCGGACCCTGTCGCCGAGTATCGCCTCCCTGTTTGCCCCGGATCCCAAGCACAAGGGGGAGTTCGAGTTGGGCATGGGCTTCAATACCATGCCGTTCAGTATTCCGTCGATTCGTCTGGAAAATCCGCCGGCGCCGGCCCATGTCCGGATCGGCTGGTTCCGGTCGGTCTACAACCTGCCTCACGCCTGGGCCATCCAGAGCTTTGCCCATGAAATGGCGGAAGCAGCCGGCAAGGATCACCGGGATTATGTGCTTGAATTGCTCGGGCCCGACCGGGAAGTACACAACCTGACCGTCGGGGATGGCTGGAACTACGGTGAGGACCCGGACCTGTACCCGATTGACACCGCTCGCATGCGACGCGTCATTGAAAGGGCCACCGAGGAAGCGGGCTGGGGTCGCGAGAGTCAGAAAGGCCGGGGTTTGGGGCTGGCCTTCCATCATAGCTTTGTCTCCTACACCGCCATTGTTTTTGACGTGGAGGTGGACGACGCGGGCGAACTCACCATCCATCGAGCGGACATTGCCTTCGATTGCGGCCCCCAGGCCAACCCGGAGCGCATCCGGGCGCAGATGGAAGGCGCCTGCGTGATGGGGATCGGTATTGCTCTGAAGAGCGAGGTGACGTTCCAGGATGGCGTGGCCCAGCAGAGCAACTTTGACAAGTACCTGATCCCACGGATGCCGGACGCTCCGAAAGTGGTGAGGGTCCACCTGATCGACAACCCGGACGACGCCATGGGCGGTGTCGGTGAACCGGGGCTGCCACCTGTGGCGCCGGCTCTGTGCAATGCAATCTATGCCGCCACCGGAAAACGTATCCGCCGCCTTCCGGTCGGTGACCAGCTGAGCGGATGACCATGCAAAGCCTGGATTATCGGGTCGTAACGCAGGCCCTGGAATGGCTGGAGGAGGGCAGGACGGTCTGGCTGTGTACCGTCCTGTCAACCTTTGGTTCCTCGCCCCGGGAGCCGGGGTCACTCATGGTCGCCAATGACGAGAACCGGGCCCACTGCCAGCAGCTTCTTGAAGCCATGAGGTCCGGTGAGCTGGAGATTGTCCGTCAGATAAGGCTCACCGATGGTGTGAGTTGGCTCGAAAAGGCGCAGACCAAAGGCCCACGGGTGGTGATCAATGAGCGTGAAGAAACGGTCTGCATCCGTGTCGGCGCACTTTCCAAACTCATCCTGGCCGGCTATTCGTCCGTCGCAGAGGCGTGCGCCGGTTTCGCGATCAGTCTGGGTTATCAGGTGGTTATCTGTGATCCACGGGAGGAGGTGACTGCCAATGCTCAGCTACCAGAGGGAGCAGTGTTAGAGGCGGTTTTACCCTCCCTGTATATTAGCGCTGAGGGTGCCTGCACGGCCTCCACAGCGGTGGTTGCGACAACCCATGATCCGAAAATTGACGATCTCGCCATGATGGCAGCGGTGAAAACTCCTGCGGCCTACATTGGTGTCATGGGTTCCATGAAAACCTCTCGGGCTCGAGCCGAGCGTCTGAGTCGCACGGGTGGGCTCAGCCAGGACGAGATCAATCGCATCCACATGCCAATCGGCCTTCACCTGGGCAGCAAGACTCCTGCGGAAATTGCACTAGCAATCATGGCCGACATTGTTCGCGTCAGGCGTGGCCGTGACCTGAATGAACTGTAGATGGATAGCGTGGCGCCGGGAGGAACGACCAATGAGATTTCCAGCGCAGGCTTCGACAATCCGGTGGGTCTTCCTTCTGCTTTTCGGCATCCATTACTCAGGCATCGCCTTCGCGGACAGCAGCCCCGAGTCACCAAGGAGTGAATCCATGACCGGTAAGACACAGATCATCATGGAAATTGATGGTGAAACCGTCGAAGTCGCCCTGGAGGACTCCGCCGCCACCAGGGACTTTCTGGCGCAATTGCCTTTGACACTAACGTTCGAGGATTACCACGGCATAGAAAAGGTCAGTGATCTCCCGCAGCGTCTGTCCACGGAAGGCGCTCCGGCGGGTTTTGATCCTGAGGTGGGTAGCTTCACTTACTACGCTCCCTGGGGAAATCTGGCCATTTTTTACCGGGATTTCGGCTACGCCAGATCGCTCGTTAACCTCGGGACCGTTACCAGAGGGCTTGAACGGCTCAGCCAGTCAGAAAACTTTACCGCAACGATTTCCAGGGCCGACTGATTCGGGATCAGGGCCGATTACTCAGATTCGAGACATCCCATTTTCACTTGAAGAGAGAAGCCGTCATGAAACGATTTGCCCAAACACTGATGCCACTCGCGCTCTGCATGTCGGGTACAGCGGTTGCCCAGGAGTCGGCGCCGAGCCCCAATCTTCAATTACCCGGAAGCGCACCCACTACGGCCGAGGTTCAGTCGGTGTCGCCAGCGCTGGCATCGTACACACAAAACCTTGTCCTTGATGAGGTGTGGAGCAGGCCGGGCCTGTCGCCGCGTGACCGCAGCGTTGTCACCCTGGCCGCCCTGATCTCACGAAACCAGCAGATTGAACTGCCGTATCACGTTCGCTTGGCGCTGGATAACGGGGTAAAACCTTCGGAGATTTCCGAGTTGATTACCCATCTTGCCTTCTATTCCGGCTGGGGCAATGCCATGTCCGCAGTGGCCGTGACCGCTGATGTGTTTGCAGAGAGAGGGATCAAGGCTTCCCAGTTACCTGAAGTTTCGCCCGAACTGCTGCCGCTGGACGAGGAAGCTGAGGCCAAAAGGCAGAACTTCGTGCAGGACACCTACGGTGAAGTATCCCAGGGCGTTGTCGATTACACGGAAACAGCGCTTTTCCTGGATCTTTGGCTGAGGCCAGGCCTTGAACCACGGGACCGAAGCCTGGTGACCGTGAGTGCGTTGATCGCTGCCGGCAAGGTTGAGCAGGTTCCGTTTCACCTGAACAAGGCGATGGACAACGGCCTGAGCAAAGACCAGGCCTCAGAGGTACTGACGCACCTTGCATTTTATGCGGGCTGGCCGAATGTGTTCTCGGCAATGCCAGTGGTGAAGAAAGTATTTGCTGAACGCTGAGTGTTGAGTGCTGAACGCCGTCGGCAAAGGTTCTCTGCGCAAGCGTAATGAGGGCATGCAATTCGTGCTATGTCAGAGGGCTGGCCTTGGGCCAGCCCTCTGAGGGATTTTGTTGATTAAAGCATCTTTTTCAGCTGGCCGTAATCGCCGCCCGTACGAAGTATCAAGGTGATGTCGTTATCATTGCGGTTGCGGAAAAACCAGCCGTGGTTGCCGGTAAAAGCAGCCACCAGCTTGCCTTCATCCTCCGGAACGCCTCGCCCCTTCTCGTAAGAGATGGACTGCCCACCGCCATCGCCGTGAGTATCGTAGTTGATGGGGCCGCCTTCAGACACCCAGTAGAAACGGGCGACAGCACCTTCTTCCATTGTGAGCTTAAATTCGGTGCCTTCGCCCGGTGTCAGGACCACGCGCACTTCATCCTGCCACTTTGGTCCCGTTGCAGCAGGTTTTGATACCGGCTCTTCCGGGGCGGGCTCCGCTTCAGTCGTCGAAGCCGAGGTTGTTTCCTGGGCCGGTTCGGTTGAGACAGGTTGGCCTGCTTCCGGAGCCTTCTGGTCGGCCGGGGATTGCACGGCAACCATCTGGGCAGCTTGGTCCGCGGCGGCTTCCTCGGCGAGTTGTTCCTTGATCTCGCCCATTTCAGTCAGGCCCAGAAGGCGGCCTGCGCCGGTTGGGTCCAGAGCGTATTCTGCGGGCATAACCACGGTTACCAGCAGCAACAGTGCCACGATGGCTGCGATGATCGTTGAGCGAATGAGCTTCGTGGTGCTGGGTAATTCTTCACGGCTGGGCATATCGGTGTTGTACATAAAAAATCTCCAGAATTAAGCGACAAAATAACCGGTGAGCTGATAGCCAAAGAGCAGGAAGCCTGCACTCATCATGGCCACATTGGCGGTGTAGGCATGGCGGAAAAAGCCGTCGGTTTTGCGCCAGAAACTGATGGCAATCAGGATCATGGTTAGGGCAATGAGCTGTCCGATCTCCACACCTACGTTGAATGCAAGGAGGTTCGGAATCAGCCCATCCGGCGAGATGTCGTATTCGATGATCTTGGTGGATAGCCCAAAACCATGGAAGAACCCGAAGATAAGCGTGGCCGCCTTGGTGTTGGGCTGGAAGCCGAACCAGCGCTGGTAGGCACCAATATTGTCCAGTGCCTTGTAGACGATGGACAGGCCGATAATCGCATCAATGATGTAGCTGTTAATGCCGACGTTAATGTACACACCCAACAACATCGTGGTGGAATGCCCCAGTGCAAACAGGCTCACGTAGATGGCGATGTGCTGCATGCGGTAGAGGAAAAAGATGACCCCCAGCAGGAACAGCAGGTGGTCATAGCCGGTGACCATGTGTTTGGCCCCGAGGTAGATAAAGGCAATGAGGTTCACGCCGGTTATTTCCTGTATATACCCCTTATCGCCCTGGGCGACGGCATGGGCCAGAACATCGGTGCTTATTCCCAGCAATCCAATGGTCAGAAATATCCAGATGAGGCGGCTTCCACCGGCGGGGTTACGCCCACGCCAGCGGCCGTCAAGCAAAGTTGACAACATAATGACTCCGTCAGTTTTCGTGTTATTGGGCTGCAGACGCAGCAAGACTCAAACGATGAGGGATGCTTTTGGGGGGCGTTCGAGCCGATAACGAAAACTGCGGGGAGAGTCTCCGGCGAACGGAACAGGCTGCCGGAAGGCGAGGGGTTGGCTTGAGACAAGGCAGATGATCAGTTGATCCACGGATTCATGGGTGTGGTTGCCAGAGTCGTGATGTAAAGGTATGTCTGGCTTTTCTTCAGCATCGTGGCTGTGATGATCGTGGCTATGCGGGTGACCATCCAAGTCCATTGCCGGCGTCTCAGCCAGTTCAGCAATACCATGGGATGACGCTTCACCGACGACCGAAAGAGTCATCCCGGCCAGCGCTACCATCATAACAAGAAGCGGAAACAGTTTTTTACGCTGGATAGCCGTTATCATGGGCGAGAGATTGCTGGTCCGGCTGGTGGATCAAGACAGGGCCGAGCATAGCATGCTCGCTAGGGAGCAGGAATTAAAAATGGTCAATCTGAATGGTACCCCCGGCAGGACTCGAACCTGCTACCTGCCCCTTAGGAGGGGGCCGCTC
>JABURI010000252.1 GCA_014762755.1 Marinobacter sp.
AGCGTGTTGTAGATTCGGATCACTTGCCCCCCTTACCCCAGGAATCCCGCAGGGTGACGGTACGGTTGAACACCGGGTGCCCGGCAGCCGAGGTCTGCTCCTGGTCACAGAAGAAATAACCCTCGCGTTCGAACTGATAAGGCAGGTCGGTGCGCGGATCGGCCAGGCCTTTCTCGACCCGCGCGCCCTTCAGAACCACCAGGGATTCCGGGTTCAGATGGTCAATGAAATCACCATCCTTGTCGCTGTCCGGGGATTCGTGATTGAACAGACGATCATAGACATTGATATCCGCCTCGACACTGTCCGCCGCGGACACCCAATGGATCACCCCGTTCGGCTTGTAGCCTTCGGGGTTCACGCCCAGGGTGTTCGGATCAAACTCGCACTTGAGCTCAACAATCTCACCACTGTCATCCCGGACGATTTCCCGGCAGGTCATGACATAACCACCGCGCAGGCGCACCGCCTGGTCCGGCGCCAGCCGCTTCCATTTGCGCGGCGGCTCTTCGGCGAAGTCTTCCCGGTCGATGTACAGCACCTGGCTCCAGGTCACTTCCCGCTCGCCCATATCCGGGTTTTGCGGGTGCACCGGTAGAGTCAGGGTTTCGGCCTTGTCCGCCGGATAGTTGGTCAACGTGACCTTGAGCGGACGCATCACGCACATGGCGCGCGGGGCGCGGGTGTTCAGGTCTTCCCGAATGGCGTGCTCCAACATGCCCACATCCACGGTGCCGCCGGCCTTGTTCACGCCGATCATGTCGCAGAAGTTGCGGATGGATTCCGGGGTGTAACCGCGACGACGCATACCGGAAATGGTGGGCATGCGCGGGTCGTTCCAGCCGTCCACGTAACCTTCATCCACCAGGCGCTTGAGCTTGCGCTTGGAGGTGATGGTGTAGTTCAGGTTCAGCCGGGCAAACTCGATCTGGCGCGGATGACAGGGAACGGAAATATTGTCCAGCACCCAGTCATACAGCGGCCGGTGATCCTCGAACTCCAGTGTGCACAGGGAGTGGGTAATTCCCTCCAGGGCGTCGGAGATCGGGTGGGTGTAGTCGTACATCGGGTAGATGCACCACTTGTCGCCGGTCTGGTGGTGGTCGGCATAACGGATCCGGTACAGGATCGGATCCCGCAGGTTGATGTTCGGGGACGCCATGTCGATCCTGGCCCGCAGCACCAGTTCACCATTCTGGTACTTGCCGTCGCGCATATCCCGGAACAACTGCAAGTTCTCGTCTACCGGACGGTCCCGGTACGGGCTGTTGCGACCCGGCTCCTTAAGACTTCCCCGGTATTCGGCCATCTCGTCGGCGGACAGCGCACAGACATAGGCCTTGCCGTTTCGAATAAGTTCTTCGGCAAATTCGTAGAGGGCATCGAAGTAGTCGGAGGCATACCGCACCTCACCGGCCCAGTCGTAACCCAGCCACTGCACATCGGCCTTGATGGCGTCGATGTACTCCTGGCTTTCCTTCTCCGGGTTGGTGTCGTCAAATCGCAGGTTACACTCGCCACCAAAGGTCTCGGCAATGCCGAAGTTCAGGCAGATGGACTTGGCATGGCCAATGTGCAGGTAGCCGTTCGGCTCCGGTGGGAAACGGGTGACGACCTTGCCGGTGTGCTCGCCTTTGGCGATGGCGTCTTCGATCAGGCTCTGGATAAAGTTGTGGGCTTTCTTCGACTCGGCGCTCATACAATCTCTGTTGGACAGGGGTTGAATCTTAAACCGCGTATTATACTCACAAATCCTTTCCGGACTCATGCATAGCGCAAAACTCTTGAGTACAATAGCGCCCTGAAACCTCTATAAACCTGTACAGGAAACCCTGATGATTCTGCTGCAAACCAATTTCGGTGATATCAAGCTCGAACTGGACTACGACAAGGCCCCGGAAACCGCCAAAAACTTCGAACAGTATGTTCGTGACGGCTTTTACGACGGGCTGATCTTTCACCGGGTCATCAGCAACTTCATGATTCAGGGTGGCGGCTTCGAGCCGGGCATGACCCCGCGCAAGACCCGTGAGCCGATCCAGAACGAAGCCGACAACGGCCTGAGCAACATGGTCGGCACCATCGCAATGGCCCGGACCATGGATCCCCACTCCGCCACCGCCCAGTTCTTCATCAATGTCGAGAACAACGGCTTCCTGGACCACACCGCCAAGAACGCCGAGGGCTGGGGTTACTGCGTGTTCGGCAAGGTGGTTGATGGCATGGATACTGTCAACAAGATCCGGGCCGTGCGCACCACCATGCGTGCAGGCCATCAGGACGTCCCTGCCGAGGACGTAGTCATCGAAAAGGCCGAGGTTCTGGAGGACGCGTGACCACGCTGTTTATCTCCGATCTGCACCTTGAAGAATCGCGCCCGGATATCACGGACGCATTTCTGGCCTTCCTTAAGGACAAGGCCATGGGTGTGGAACGACTGTATATCCTGGGGGATTTCTTCGAAGCCTGGATTGGTGACGATGAGCGAACACCATTGCAGGAAACCGTCGCCGGCGCCTTGAGGGAAGTGAGCGAGAGCGGTACCGAGATCTTCCTGATGCACGGTAACCGGGACTTTCTGATCGGTGAGGATTTCTGCAACCGTGCCGGTGCCACCCTGCTGGATGATCCCACGGTGGTGGATCTTTACGGCACACCCACCCTGCTAATGCATGGCGACAGCCTGTGTACCGCGGACGTGGAGTACCAGAAGTTCCGCGCCAACATGCGCAATCCCCAGTGGCAGCAGATGATCCTCGCCCGCCCCCTGGCAGACCGCCAGCAGATGGCCCGGCAGTTACGGGAAATCTCCATGGCGAAGAACCAGGGCAAGGCCGAAACCATCATGGATGTCACGCCCGAGGAAGTGGTAAAGGAAATGGAGGCCCATGGGGTCCAGCGCCTGATCCACGGCCACACCCACCGACCGGCTATCCACGACCTTGAGGCTAACGGCCAATCCGCGAAGCGTTTTGTTCTTGGAGACTGGGACAGCCATGTATGGTGGCTGTGCGCGGTTCCCGGCGAGGAACCGGAATTGAAAAAACATTCGCTGTGATGAAAAGGCCGGGCAATGACCCGGCCTTTTCATTATCAGTGCTGCAGTATCTGCTGGAGGAACTTCTGGGTTCTGGGCTCCCTGGGGTTATTGAAGAACTCATGAGGCGGCGCCTCCTCCACGATCTCTCCCCCATCCATGAAAATAACCCGATCGGCAACGGTCTTGGCAAAGCCCATTTCATGGGTAACGCAAATCATGGTCATGCCGCTACCGGCCAGTTCGATCATGACGTCGAGCACTTCCTTGATCATTTCCGGGTCCAATGCGGAGGTCGGCTCGTCAAACAGCATGATTTTGGGCTTCATGCATAGCGCGCGGGCAATAGCCACCCGTTGCTGCTGCCCCCCGGACAACTGCCCCGGATACTTGTTGGCCTGATCCGGGATTTTTACCCGCTCAAGGTATTCCATCGCAGTGGCCTCAGCCTCCTTGCGGGGAATCTTCCGCACCCAGATCGGAGACAAGCAGCAGTTCTCGAGCACCGTCAGGTGCGGGAACAGGTTGAAGTGCTGGAAAACCATACCGACTTCCCGACGAACGGTGTCGATCTGGCGAACATCGTCCGTCAGTTCCACATCATCAACGATGATCTTGCCCTTCTGGTGCTCTTCCAGGCGATTGATGCAGCGTATGAAGGTCGATTTTCCGGAACCGGATGGTCCGCAGATGACAATACGCTCCCCCTGTCTGACGGTCAGGTTCAGATCCTGAAGGACATGAAAATCACCGTACCATTTGTGCATGTGTTCCACCCGGATTATGTCGGGCTTGCCTTCCTCGCTGGCAGAAGGAGACTGAGTTTCGGGAATTTGGGCTTGTTCTGTCATTGAGTTACCCATCAGGTTTTGTGACCGGTATCGAGTTTACGTTCGAGGTTCTGGCTGTAACGGGATATACCGAAGCAGAAGATCCAGAAACAGAAGGCGACGAAGACATACCCCTCCACCGCAACGTTCTGCCAGGCCGGGTCTGTCACGGTGGACTGAACGGTGCCGAGCACATCGAACAGCCCGATGATCAGCACCAGCGTGGTGTCCTTGAACAGTGAAATGAAAGTGTTCACGATGCCCGGAATAACGAGTTTCAGTGCCTGCGGCAGAATAATCAGGCCCATTTTTTTCCAGTAGCCCAGACCCAGTGCACTGGCTGCCTCATACTGCCCCCGCGGGATTGCCTGCAGACCGCCACGAATGACTTCTGCCATGTAGGCCGATTGCCAGAGCGTAATCCCGATCAAGGCTCGAAGCAGTTTTTCAAAGTTCATGCCCTCCGGCAGGAACAGCGGCAACATGACCGAGGCCATGAAAAGTACGGTGATGAGCGGAACCGCCCGCCAGACTTCGATAAACACCACACACAGGCCGCGGATGATCGGCATGTCGGACCGACGCCCCAGCGCCAGCAGAATCCCGATCGGCAGTGAGGCGAGGATCCCGATGTAAGCCAGGATGAGGGTGAGCATCAGGCCACCCCACTTGGTGGTTTCGACCGGCTCCAGTCCCAGCAGGCCACCCGGAACCAGGAAGTAGCCAATGATTGGCAGCCCGGTAATTCCGAACAGCCCCAGCCATTTGCGGCCCGGAAAGCGCTCAATGAACTGGGGTACAAAGGCAACGGCCAGCAGCAGGAACATCACATCCACCCGCCATTGCAGTTCGTCCGGATAAAATCCGTAAATGAAGAAATTCAGACGCTGACTGACAAACAGCCAGCAAGCGCCCGCCCCGGTGCAGTCGCCGGGCTCGCTGCCTTTGAAATTGGCATCCAGAAAAACCCAGTTCAGCAACGGTCCGACACTGGTCACAATCAGGTAACCGACCAACAGGGTCAGCAGAGAGTTATACCAGGTTGAAAAAAGATGCTGACGCATCCAGGCAATCGGACCGAGCGTTTTTCTGGGTGGTTTCATTGTTGACTCAGCCATCATCGCTCCTTAATCGCCACGGCCCGGTTGTAGATATTCATAAACAGGGAGATCAGCAGACTGATGGTTAGATAGACCGCCATCGTAATCGCCACGACCTCGACGGCCTGCCCGGTCTGGTTCAGGGTCGTTCCCATGAATACCGCCACGAGATCGGGGTAACCGATCGCGGTCGCGAGCGATGAGTTCTTTACCAGGTTGAGGTACTGGCTGGTCAGTGGTGGGATGATCACCCGCATGGCCTGGGGAATGACAACCAGCCGCAGGCTCAGGCCATTGGGAAGCCCCAATGCCTTGGCCGCTTCTGTCTGGCCCTTACTGACCGACAGAATCCCGGAACGCACAATCTCTGCAATGAAACTGGCGGTGTACAAAGAGAGGGCAATCCAGAGTGCCGCCAACTCCGGAATCAGCGTGATACCACCGCCGAAGTTGAAACCTTTCAGTGCCGGGATGTCCCATTCCAGAGGCTGACCTGCGCTGGCGTAAGCCACAACCGGCAGCAACACCAGTATGGCGACGCCGACCTTGAATGTTGGAAATATCTCGCCGGTGGCCAACTGACGTTTTCTGGCCCAGATTTTCAGCCCGGCCACCGCCGCAATCGCTATGATAATGGCAGCCCAGACGAGCCCGAAGCCGTCCTGCGTCAATGGTTCCGGCAGATACAGCCCCCGGTTGTTCAGGAACACAGCGCCACCCACATCAACACTCTGACGAGGTGACGGAAGGTTGCTGAGGACCGCGAAGTACCAGAAAAAGATCTGTAGCAACAGAGGGATGTTACGAATGACTTCGATATACACCAGGGAGATCTTGGCGACCAGCCAGTTATTGGATAGTCGGGCGACACCAATAATGAAGCCAAGAATGGTCGCCGCTACGATTCCCATGGCGGAAACCAGCAGGGTGTTGGTAAGCCCTACCCAAAAGGTGCGCCCGTATGACATCGTCGCGTCATAAGGCACCAGGTGCATAATGATGGCAAAGCCAGCGGATTCGTCGAGGAATCCGAAACCAGTGCTGATTCCCCGGCTCTCCATGTTGGAAAGCGTATTGTCGACAAGCGTCCAGCCACCCCAGGCGACAAGGGCAATGGCGACAATCTGGAAGAAAATGGATCGAACCCGTGGGTCGTACCAGGGCCTGGGCCCGGCCGGACTCGATTCTATCGTTTGTTTTTTCATCAAGTTTCCCCGAAAGCTTCCCTGCTTTTTACTCGTCAGAGATAACGCGGGGGCGCCTTGATTGGCACCCCTGGCATGCTTTCAGGTATTAACGAACCGGCGGTGCGTAGAGGATGCCGCCGTCGGTCCAGAGCGCGTTGATGCCACGGTCCAGGCCCAGCGGGGTGTCAGGACCGACATTGCGGGCATACATCTCGCCGTAATTGCCGACGTTCTTGATGACTTCGTAGCCGAAATCTTCCTGGAGACCCAGCTTCGAGCCCATATCGCCGTCTGTGCCAAGCAGGCGCTGAATGCTGGGGTTGTCTGACTTCAGCATGTCATCAACGTTGGCACTGGTCACGCCCAGCTCTTCAGCGTTGATCTGAACCGACAGAACCCACTTCACGATATTGAACCACTGATCGTCACCCTGACGGACGACGGGGCCCAACGGCTCCTTGGAAATGGTGTTCGGCAGGATCTTCGCGGAATCGGGATCAGCCAGCTTTGAACGCAGTGCGGCCAACTGGGAACGGTCGGAAGTCAGCACATCACAACGACCTGCCGAAAACCCCTGTACCGTTTGTTCAGAGGTATCAAATACGATTGGTTTGAAGTCCATGCCCTTGGCACGGAAATAGTCCGACAGATTCAGCTCGGTGGTCGTGCCGGACTGGATACAAATGGTCGCGCCGCTCAGCTGGGTTGCATCGTCGACACCGATACCTTTGTTGATCAGGAACCCCTGACCATCATAGTAATTGACACCGGCGAAGTTGAGGCCGAGGGAGGCATCCCGGGTCAGCGTCCATGTGGTGTTGCGCGACAGCATGTCAATCTCGCCGGATTGCAGAGCAGTAAAACGCTCTTTGGCAGTCAGGGGGGTAAATTCAACGGCTTTTGCGTCACCAAAGACCGCAGCAGCCACCGCCCGACAGGTATCAACGTCAATACCGGTCCAGTTACCGTCTTGATCCGGTTGACTGAAGCCAGGCAGACCGTTGGTTACACCACACTGGAGGTGACCTTTTTCTTTTACGGCATCGAGGGTTGAGGCGGCAAAGGCATGGGAAGAAGCGAGCGTACTGATAACTAGTGCTGCACCTGCAGCAAACGATCGGGCTTTGAACATTCTTTCATCTCCGAGGTTTCAGGTGTTGTGATCAACATGGACCAAGCAGCAATTACCGAGCCAAAACGACACAACACCTTGATTTTTTTTATATTTATTTCCAGAAAGCCTCCCCGGCAGTGAAGCACTGTGACAGAATCGCCATAGCCGTTGTATCAAAACGGAGCAGACCCTATCTTCGTGCTCCAGCCTGGGGCAATCATCTCAAAGCGTAGAACATTCTTAGCAAAATCAAATATTATTTGAACAAATTATGTGCCTTCGGGGGTATCGGAGGGTTCCCGGTAGGTATCCAGCCTGCGCAACCATCCCGACAACCATCGCTCCCGCTCGATGGGGTTGTCGGCGTTCAGGGCGCGACGGGTGAGCACGTCGCCCGCTGCCTCCCGAAAGGCCGCGAGCGATGTCTGATCCGGTTCGGATTCCATGTTCAGCAGCACCTGCAACAAGCCCCAGCCTTCCCCCTGGTAGCGTTCAGTCTCTGCCAACCCCTCTCCTTTGAAGTTCACATAATCCATCAGGGCGTAAACGCCTCCCGGCGTTGAACTTAAATCCGCGAGCATCGCACGTACTTCCTCACGGCGGTCCTGGGGGGCCGCTTGAATGACCTTGTCCAGAGACTCCCTGGCCCGGCGGAAAATGAACTCCGCCTGCAATCCCTGAGTGCCGGCCAGGAACTCACGGAGCTCCGCAACACGGGTGGAATCCTCGGTCAACAGAAATGCCTGCCGGTTCGGCCAGGGCGCGTCGAATGGCTCAAGATTTACCAACCAGTCCGGCACCGATGCCTGGTGCTGAGTCATGTACTGGATAAGCTTGGGGAAGCTCTCAACGAACCGACCGTCCACTCCCTCCGGGTACCAGATAAAGTGCCCGATGCCCAGAGACGGAAATGCCTCACCCTCATTCCAGTGGACGAGGCACTGCAGCTTGCCGGCACATTCGTTCAGGAAAATCTTCTGGCCTACCCAATCCATCTGGGCAGGTTTGAGGGCGAGGGAAATATCTGCGCCCGACGCAGGCGCGGCAGTTCCAGCCTCCTCGGTTGGCTGGCCGGATTCAGCGGTCTCCTCGTTTTGCTGCCCGGGATCACAGCCGGCCAGCAAAACGGAGGAGACAAGCAAAATCAGTGGGAAGAATCCTTTAACCAATCAATCACCTCATAGACATGATCATCCGGCGGAAACACCGGATAGAACACCTTCCGGATTTCGCCACTTTTGGCAATGAGCGTGACGCGCTTGTTCAGGGTCACGCCCTCAACGGTAAACAGGGGAAGCTCCAGCGCCCGTGCCAATTCCAGATTTTCATCACTCAGCAGTTCAAAGGAGATACCGAGCCGGTCAACCGCCTCCTGCTGATACCCGGAATCCTGGGTGCTGACACCAAACACCTGTACACCCAGATCATTCATTTCCTTGTGATGATCCCGGAAGGCGCAGGCCTGGGGCGTGCAGCCGAGCGCACCCGGAATTTGCGCCCAACCGTCCGGCGATGGGCGGTCCGGACGACCGGTACGGGGATAGAAGTAGAGCACGACAGTGCCCGCCAGGCTGCCAATATTGACCGCGCGCCCTTCGGAGCTGGTGAGCGTGACGTTCGGCAGAGCCTGCCCTTGCAGGTGATCACAGGCACCGTCGTCCATCGGCGCCGGGGTATTTTCAGGGATGCTTGTCATGGTTATTGTCTCCTGTGGCATCAATCCCGTTATACCACCCTCGCCGATGTTTGGTTCATCGGACATCAGTATGAATCACCCGGCGATCCGGCGTAATGACCAGGTACTTAACATTTTTTCAGATTCCGGTTGATGCCCGGGTAGCGACTTACCAGTTTTTTCTGTGAAGTGTTTCAAAGAGTTACGAATGTATTACCGATTTATGCTGTTTGCTTATATAGAGTCACTGCTCCGGAAATGGCCACAGGCCAATCTGGACGTCAAAAAACAGAAAAAGGATGTAGTATGAAGAACGCATTGATTTGCTCGGCTCTGTGCGCCGCCCTTGCTTCCGGCGTAGCCCACGCCGATAACCACGGCACTTCCGGTTCCAACGGCCTGACCACCAACGATCTGGTTGCGAATGGTTATGCGGAAGCGCGCCTGGGCTTTGCTGATATGGGTCTGAGCGATGATGCCATTGTTGTCGCGGGTACATTTGGCACGGCTCTGGACCAGGTTCTGCCGGGCCTGGGTGCTGAAGCTGAGCTGACACTGACGGCTGCGGATGCGGAAACCAGCTATTTTGGAGAAACACTCGAAGCCAGCTACTTCGGCCTGGGCGGCTACGCCACCTATACTCTGGACCTGGATCAACAGGTCAAGGGACTGGAACTGCTGGGACGGGCAGGTCTGGTTTACGTGGATGCCGAAGTTGACACTCCATTTGGCTCCGCCAGCGATTCCGAAATCGAACTCGGCGTCGGTATTGGTGCCCGCTACAATCTGCAAAACAATCTGGCCATCGTCGGCCGCTTCGACACCTACGACATTGATGTCCTGAGCATCGGTGCCACCTATCGGTTCTGATCAGTCTCCGGAACCGTTGGGCCCTGCTTAAGGCAGGGCCCTGAATACCCTGTCACTCCATAACGTGCTCTGCCAGCTTCGTCTTGATCTCGTCGGGAATCGGAACCGATTTCTCATGCTCGTAGTCGAAGTGAATCAGCACTGACATGCCTCGGGCTATCTTCTTGCCGTCCTGCCAGGCTTCCTGGATCACCTGGAAAGAGCTGTTGCCAATGTCACCGACACCGGTGCGGATTTCCACGGGCATGTGCCAGTAACTCTGTGCCAGCAGATCAATTTCCAGGCGGGCCAGGATCAGAGGCCAGGTTTTCACTTCCAGCGTCGGGTGGAAGATCCGGAAGATCGGTGTACGGCCCTGCTCGAACCAGACGGGCAATGACGTATTGCTGATATGCCCCAGGGCATCGGTATCGCTGAACCTGGGTTCAATCTCGAGTGTGAACATCCTCGTTTCCTGTCTTGGGATCTCTGTGCGCGTTATTCGTGCCGCAGTGCGTCGATGGGGTTGAGCATGGCGGCTTTCCGGGCGGGAAAATACCCGAAGATGATCCCGATCGCCACGGAAAATGAAAATCCGACGGCCATCACCGTGGGGGAAATAACGAAGGGCATGTTCAATTGCCAGGTTACAAGCCAGGTTCCACCCACCCCGATGACAAGGCCGATGACACCGCCGAGGGTCGACAAGGCAATGGATTCCACAAGGAATTGGGTCAACACATCCCGGGCCCTGGCTCCGATCGCCAGTCTTATGCCGATTTCACGGGTCCGCTCGGTGACCGATACCAGCATGATATTCATGATACCGATGCCGCCCACCAGCAGACTGACGGCCGCGATGGCGCCCAGCAGGATCGTCAGGGTGTTGGTGGTGCTTTCAAGGGCCTGGGCGATGTCCTGGGTGTCCCGCACATAAAAATCATCCACACCACCGTTGACCGGAGTACGGCGCTGGCGCAAGAGCGATTCAATCTGCTCCTGTACCAGGCCAGTGGTACCATCAGCCAGCGCAGACACATAGATGGCACTCACATCCAGCTCACCCACCAGACGGCGCTGAACTGCCTTGACCGGCATGAGAATGGTCTTGTCCCGGTCCTGGCCCATGGACTCGCCTTTTTCTTCCAGCACACCGATAACCCGACAAGCCGTTCTCCCGACCCGGATGTTCGCTCCCAGTGCTTCATGCCCGAGGAACATTTCCTCAATCAGAGTCTTGCCGATGATGCACACCGCCGCCCCGGAGGACAGTTCGCCATCCTCGAACTCGCGGCCGTAATCCAGGTAATGGTTCCGGACGGAAAAGTACTCGTTGGTGGTACCGATCACCGGTATGGTGTCGTTGGCATTACCGACAACCACCGTGGCACTGGTGGTGAGCGCGGGGGCTACCAGGATTCCATCCACCTCGTTGAGGATGGCTTCGACATCGGCCAGTTCGAAGTTCTCCGCGGTGGTCCGCAGGCCACCGGGGCCCCGTTGGGCAGTACCCGGCATGACAAACAACAGGTTGGAGCCGATGCTGGCAATCTGCTCGGTCACGCTGCGGGTCGCAGACTGCCCCAGATGGACCATGGCTACGACACTGGCCACGCCAATAATGATACCCAGGGTGGTGAGAAACGAACGCAGTTTGTTGCGGGCAATGGCCTGCACCGACAGGCCCAGAGTATCCAGGACTCTCACGCAATCACCTCCGCCAGCGAGCCGTCCCGGATCAGCTTGCCGTCGGTGAAAAACAGAACACGGTCCGCATACCGGGCGATGTCCGGCTCATGGGTGACCATGAGGATCGTGATTCCCTTTTGCTCACGAATGGACACGAGCTCTTTCATGATCTCCGCCGCCATGACGGTATCCAGGTTGCCGGTAGGCTCATCCGCCAGCAAAACCGGAGGCTCCGTTACCAGAGCCCGGGCAATTGCCACCCTCTGTTGCTGGCCCCCGGAAAGCTGGGCGGAGGTCGCATGGGCCCGATCGGCCAGGCCAACGGTGGCAAGGGCCTGCATGGCCAGCTCGTGACGTCGCGCGGGCCGGACTCCTTCATAAATCAGCGGCAGTTCAACGTTGCTCAGGGCGCTTGTGCGGGGCAGCAGATTGAAGCTCTGGAACACGAAGCCCATGAAATTGCGGCGCAACAGTGCCAGTTCGTCCCGGTCCAGGCCGCCAACTTCCACGCCGCGGAACCAGTAATCCCCGGAGGTGGGCACATCCAGGCAACCCAGAATGTTCATGCAGGTGGATTTGCCGGAGCCTGACGGCCCCATGATGGCCACGAACTCGCCAGAACGGATACTCAGACTGACGCCATCCAGGGCACGAACCTCCGTCGCACCGCTGCCATAGATCTTGTAAATGTCGCGCATCTCGACCACGTTCGGCGCGGGTTGCAATGTGGCCGACCTACCGACATTACTCCCTTCCGTCATGGTTGCTCCGCCGCCTGCATGCCGGTAATCACGGGGTCACCCTCAGCCAGCTCATCACCGGGCAGTTCCGTATACCGGCCATCGGAGGCCCCCGTTTGCACAACCACTCGGGTAGCTTCGCCGTCACGCAGCACCCATACCGTATTGGAGGGTCCGGCCCGGTTTCCCCCGGCACGCGCTCCGGGATGGCTGAAAAGTCCGCCACCGCCGCTCTCCGTCGCCGGCGGCGTAAAACGGAACGCCATATTCGGAATCCGCAGGACGTCCTCACGCCGTCCGGTTTCGATGGTGGCGGTGGCCGTCATGCCCGGTTTGAGCAAACCGTCGCTGTTGTCTACTGAGAGCACGGTGGTGTAGGTAACCACGTTGTTCTCGACAGCCGGGTAAAGGTGAACCTTGAGTACTTCGGCAGAGAACTCCCTGCCGGACCAGGCATCCACGGTAAAGGTTGCCGACTGCCCGGCTTCCACCAGCCCGACATCGGCCTCGTCCATGGACACATGCAACTCCATGGCTTTCAGATCTTCGGCGAGCAGGAACAGCACCGGGGTCTGGAAGCTAGCAGCCACGGTATTGCCGGGTTCGATGCTTCGCTGCAGAACCACACCATTGATTGGAGAGGTAATCACCGCTTTTTCCAGCCGGGTCCGGGCCTGAAGAACCGAGGCCTCCGCCTGCCTCACCGAGGCACGGGCATAGGCCAGCTTCGCTTCGGCCCGCTTGCGGGCTGCGATGGCAGCATCCAGTTCTGCCTGGGCCGTGGTGCCCCGCTCACGCAACGCACTGATCCTGCGCTCATCCACCTGCGATTCCTGCAGAGTCGCCTCGGCCTCCGCCACCGAGGCCCGGGACAGGGCAAGCTGGGCCTCCGCCTGTTCCAGCGCCACCTCCAGCTCATCGGTGTCGAACAGCGCCAACACCTGGCCTTCAGTTACCTGATCATTTTCGTGAACCAGAACCCGGGTGATCAGACCCGATATTTCCGCGCCCACGGTGACCTCACTCTTGGGCTCGAGGCTGCCGGTTGCAGTGGCCGTCAAAACCATATCGCCCCGGTCCAGTACATGGGTCTGCCACTGAACTTCACCGTCATCCGGCCATAGCCACCAGGCAACTAGCGCCAAAAGTGCCGCGAGCACCAGCATCCATATCAGCCGCCCGGCCCTGCCCCGCTTGCGCTCCGAGCGGATCACCCGATTGACCTCGTCCGCCATTTCCTCACTGGATATTTCCTTGTCCTGTTTCACCAACTTCTCCTGTAACAACGAGTGTCGATGAGGAAACTCAACATTCAGAGTGCTGACCTGTAGACCCATCGACACCATTCCGGAAAACTGCTGAGGAACGGCGCTGGTCACCGGTATAACTCAACGCCAGAACCCGGAAGGCTGGGAGTTGACGGGATGAGATACCGCTCTCTAGAGTCTAGTAAAGATCAGCCTTCCTCGACCAAACAGGAGACAGTCACCGCATGCCAACCCTGAAACCCGCCAAACTGGGCTTGCGAACCCGCCTTTTTCAGCTGATCTTCGAGTCGGACACGCTGGTCGCCAAGGCCTTTGATATTGCCCTGGTGATACTGATCTTCCTTAGCGTAGCGATCGTGATGCTGAACAGCATTGACGAGTATCACGAACGCTTCGGTGAGGTGTTCTACTACACGGAGTGGGTCATTACGGTCCTGTTCACCATCGAGCTGGCCCTCAGGATCTACTGTCTCGAGAAGCCCAGGCTCTACCTGAAGAGCTTCTATGGTGTCATCGACGTTCTGGCGGTCTTGCCCACCTGGCTGGTACTGATCTTTCCGGGGGCGCAGGTACTGGTCGTGGTGCGCCTGTTGAGAGCGCTGCGGCTGTTCCGGGTTCTGGAAATGATGACGCTGGAAGGTGAAAAACGCCTGCTCTGGGGCGCGTTGGTACGCAGCCGGCACCAGATCGGGATCTTCCTGTTTACCGTGGTGATGCTGGTGACCATCTTTTCGTCCGTGCTGTACCTGATCGAACCGGCGGAAGCAGGCTTTACCAGTATTCCGAAGGCCATTTACTGGGGTATCGTCACCCTGACCACGGTTGGCTACGGGGACATCACACCCATCACGGCACTGGGGCAGTTCATTTCCGTGGCCATCATGCTTATCGGTTATTCAATCATCGCGCTTCCAGTCGGTATCTTTTCAGCCGAGGTCATCCGGGCCCTTCAGAAGGAGCGGTATTCTGATGAGGCCTGCCCGGGCTGCGGCAAGCACCGGCACGAGCAGGATGCCCGCTACTGCAAGTACTGCGGCACCTGGCTGGATGAAGAGACCACGGACCCCCGCAAGAAAGCAAAAAGCCCCGGAACCTGAGGCACCGGGGCTTCAACATGCGAATCCGCTCTCTGGACGGGCTTACTGCTCCACGAACGCCCGCTCGATCACGTAATGGCCCATATCGCCACCCCGAGCCTCGCGGAATCCCATTTTGTCCAGAATCGCGCACGTGTCCTTGAGCATGCTCGGGCTGCCGCAAATCATGAAGCGGTCGGTGTCAGGATTGAACTCCGGAAGCCCCAGATCACGGGTGATCTTGCCGGATTCCATGGCATCGGTCAGACGGCCCTCGTTGCGGAACGGCTCCCGGGTGACGGTCGGGTAGTACAACAGTTTGCCCTTCACCATCTCGCCGAAGAATTCGTTCTCGGGCAGCTCCTCGATCTCCTGCTGGTAGGCCAGTTCCGAAATATAGCGAACGCCGTGGGTCAGGATCACCTTGTCGAACGCTTCGTAGACTTCCGGATCCTTGATGATGCTCATGAACGGCGCCAGGCCG
>JABURI010000067.1 GCA_014762755.1 Marinobacter sp.
GTTTCTGCAGTTTGTTCAGCTCCAGTTTCTGGCGCCGATCCTGCTCGGAAGCGGGCGACTGGTCAGCGGGCTTGGCGATCATAGCTTCGGACATAACAACCACGTTCGTAAGGTCAATGAGGGTGCGATTATACGCATCAGCGGGTTTCAGGGACAGGATACCGGATAGGGATATACTGCAACCCGGCGAGGATCCGGGAGACCTTCCCTGTAGCCGCACTCTCCCCTACCATAGCGTCCATGACCGATTCAGCCCTGACCGATCACAAGGATGCCGAAGCGTCCGCCGTCATTCCCGATCACCTGATCCAGCACCTGCTCGTGGCGGTGGAACACGAACTCCGCAAGATGCCCCGGGGCACCAGTGAGCTGGCTCTGATCCGCTCGCTGCAGGCGCCCCCCTGGGAACTGATCGGCGAGGTCAGCTTCCGCGACCCGGAAGAGCTCTATCCAGTGCACTTCCTGCTGTTCCACGTACTCTACCGCCTTCGCGACCAGCTGGCCGAGACCGGCGAGAGCCTGGAAATCTCGCCGCTGGATATCCGGCTGAAACCACAGTCTGTCGTTGCCGGCACCGGTCTGCCCGATCAGGAGGACGAGCTGCGGCGCTTCTACCTTGATCCGGACCAGTACCGAATGCCCGGGGACAGCATCCGCAGGATGATGGATGATTTCTGGTCCGGGCGCCCGCCAGTCGCCCCGGCGCAGTCGGAGCTGCTCCAGGCGGCAAGGATACTCGGTTTTGACTCCGTCCCCGGCGACTTTGCCAGGGTCAAACAACGGTTTCGCCGATCGGTTATGGAGGTGCATCCCGACCGCGGCGGCGATACGGCATCGGTGCAGGAGCTGAACCATGCCTTTTCCGTGCTCAAATCCCACTTCCGGCTTTCGGCCTGACTCACCGCCAGACCCGAGGAACCTATGTCAGCAAGAAATACTGCCTTCGCTTTTCTTACCTTGGCGCTCAGCCCACTGGTGCACGCTGATCTGGTCGTGCTCCAGTATCACCACGTCAGCGATGCCACACCGCCTTCCACCAGCACTTCCGAATCCTTGTTCGAAGCCCAGCTGGAAATGCTGGGGGATCTTGAGCTGGAGGTGGTCCACCTGCTGGAAGGCACACGAAAGGCGCTGGAGGAAGGCGCCACCCGGAACTCAGTCGCCCTGACGTTCGACGATGCCTATGAATCGGTTTATACCACCGCCGCACCCTTGCTGGCCGCCCGGGACTATCCCTTCACCATTTTCGTCAATACGGATGCCGTCGGCCGCCCCGGCTACATGACCTGGGACCAGCTGGAGGAACTCGCAAGCCGCGAAGGTGTGACCCTGGCCAATCACAGCACCGATCACGGGCATCTGGCCCGGAAACCGGATGAGCCAAAGGATCAGTGGCAGCAGAGGATTGAACACAGCCTTGATGGCGCCCAAAGGGAGCTGGAGCAACGACTGGGCGTGGACACTCCATTGTTTGCCTATCCCTACGGGGAATTCGATGCAGCCCTGGAGGATCATCTGTCCGACCGGGGCTGGTATGGCTACAGTCAGCACTCCGGACCCATTGGTGAATATTCGGCCCCGACCCGGCTGCCGAGATTTCCCATGGCCAATGCCTATGGCCGGCTGGACCGCCTCAAAGACAAGCTGCTCAGTCGTGCCTTTCCCGTCGATGCGGGAGACCTGCCCGATGGCGTAATCACCGACAATCCACCGGTACTCGAATTTGCCCTGCCGGAGGATTTGTCCACCTCCGGGCTAACCTGTTTTGCCTCGGGCATGGGCAGGATTGACATAGAGTCCGTTGGCGATGGAATGATCAGAGTACAGGCCCCCGCAGCCTTCAACAGCCGCCGCTTTCGCTACAACTGCACCCATCCGGCCGGCGATGGCCGGTTCTACTGGCTGTCCCAGCCCTGGCTGGATCTGGGCCAGCCTGAGGACTGAGAGCTAATCTTCGGAAACCAGCTCGAGCCCAAGCTCACCCGTACTGACGTGGGGAATGGATTTCGGGCCTTGCCGGGTTTCCAGCACGGTCTGGCTCCGGAGATCCTCGGCCCGCGTGAAAATGACCAGCCAACGCTCACCCCGGGCCGGGAAGGCAGGGATCCAGGCTTGCAGGTAGGCACGGGAATGCCAGCTCTCGGGCTCGAATCCCATGGCCAGGTCGGTTACCACCCGGACCGGACGCAACTGCTCATCCAGGAAGGCCACTGACGGCACGAACAGCCCGTCGCGGGCAAACGAGCGCAATCGGAAGACAAAATCGGAGTACTCCCGGGGAGCAGGCAAGGCAACAAGCGCAAAGGGGCTGGTTCCGGTGCTGAAATCGTGGCTATCCGCCCCGTGGCTGATGTCCACTTCAAACTCCCGACCGGTGATCCAGGCCTGCCGCTCCCGCGTGCTGAGGTCCTGGCAACAGCTCTCCGCGAACTGGCTGAAAAAACTGGCTCCCTCGTCCACGCCCAGAATCGCCAGGGCGTCCGGATCGTAACCCTCCACAGGCGTCTCAGGTACCGGAGCGGCACCGGGCTGGTGGATGGAGGCAGGGGTGATTTCAATCGGTGGCGGCACCTTCCCTTTCTGGACATCGGTTCGGGTGTCTGGCGTGTAGTAGCTCACCCGGATGTTGCCCTCGGCATCCCGCCAGGTGAAATAGGGCCTCGGCTCGCCGGGACGGACATAGCCGTCGCGCGCCAGCTGTTCGGCATCGGGGTAGTTTTCCAGGGTGTATTCCTCCTCCGGCTGGAGCGCCGGAGGCTTGCCCGGATCCTGGCCGGACGAATCCCCGGCCGGCGCCGATGTCGCTGACCCGGCCTCGTTATCTTTTTTCCCGGCCGATGTTTTCTCCGGAATCGGCGAATAACGCACCCGCCCCTGCTCATCCACCCAGGTGAAGTACCCTTCCCGCTCTCCGGTCGGCGCGCCTCCGAGCTGGCATCCGACCAGCACGGCGGTAAGAGCAGCAACTATCGGAATCTGGCACCAGGGTTTTCGGGTCACAGGGGTTACCTTTCGGTGTCCGCACCGTTAATCAGAATTTCGTCCGGAAACTCAGACCGGCCATCACCACCCGCAGCGAGGTCTTGATGTCCAGACCGGCATAGGGATTGTAGATGATATTGGTGATGTTATCGCAGTTGACGTTGCAGCTGGTGTCCGCCGGAATGGTCTCGATGGAGTGCAGGTAACTGAGGTTCATATCGATCTCGGTATCCTTGTCCCACTTGTAGCCCATACCGACGCTGTACAGGTTGGCGCCGCCAAACGGTGCCATAACCTGGCGCTGGTCGTCGGGAATGACCGAATCCCGGATCTCCACGCCGGCGCGCAGATCAAGCCGCGATGACACATGCAGCTCGGCACCGAAGGCCCAGTTCCACTGGCTTTTGAAGCCCAGCGGCAGGCGCAGCGTGTTGGGTGTGGCATTGTCCGGTGAGAGAATCCTCGCGGCATTCAGGAACTCCAGGTTCCGGTCGAACCGGAAGACAAAGGCGTCCCACTGGGCATAATCGGTCCAGCCGATGTCGGCGTTGAGGGTCAGCATCGGGTGAACATCCACGCTGATGCCGGTCTGGAAATGCTGGGGATAGACCAGATCCATGCTGACATTACCCGCCTCCCGGGGCGCACCGGATGGCAGGCTGAGAATCGCCGAGGTGATCGCACCCAGCACCGAGCCGTTGACGCTCTGCCAGAAGCCGGACCAGTCGTCGGTGTACTCGATCTCGAAGGTGCCCTTCATGTTCATGTCGGCTTCGGAGGTGTAGCTCGCCCCCCACGTAAACCAGTCCGTCGGCTCCCACATCACCCCCAGGGCATAGGTCGGTGACAGGGTTTCCTGGACGTTGATATTCAGCGCACCGATATCGTCCCAGGGGCCGACATTACCACCGCAAAGCGCCAGCCAGGGCTGGAGGGGCTCGTCCCCGCTCTCACAGTTGAAGGCGTCCTGCAGGATCTCGGCAACCCCGAGCAACATGTTCGGTGCCCGCATGTACTGGTCGGCGGCAATCCCCATATGGGACAGGTGGATGCCGGCGCCTACCGACCATTCGTCATTGATCTCATAGCCGATCGTCGGGGAGAGATACGTGGTTCGCTGCAGCGCCGTGGCCTGGGGCTGATACCGGCCAGGGTCGTCCTTGTCGCGATAGAAACCGGCGGCCAGAGGCAGGTAGAAGGCGTTGGCAAAGGTCAGCTTCGATCCCGGCGGATTGACACTGATCCCGGCCGAGGGCGCGACGGCCGGTCCCGGCGGCGCCCGCAGAATCCCGTAACCCGGCAGATACAGGGCAACGTTATTGGTATGACTGTGGGTGTTGGCGACCGGATCACGCTGCTTGCCGGTCAGCGGGTCGGTTTCCAGGCCGTCGATGCCGAAGATCTCGTAACCCTCCGGAGCGGTGAAATCGGCATCGATATCCAGGTAGACGCTCATCAGGTTCACTTCGAGCTGACGACCGTCCAATCGGGTAAGACCCGCCGGATTGTAGTGGATGGCCATCACCCCCGGCGGATCCGCCGTGACCGCATTGCCCAGCGCCAGCGCCTTGGGGTGAATGGTCAGGTTCTGAGCCAGCTGGGCCTGGGCGCCAAACGAGATGGTCGTGGCGATCAGCGCCCCGAGAATCTGCCGTTTATGGCTGTTTTGTCCCATGAATTCCTTCCCTTCCCGTGATTCGTGGACCGCAACACTTACTCTTTGAGGCCAGAGAAGTTGATGGGCAGGGATACCCCGAGAGAGAAGTCCGGCGCGTCCTCGGTCAGGCCGATACCCAGACTGGTATTCACGATGGTGGTATCACTGACCCGGGTGCCAAGTGACATGCTCAGGAAACCGGTCATCTGGTCCTGGGCTACGGCCTGTTCACCGTTGGAAAAAGTCAGGATGGTTTCATCGCTGTAGCTCAACTGGGCAGAAATGCTCAGGGAGATGTCGTAGGACAGCGAATAGGCAAAGCCGGCCGAGCCGGAGAGGCCGAATCCGGGCTCCACCTCCACCAGCAAGCGGGCGCCCCGGACCTGGTTCAGATCTTCGGCCGGCAGGTTGTAGGTGGCACTGACAGAGCCGAAAACCACAACCGGGTCCAGCACCTTGGACAGGCTCACACCACCACCGGCAGAGTAGTAGCCACTGCCGGTGGAGAGCTGTTCCTTGATGTCGATTTCGTAGGGGCTGACGCCGGTCTTGGTGGTCAGCGTGCCAAAAAAGGTGGTGGACATCTTGCCGGGCACATAGGCAAACGGCTGCCAGCGACCGGTAAAGGACACGTCACCGAAATCGTAGATGCTCAACTCATCCTCGGTATCGTATTTCACCACCAGGGGAATGCGGGTGCCGACAGTCAGGTTATCCAGAAGACCGTAGTCGTAGGAAAAGGCATTGGTGAAATTGTGGGTTGCCGACGGCACCACATCCAGGTTGCGCACCGAGCCATTGGTGATGGCCAGGTCCAGCCGCTGGTCCGCCGTATAGGAGTAGTCAAATGAGTAGTTCAGGGAATGGGTGCCCTTTTTCTGCAGAGAGTAGTTCTTCTCGGCAGCCTGAAACACTTCTTCCAACTGCTTGGAGGCGTCTTCATCGCCCTCCTGCCTGGCCAGCGCTTCCCGCGCCTGGTCCACGCTTTCCTCCTGAGCCAGCACTGCGCCTGGATACAGAGCTGAGGCGGAAACAAGGATAAAACCTCGCACAAACCAACGATTCATCCTGACTCCCTTATTTTATTTGTAGTGATTCTGTGCCGGGTCTTGCGCCCGGAAAATTAGTTACGGCGGTAATGCAATTGTTTGCGGGTGTTTTCGACACTACCGTCCGGATTGTTTTTCTGGCGCTCGAGCAAGTTGTTGATGCGTCTTTCCGTGGCCTCGTGGAACACCGGAATCCGTTCCAGGGCCAGCAGCGTCATTGTCTGGTCGTCTACAAAGCGCAGGTCTTCCTCTTTCAGCTCGAGGTTATCGAGGGGTTTGTCGCTGCCGGGAAACACAATGAACAGCACGTTGTCGTCCCACTTTTCCTCGAACTGGGCGAGAGTGAAGGAAATGTTGCCCACCGAGGGGTCCGCCAGGTAAACCCGGCCATCCCGGATGGTGCGGAGCACCACGAAATGCTTGAAGCCGGCGTGATGGATCGGAACGATCGCGGGATGATCCAGGTCGACCAGGTCCTCAATGGTCGCGCGGAAACCACCGGATGGGTAACCGAGCGCGGTTACCAACCGTTTCATGTCCAGCATGGAGAAGGCCCGGCGCTGGACGATCCTTTCGCTTTCGCCGTAATGCAGCAGCCCCTCCATCACCTGCCGTTCCGACAGGGTTCGGCCCAGGTAGTAGTTGAGCACGGTGGTCAGGGCCGCACTGCCGCAGCTGTAGTCGTAAGCCTGCCGGACAATGTTGCGGTACTTCTGTTCGACCAGTGGCTCCACCCGGAACTCCGAACGCAGCTTTACCGGGCTTGCATCCACGTCCTGCTCGATCACAATGGAGCCTTTCTCGAACGGCTCCACCAGGGTAGCTTCCTGCACCATGGTGAATGTAAGAATGGATCCGGCGAGCACCAGCAGCATGTCAGATGAAGTCCCTGTTTTTATGACCCTGAGCGTTAATCGGGTTACATGTTGTTACGGTAAGATACCGAAATACCGGTACCCTTAAAGATAACTGTGCCTCAAATCTGTTCCTGCAGAGGAGGTGCCCGAAGAACGTTTTGAGAACTGGTTCATGCCAACAACAACACTGAACCCCGGAAGCCTGACCTTCATTGATGCCAAGACCGCCAGTCCGCTGCCACCTGACGGTCTCCTGCCGCGGGAAAAGTTCAACGACCTGCTGCACGTGGCTGAGCCTGTCAGCCTTCTGCTGATCCATGCCCCTGCCGGGTACGGCAAAACCACCACCATTGCCGAGCGCATGAGCGCACTGAATACACAGAGTGCCTGGTACCGCCTGGAAGCCAGCGATAATGATCCGTCCCGGTTTGCCGGCTACCTGGCCCGAACCCTGAGCCGCGCTACCGATGGCACCGGTTCGTCAACCCTGAACCGCCTCCGGCAGGAGGGTTTTTCCGACCTGGAAGCCTTTTTCACCGACCTGCTGGCCGAACTGCCAATCGAGGCCGAGCCCCTCTATCTGGTGCTGGACGATTACCACCTGATCAATAACACGGAGATTCACCAGTCGCTCCGTTTCCTGCTCCGCCATATGCCCGCCTACCTGACTCTGGTGATCATCACCCGCACGGTTCCGCCCCTCGGTGTGGCCCAGCTCAGGATGAAAGGCCAGATGGCCGAAATCACCAGCCGGGAACTGGCCTTCGATGCCGATGAGGCCCAGCAGTACCTGGAGGGGCGCCTGCCCTTCGAGGTATCCCGGGAACATATCGAGCGGGCCGTGCGCCGGGTTGAGGGATGGATTTCTGCGCTTCAGTTACTCTCCGCATCGGCAGTGACCAGCATCGAATTCAGTGACTTCGTCGACCAGCTGGACGAAGGCAATCAGCACATTTTCGATTATTTCGGCGAACTGGTTGGTCAGGCGCTGACTGAACAGCAACGGACTTTCCTGCTGCGCACCAGCATCCTGGAACGGTTCAATGCCGGCATGGTCATGCGGGTAATGGACGATACCGACGGCCAGGCGCTGCTCGGCAGCCTGTTGGCCATGGGGCTGTTCATCACGCCGGTGGACAATTCCGCCCTGTGGTTCCGCTACCACCACCTGTTCTCGGTCTACCTCAGGCACCTGCTGAGCTGCACAACCCGGGAGAACCGGAGGGCGCTGCACCAACGGGCAGCGGATGCCTGGCTGGAACTGGACCATGCCGAGGAAGCCGCACGGCATGCCATCGCCGCTGAAGATCCTGAAAGGATCACCAGGGTGCTGACCCTGCACGGCCGGAAATTCTTTACCGAAGGGCAGTTCAATCTGTTGCAGCGTTGCCTCGACACCCTGTCCCAGAACGTGATTGCCGAGGACCCAACCCTCACCCTGTTACGTGCCTGGGTGGCCCAGGGGCAATACAAGTTCGACGAAGTCGAGAACTGGCTGTCAGCCGCCGAAGCCAGGCTCAGGGCAGTCATGAGCGAGGAATCCCAGCGGGCAGTACACGGCGAGTTCAGTGCCATCCGGGCACAGGTCGCGATGAACTACGGCGACAGCGACCGGGCGCTGGTCCTGGCCCGGGAAGCGGTCGAGCAGGAAGCGCAATACCTTCCCACCTCCCGGGTCGCTGCGGCGTCGGTGGTCGGCGAAGCCCTCTTTGTCAGAGGCGAGCTACAGGAAGCCCTGGCCCGTATGCAGGATACCGAACACATGGCCCGGGCCCACCAGGCTCATCAGAATGTGATCTGGGCCCTCTGCCAACAAAGCGAGATCAGCGTGGCCATGGGCTTACTGCAAAAGGCCTATAACATCCAGGAACGGGCGTTCCAGTATGCTGAGGAAAATCAGCTGAACCATCTGCCCATCCTCGAGTTCCTGTTCCGGATCCGCAGCCAGATCATGTGGGAGTGGCACCACCTGGAGAGCGCGGAACGCTGTGCACTGCAGGGCATCGAAATTCTCGAAGCCCAGGGTGAGCGCTGGTATGTGCAGAGTTACACGACCCTCGCCAAGGTCGCACAGGCGAGAGGGCGCCAGAGCCTCTGCGCGGATTACATTGCCAAGGTCCAGAAGATGTTGGCCGCCAGCGATTACCATCTGGACTGGGTGGCAAACGCCCATGCCACCATGCTGACCTACTGGGATGCGGTGCGGGACCAGGATGCGATCCAGCGCTGGCTCACCATCGCTCCGGCCAGCAACCCTGCCGAAGCGACCAACCATTTCTACCAGTGTAACGGCCGCAATCGCGCCCGCGCCCTGATGAGTCTCGGCCAGTTCAACGAGGCTCTTCCGATCCTGAAGGAACTCACCCGGGTCGCCGATGACCTGGGACTGAAAACCGACCTGAACCGGAATCACATCGCCCTGGCCTACCTGTTCTGGCAGATGGAGGAGAGAGACCAGGCGCTGGACCACATGAAACAGGCATTAGAGCTGGCCAGCACCACCGGGGCTGTCGGCAGCTTCCTGCGTCTGGGCAAGGTTCTGATCGTAATGCTCAAGGCCCTGATCAACGATGGCGCCATTGACGGCATGGAGCTGCAGCGGGCGGAGCGGCTGATCCAGCTGGCACAGCAGCAGCGGGACTTCAGCCGGGCGATCCGGATTTCCCTGGACGAAGCGATCATCCAGGACATCATCGACAGGCCGGACGTACCGGAACTGATCCGCACCTCCCCCCTGACCCGACGGGAGTGGCAGATCCTCAGCCTGATTCATGCAGGCCTGTCCAATGACCAGATTGCCGAGCACCTGAAGGTGGCTTCAACCACGGTCAAGACCCATATCCGCAGCCTCTATCAGAAACAGAACATCAGCCATCGCTCGGAAGCCATAGAACTGGCCAAGGACCTGCTCAGCAAGATCCAGGGGGAATGATCCCCCGGATTGTCAGAGGGTAAACACGACGCCCAGGAGCGTGTAACACAACAGCGTCACCACCACGATGCCCATCAGGTTGAGGGCAAAGCCGGCGCTGATCATATCGCCGATTTTCATGTCGCCACTGGAAAACACGATGGCATTCGGTGGTGTTGCCACCGGCATCATGAACGCGCAGCTGGCAGCAATGGCAGCCGGCACCGTGAGCAACAGCGGTGACACGTCCTGGGACATGGCCAGCGCCCCCAGCAACGGCAGGAACGCGGCCGCTGTGGCGGTATTGCTGGTTACTTCGGTCAGAAAGATGATCACCCCGGCAACAATGGCAATCAGCAGCAGTGTCGGCAGGGTCCCGGCCGCGCCCAGGGAGCCGGCAATCCACTCCGCAAGCCCGGAACTGCTGATAACCCCCGCCATTGCCAGGCCGCCACCGAACAGCAGCAGGACACCCCAGGGAATGCCCTTGGCGGTGTCCCAGTCCATCAGGAACTGGCGCTCGCGGGTATCGACCGGAATCAGGAACATGGCGATGGCCGCAGCGATTGCGATGCCGGTATCACTGAGCCAGGGCATCAGTTCGTCGGACAACAGGGGCCGGAAGATCCACGCGGCGGCGGTGATCAGGAACACCATTCCAACCAGCTTTTCCCCCTTGCCCAGCGGTCCCAGAGCCGCGAGCTCGTCCCGGATCAGGTCACCGCTGTCGCCCTGGTGGGCGAGGCCGAAGTCCCGCCGGGTCAGCCACCACCAGGCCAGCACCAGCATGATGACGGTCACCGGCACGCCCAGCAGCATCCATTGGGCAAAACCCACCGAGATGCCCTGGTTTTCGCTCAGATAAGCCGCCAGCAACGCGTTGGGCGGTGTTCCGATCAGGGTGCCGATTCCGCCGATACTCGCGGAGTAGGCGATAGCCAGTAACAACGCCGTGGCGTATCGACGCACACCGTCAGGGTTGGAACCGTCGGCCATGGCAATCACGGACAGCCCAATCGGCAGCATCATGATTGCGGTGGCGGTGTTGCTCACCCACATGCTCAGAAACGCCGTGGCCAGCATGAACCCGGCAATCTGTCGCTTCGGCTTGTTACCTACCGCTTTGAGTGTCAGCAGGGCAATGCGCCGGTGCAGATTCCAGCGCTGCATGGCAAGGCCCAATGTGAAGCCCCCGAGAAAGAGAAAAATGATCGGATGGGCGTAGGGCGATGTGGCCTCCCCCACCGAACCCAGGCCGAGCGCCGGCACCAGCACGATGGGCAGCATCGCCGTGGCGGGGATCGGAATGGCTTCGGTACTCCACCAGGTGGCCATCAACAGCATCAGGCCGAGAGCGGCCCAGGCTTCTCCGCTCATCGTTTCAGGGGCGGGGAAAAACAGTGTGACCAAGAGGAACACGGTACCGAGTACCAGGCCTATCAACTGACTTTTCGGCAGTCCCCGGGACTGATTCGGGCCGGTTTGAGGTTCAGACATAACAACAGGTTTCCGTCAGGTTCAGTTCAGGTCGGTTCTGGTCGGACTCAGGAGGCTACACGGGCAAGCTGTCGGTCATGGACCCGGCCCAATACCAGCAGTGCCAGAATCGCGCCGGAAAGCGCCCAGGCCATGTCTGACTGGGTATCCCAGACATAGCCCTGGGTACCCAGGAAGGCTTCGGCTGCCTCATCACTGAGCAGCGCCACCCACCATTCGATCAGCTCGTAGAGTGCACTGAGCGCGAGGCAGAAGCAGACAATGAAGAACGAGGGCCAGCCGGCACGGGCGAAGACACCGAGCCTGAGCACCACCTCCCGGGCAATCATCGCCGGAATGAAGCCCTGGGCCAGGTGCCCGAGTTTGTCGTAGTTGTTGCGCTCCCAGCCAAACCAGTCGCCCAGATGGTTGAACAGGGGGACTTCCGCATAGGTGTAATGGCCACCCACCATGAGGATGACGGCGTGCACCAGAATCAGCCAGTAAGCCAGGGAAGTCAGGGGAAACCGGAAATAGCACCAGACGACCAGCACAAAGCCGATGGCCGCCGGCAAGACCTCCAGGACCCAGGTCGCCCGGTCCTTCGGACCGATACCGGACCAGACAAACACGGCCAGAAAAATTCCCACCCAGGCCAGGATAGCCACCGGTTTCTGCGCCATACACTGCACTCCCTTGTCGGTATTTTCGGAGTTATGGTCGCATTGTACTCCGGCTGCCTCAAAAATCAGTGATGCCCGGCCCGGAGGAACTGACCGAAGCCCCCCCCCCTGCTTACCCAGAGCCGACTCGATCTGCTCAAGATCTCGCTCCAGCCCCTGAGAATCCAGGATGGTGATATCCGCCCGCGCCAGTGACATCACCTGCTTCCCCTGCTCCTGGCTTTCGTGGACCAGCTTCAGGAAACGCAGCGGCAGGTTGTAGAAGGCCATGTTGCGAATGTGGGCGCCGGCATCGGAGAAGGTGATCAGGGCGTGGGGACTTTTCACCATCTCCCGAAGACGGTCCTTGCGATGGTTACCCACGACCGTGAACCAGCGCAGCGCCCGGCCATGGGCGACCACCATATCGAGGAAGAAATCCACCACGTGGATGCCCCGCTCCCGGGCCATGGGCCGGGTCGAGGGTTTCGGCCTCGCCAACTGTGACGATCCGGCCCTCCCGGATGCCAACATCCGCCATTCGGGATGGGGTCGGGGTGCCATCAAAATAGCGGCCACCCACAATAAGGGTGTCGTACTGGGTCACGGCTCGGGCTCCTGTCCTGTTCTTGTTGTTAACCCAAATCCAGCCTACAACGTGACAACTGATCACTTTTCATTTCAGCGCGCGCGGATCCTGACGCCCTCGTCCAGTTGACGATCGGGATGTCTGACCACCAGGTCGCCCTCGGTCAGCCCGTCGAGAATCCGGGTTCTCAGGCCGTTACCCTGGCCGGTCTGCACGGCCTGGCGATGGACAGTCTCATTCCTGGCGAGGAACACCCAGCTCTGTCCCTCCGAGCTGAAGATTGCGGAGGACGGCGCCCAGAGAACGTCCTCCGCAGACCAGAGTATGAAGGTGGCATCCACCCGGTAGCCGTCTCCAAGGGACTGCCATTGTTCAATGGGGCTGGTGATATCGGCCACGACCTGGACCCGTTGTTCCTCCACACCCAGGGCCGAGATATCCTCGAACCCGACCGGCTCCACCCGCCGGACCACGCCTTTGAGTTCTGGCCCGCCCCAACCGTTGAAGCGAACCGCCATACCGGGCTTCAGCTTTACCGCATCAAAACTGAGCACATCGATCACCACCTCCAGCGCCGCCGGATCGCCAACCTCGGCAATGGGGCTTCCCGCCTGGATGACACCCTCACTCCTGCGCACAATGGAGAGCACCGCTCCAGCGACCGGAGAGGTCACCGCGACCCGCTCCACCGGCTGTTCACCACTGCTCCGGGCTGCCGACACTTCCAGCCGGGTGCGGGCCGCTTCCAGCTCGTGGGCCATGACTTCCTGGTCGAAGCGGGCCGAGCGCAGAATCGCCCGGGCCCGGTCGGCCGCGGTTCTTGCCTGTTCAATCTGCTCCTCGGAGACGAAGCGATTGTCACTCCTGGATCTCAAGGCCTCCAGACGCTCCAGTTCCTGGCGGGCAAAGCGAGCCTCGGCTTCGGCCGCTTCCACCTTCTGCTGCGCCGAGTTGAGGGCAGACCGGGCCGATGCCACTTTCGCCTCCGCCTCGGCCCGACTTCTGGCATCCAGGATGGCCGTGGGCATCGGGTCTACCTCCGTCAGCGTCTGGCCCGCGGTCACCGGGTCGCCGACATCCGGCATGACCCGATGCAGATAGCCTGAGACCGGAGCCGAAATCAGGTAGCGATCCTTGACCCGAGCTTTCCCTTCCTCGGTAATGGAGACCTCAAGCGGTCCGCGACTGACCGCTGCCAGATCCACCCAGACCGGATCCGGCCGGAAGGCAAAGACGATCGCAGCCACCGCCAATGCGGCCACCAGTGCCCAGAACAACCATTTACCTGACAACCGTTTCCTGCTCACAGAACCCCGCCCTGATGTTGATCCATTCGATGTTCTCCTGCCGACTATTCCCGGGTTTTGAGGACCGCTATCAGGTCCAGAGTTCGCAAGCGCCACCAGGCGATAACTCCGGAAGCAATCGCCGACACCACAACCACCGCCGAGGAAATGCCCAGTGTCTGAACGGTGATCGTCAGGGGTACCCGATAGAGCTCCGTCTGCATCGCCGTGATAATGCCCCAGGACAAGCCATAGCCCGCCAGCCAACCCAGCGGAATTCCAAGCACCAGCATGACCGCCACTTCCGCCAGGAGAATGTGGTTTACCTCATTATGGGTGTATCCCAGAACCCTCAGGCTCGCCAGTTCCCGACCTTTCTCCGCAAGGGATATGCGCACCGTATTGTAGACCACGCCGAAAGCAATGATTCCGCCCAGCATGCTGATGAAAAGGGTGAAGGTCAGGAAGGTTTTTGCCAGTGTTTCATAAAAGCTGTCCAGCATTGCCTGGCGGATGCTGATGCCGAGTATGCGGGGTGTTTCCCGGAGTTCGCGGTAAGTTTCCTGAGCCCGCCCGGGGTCGATATTGAGGAGCACCTGATTAACCAGCCCCCCTTCACCCAGGGCACGATTCAGCGACGCCAGTCGCATATAGGCCCCGACTCCCAGAAATTCGCTGGTGATACCGGCAACCGGCAATTCAATGCGGCGGCGATCTCCCTCCAGTATCTCGATGGCAAGGGTCTGACCGGGGGTCACATCCAGACGCCGGGCCAGAAAGTCGGTCAACAGCAGTCCGGCCTCCGGCACGGCAACGGGCGCCAGATTCTGATCGATGACGAACTGCAGCCTGGCCTGTTCCGGCATCCCGATGATTGCACCCCGCCATTCCCTGTGTCCGTTCACCAGTCGGGCCGTCACCAATCGCCGTCCCTCGGCGTAACGGATACCCGGTTGCCTCTGGAGATCATACACAGCCGGTGAATTGACCGGATCAATGAGGGTGGCCGTGACATCCTGTTGCTGCACCCGGGCAAACTGCGAATGCACCATCAGGGATACCGCATCGAACTGGAAATTCCCCACCAGGACAATGGCGGACGCCATGGCGATACCACTGACCGACAGCAGCGTTCGCCCGGGCCGCCGGAACAGTTGCCGGACAACCATGCGGGAGGGCTGACTGAAACCGCGGGGGGCAAAGAAACGCTCGGCGGCGGTGACCCGAAAGCGCGCGGGTCCTTCCGGCCGCATGCCCTCTGCCGGCGGCAACGCAGCCGCGCGCCGGATCGCCTGCCAGCCTCCCAGCCAGGCCACCAGCAGGGTGACGACAGCAAGCAGCAGAAGCCAGACCGGGTCCAAGCGGAACAGCAGCGAGGGGAACCGATAGTAATCCATGTAGATTTCGCCCATGGCCCGGCCCGCCCAGACCCCAAGGGCCACGCCCAGCAGCAGCCCGATCACCGATATGGTGAGTACC
>JABURI010000249.1 GCA_014762755.1 Marinobacter sp.
CTGATTAAACGACGACTGCTGACAAAGGTGGCTGCATGATCCGGAAACTACCATCAGGACGATGGCAGGTAGACCTGCGTATGGATGGCCGGGGCTCAAAACGCATCCGGAGAACCTTCGATTCAAAGGCTGAAGCTAAGCGCTTTGAAACCTTCATTCTGAGCAAACGAGCAGAAGGGAAGGAGTGGAATCCCTCAAAAGCAGACAACCGCCGGCTGGAGGACCTGATCCAGCTCTGGTTCAATGCCAAGGGTGTCCACCTCAAAGACGGCGAACGCCGGAAGCGTTGTCTGGATGCTATCGCGGACTTCATGGGGAATCCCATCGCCAGGACTGTTAAACCGGCTGCCTTCCTGGCTTACCGCGCCCACAAGATTCAGGAAGGGGCCAGTAAGAAAACCCTGAATAACCACCTCGGTTACCTCAATGCGGTATACAACCAGCTGCATCGATTGAATGAAATCGACTTCGAAAATCCTATCAGAAACGTGGAGATGCTTCGCCTGGATGAACGGGAGCTATCCTGGCTGACGGTCGAGCAAATCCGGCACCTTCTGAAAACCATAGAGCAATTTAGCCAGAATCCTCATGTCCACCTTCTAACGAGGATTTGCCTGGCAACCGGCGCTAGGTGGGGGGAAGCGGAAAATCTTCAGTTGCGGCATGTTCAGGAAGGCAAGCTGACGTTTGTGAATACAAAAAGTGGGAAGTCGAGATCAGTTCCAGTTGCTCAGGAACTATTCGAGGAAATTTGTGAACATCTAAAGGAACACGGAAAGTTTGGTTTCTCTCTATCGGCTTTCCGGCGAGCCCTCGAAAAGTCTCGTATTTGGCTACCAAGTGGGCAGGCAGCGCATGTACTCAGGCACACCTTTGCTAGTCACTTTGTGATGAATGGAGGGGATCTCATCGTGCTACAAAAAGTTCTCGGACATTCAACAATTATGATGACTCTTCGTTACGCACACCTGTCACCTAATCATTTACAATCAGCCCTCATAAATGCACCAAAATGGTAGGGATGTACATGCGTGTTTTTGTGAGCTGGTCAGGCCAAAAGAGTAAAGTAGCTGCGGAGGTTTTGAGGGAATGGATTCCAAACGTTTTGCAGTCCATCGAGCCTTTCATCTCGTCTCAAGATATTGAAACAGGCGTTCCTTGGTTTAATGAGATTAAGAGAACACTCGATGAAACCTCCTTTGGCATTGTGTGCCTGACTAAAAAGAACTGCCTTTCGCCATGGCTGCTTTATGAAGTTGGCGCGCTAGCCCACAGAGTCGAGCATCCCAACGTAGTTCCTATACTTCTCGACTTAAGCCCGAGAGATATCCCCTCGCCAATATCCTTCTTCCAGGCGATCGAAATCAACAAAGATGCCTTTTTCCGCTTAGTCAAAGCATTAAATATGTCTCTGGGCGAAGCCTCGCTTAGTGAATCTCGCTTAGAAAAGGTCTTTGATATGTGGTGGCCTGACCTAGAAAAACAGCTAAGTCAGTTGCCTAAAGACGAAGATAATGGACAAGAAGATCTTGCAGAGGTCTATGATGCGGGAAGTAATGGGGCGTCAATTGATGAGATTCTTGAGCTAGTACGTTCTGTCTCAGTAAAAACGGACAGCGTTGAACGTTTGCTGCGAAATAGCTTTGATAAACTGGAAGGTTACTCGAGTAACAAGCCTTTCGATTGGTCACAGCACGGATATCAGTCAGAAAAGTCTGGTTACACTACTGTTAAGTCGATGCCTAATAGTAAGCTTGCCTACACAGAGTACTCCGCTAAGACCGATAACGAGACAGACTGGCTACAGGTTCTCCAGAATTTGCAGGAATTCATGAAGTGGCTGGACGCGTCAAAGAAAAGCCAGGCGAAGAAGCTGGCTAAAAGTGATGCTAATAACGGTGGACAGGCCGTGGACAAAAATAGAAAGTAAAAAGTTTTGGTATAAAAAAAAGCCCCTGAAATCAGGGGCTTTTTTCTGGGTGTTTGGTGGAGACGGCGGGAATTGAACCCGCGTCCGCCAGCACTCAGCCTTGAGGTCTACATGCTTAGTGTCCTTCTATTAATTTAACCTCAAGCGACCCGAAGGTCAGGGTGCAAGAGGCGAGCTCTTTAATCTTAGCCGCTATCCAGTGAGCTCTGGGTAGCGGAGCAGCCTATAAGCGATGACGTCCTGGGATGTTGCTACTGAGTTATAGGCGCCTCAGCCAGGACGACTGGAACGGCTTACGCCGCCAGTGCGTAGTTTTCGTCGTTTGCGACTATTTTAAAGCAGCTTTGGATTTACGAGATTCGCTGCCATCTCGACATGCACCCAAGGGTTCGTCACCGGCGTCGAAGCCAAGTCGTCCCCCTAGTGATTCCAGTATATGTGTCCGGAATACCGGACTTCAAGGGTTAATTGCGCGATTTATACCTACCCCTGCTCAGCTGGCGTGGCGCTGCACCGCTTGCGGGCGTCCTGCCAGGGCGGCGTGGCGCAGGGCCTCGAAGCTTTCCCGGAAGTAATCCATCACCGCATGGGGATCGGCGTGGATGGCCTTGTCCACGGTGATGCCGAACTGCACGGTGCCGGCATAGCTCAGAATGCTCATCCCGATGCCAATGTTGCCGCTCTGGGGCACCCAAAACATGGTCTGCACTACTTTGCTGCCAGCCAGGTACACGGGATTTTTCGGGCCCGGGACGTTGGTCAGTACCGCAGAGGCCTTGTTGCTGAGCAGGTCCAGTGCGCGTTTCTCGAGTATATCGGGGCCGCGACCGAACAAATCAAGGAGACTGTAGGTGACCTGGGCCTGGTAGGAGCGCTTGAGGCGGTTCATGTTCTCCTGAACCTGGCGGAAGCACATGATCGGGTCGGCGACTTCTACCGGCAGGCTGACCAGCACCAGGCCGAACTTGTTGCCCAGGGTCTCAATGGGTTGGTCGAGGGGGCGGAGGTTGAAGGGGACAGCGACCCTGATGCCACACTCGGGTATCACCTCGCCGGAAGCCTGGAAGTGCCGGTTCAGTGCACCGGTGGCGACACACAGCAGTACATCATTGACCGTGCCACCCAGGGTCTTGGCGCAGGCTTTTACTTCCGCCAGATCCAGGGGTTCCGCCCAGGCAACGTGTTTGCGTCCGGAGAGTGAGGCTTTCAGATTGGTCTTCGGTTCGAACGGGGCCAGCCCGAGTTTGGCCAGGTCCAGGGCAACCCCGCCCGCGGCAGTGGCCAGTTTCAGGGGGTACTTGGGTTCCTGTCGGATCGACTGGAGCAGCAGGCGGGCCTGCCCGGCGGCGATGAGTGTGCTGTCGACCGTGCGATGCAGAAACTGAGTGACGAAGGGCGTCTTCTCTGGATGTCGCTTCCGGGCATGGCGAACCTTGTGCAGCTTCGGCTCCGGAGTTTTGTCAGTCATGGACAACAGCACGCGCACCAGGGAGATGCCGTCGGCGATGCAGTGATGGATGCGGATCAGCAGGGCACAACCGCCGTTGTACTGGTCGATGTAGTGCATTTGCCAGAGCGGACGGCGAAAATCCAGGGCGGTGCTGTTCAGGTCGCTGACCAGGGCCTCGAGTTCCGTCTTGCCGGCCTTGCCGGGCAGGGCAATCCGGTGCAGGTGGTTGTCGATGTCAAAGAGGGGGTCATCCTGCCAGTACGCTTGCTCGCCCCGTTCGACAATGCGCTGTCGAAAACGGCGAAAGCACAGGAAGCGTTCTTCCAGCACCCGCCTGAGACGATCGAGGGCGATGGGCTTCTCGAGCATCAGCACCCCCGAAATCATCATCGGGTTTTCCGGTGAATCCATTCTCAGCCAGGCGTGGTCAACCGAAGACATTGGCGTCATTTCAGATGACATAAGCCCTCCCGTAGCAGTCCTTCAGTTCATTCAGACAAGGTACTGCATTTGCGGCGCAGGGTCACCGGTTCACTTCACGCATGATGCGCTGTTTCTGGCGGTTCCAGTCGCGCTCTTTCTCGGTGGCGCGTTTGTCGAACTGCTTCTTACCCTTGGCCAGGGCGATCTCGCACTTCACCTTGTTCTTTTTCCAGTACAGGGCAAGGGGAATGCAGGTGAAGCCGGCCTGGTTGACCTTGCCGACGATCTTAGCAATTTCTTTCTTGTGCAGCAGCAGTTTGCGAGTGCGGGTGGGGTCGGCAATCACATGGGTGGAAGCTGTGCTCAGCGGTGTAATGTGGGCGCCAAGTAACCAGGCCTCGCCGTTCTTGAGCAGCACATAGGCGTCCACCAGTTGGGCCTTGCCGGCACGCAGGGATTTGACCTCCCAGCCCAGCAGGGACAGACCCGCCTCGAAGCGTTCCTCGATGTGATACTCGTGTTTCGCCTTTTTGTTCAGGGCGATAGTACTACTCGGCGTTCCGGGTTTCTTCTTGCTCATGAATCAGTGATCCGGGTTCGGATAAATGAACGAACGGCCGGGCTTCCCCCGGCAAAACGCGCATTGTAGCCCAGGACTGCCAGACCGGTCACGAAAACGCGGTAATGGTGACCGATCGGGCGTGCGACTTTCCCGGTATCAGCTACAATGGCGGCGCAGATACTTTCAGGGAAGCGCATGTCGACGTCGTACCAGACAGCCAACGGGGCCTTCACCCGTAAATCCACATTCTTCTGGGCCTCCGTGGGCGCAACGGTGGGGCTGGCCAACCTGTGGCAGTTTCCCTACCTGGCCAGCCTGCACGGCGGCGGGCTGTTCGTACTGATCTATCTGGCCTGTCTCCTGCTGGTCACGCTGCCGCTGATGGTGACCGAGTCCGCCCTTGGGCGTTACTCGCGCCACGGCATTGTGCTGGCCATGGACGGCCTGATCCGCAGCACACGATGTTCCCGCTGGTGGATGATGGCCGGTCGGCTGAGTGTGCTGGCGGCCTTTGTCGTGCTGTCCTACACCGCCGTGTTTGGTTCGATTGCCCTGGCCTATGTGTTCTTCGGGGCGATGGGGCGGTTGTCCTCCGGTAGTGAGGCCGAGGCCGCTGCCGTGCTCTCTGGGCTGGTATCGGATCCGGGGCAATACCGTTACTTCATGGCCTGGCATGCGTTCTTCCTGCTGTTGGTGCTTTGGGTCTCTGTGCAGGGTGTGGCCCGGGGGCTGGAGCGTACCATGCGGGTGGTGGTGCCGGGGGCGCTGGTGCTGATGCTGGTGCTGTTCGGGCTGGCGGCCTGGCAGGGGCGGGTCGACGGCGCGTTTGAGCACATCCTCGACATGCGTCCGGAAGACGTCTCTCTGGGCACGGTCAAAGCCGCACTGTTCCATGCTTTTTTTACTCTGGGTCTGGGTATGGGGGTGTGGACAGTCCTTGGCACCTATACCACGCCTGATACCCGCTTCAAACGGTCGATCCTGGCTGTGGTGCTGATGGATACGCTGGTGGCGGTGCTGGCCGGCCTGATGATCTTTGCCCTCGCCACCGGCAGTACGGACTTTGACGGGGAGCGGGGGTTCAGCCTGCTGTTTGTCTCCCTGCCGGTGTCCCTGGCCCAGTTCCCCGGCAGCCAGCTGATCATCGCCTGCGCCTTCCTTCTGGTGGTGATGATTGTCTGGACTACTTCGTTGGCGCTATTGGAGCCGGTGGTTGGCTGGTTGCGGGAGTGGACCGGCGCGCCGCGAGGTATTTCTGTGGTGCTGGTGGGGCTATTGGTCTGGCTGGCGGGGCTGACGACGCTGCTGTCTTTCAATCTCTGGGCCGAGTATCGCCTCTATGGCGCGAGTCTGTTCCGGTGGCTGGAGCTGTTCACCGGGGGGCTGCTGATTCCCCTGGTGGCGATTCTGGTTGCCCTGTTTATCGGTTGGTGCCTGACCCGCCGACTGGCGAACCAGTTGATCGGCCGTACACCCGGTCTGTTCGCCCGGATCTGGTATTGGGATATGCGCACGGTGTTGCCGGTTGTGGTGGCCTATGTCGGCATCATGTACACCGCTTTTTCGCTCAACAATCTGTGTGAGAATGGCAGTGCTGCGCTCTGGTGCGAACGTCCTGCGCCTTTGGCGCTGGAAATTGCGCCGGATAATGGCTCTGGAAAAGCCGACTCCGACAGCCCCGCCACTGCCGAACAGGGCAGTGGTCCCGGCCCGGCCCCGGAAGAGCCGAAAAACGAGGCCAAGGGTGAAAATGGCTCACCGGAGCCGGTTGATCAGCCTGAAAATGCCCCCAAAGAGGGAGAGATCCTTTATCATAGCGTCTGATTCAGGCTGTATTTTTTACTGAGGAGCCCATGGCCCATCAGATTGATAAAACCGCACTTGTCATGCATTCCGCCGAGCGCATGTTCCATCTGGTTAACGATATTGCCCGCTATCCCGAGTTCCTGCCCTGGTGTGCCGGGGCCGAGGTCCACGACCGGGGTGAAGAGCAGGTGACCGCTTCCCTGGAAATCGCCAAGGGCGGTATTCGTCACAAGCTGACCACCCGCAACCAGCTGTTGATGCCCGAGGCCATCGAAATGAACCTGGTGGACGGACCATTCCGGAATCTGACCGGCCGCTGGCATTTCAAGGCCCTTGACGACAATGCCTGTAAGGTCATCCTGACCCTGGAGTTCGAATTCTCTGGTTCGTTGTCCCGGATGACCTTCGGGCCGGTGTTTTCCCAGGCCGCCAACACCATGGTGGACGCATTCTGCCGGCGGGCCGACGAGTTGTATCGGGGAGGAAACTGATGATTCGGGTCGAAGTGGCTTACGCCCGTCCGGATAAACAGGAGATTGTCCCGGTCAACGTGCCAGAGGGTACGACCGCTCTGGAGGTGGTGAAACTCTCCGGGATCACGGACATTTTTCCGGAGGTGGATCCGGACTCTAATGATATGGGTATCTTCGGAAAGGTGATCAAGGATCCGGCCGCCCACGAATTGCGGGATGGCGACCGTGTGGAGCTCTACCGGCCCCTGAAGATCGACCCGAAACAGGCGCGGCTGAATCGGGCAAAGAAGAAGGGCGCCTGATCCGGAATCAGTAGGCCGGTGTTTCCTCAAGCAGCTGCGCTTCGTAGTGGGAATAACTATCGCCATCATAGTAGACGATAATCCGTTGTTCCCGGATGTCCCCGCCCCGTCTCTGGAACGTATAGATGTAGTATTCCCGGGAGAGGTCCACGGGATTGATGGTCAGTGGGGTGCCAAGCAGCGCGTGGACCTGGCTCCGTGGCATTCCGGCGTTCAGTGAGGTCAGCTCTTCATCAGTCACAATGTTGCCTTGCTGGACGTTGATCTTGTACACGCCTGGGAAGACACAACCGGTCATAAAGAGAGTGAGAATGAGAGCTGTGAGCTTTTGCATCGCCGGGGGAAATCCTCTATCTTGAAATCGCCTGCCAGAGGCAGGTGTGACACGGGTTGACCGTTACATGGCGGCTTCATCATACCGGAAGCCGTGAGGCACACCAAAGAGCGAATAGTAACATGTCATCTGAAAACGCCGAATTACGAAAAGTCGGTCTGAAGGTTACCCTGCCACGGGTCAAGATCTTCAATATCCTGGAGAACGCCGAAGAGCACCACTTGAGTGCCGAGGACGTTTACAAGAAGCTGCTGGATCAGGGAGATGACGTGGGGCTGGCAACCGTCTACCGGGTGCTGACCCAGTTTGAGGCGGCTGGTCTGGTACTGCGGCATAACTTCGAGGGTGGTCATGCGGTCTTTGAAATGGCTGGCGATGATCACCATGACCATATGGTGTGCACCCAGACGGGTGAGGTCATCGAGTTCGTGGACGAGGTGATTGAAGAGCGCCAGCAAAAGATCGCCAAAGAGCATGGCTATGAGATCGTGGATCACAGCCTGATTCTCTACGTGAAGCCGATCAAGGACCAATAAGCAGAATAATTCGACGAACATAAAAAGGGGGGGCAGGTATCAGCCTGCCCCCGAACAGCTCTCAGGATCGAGAGGGGTAAGGGTTCTGGTCCGCCGTCAGTGGTGGGTCGCCTGCCCCTTGGAAAACATCTCCCGGGCATGGGCAATGGTCTGTTCAGTCATGTCCACACCGCCCAGCATTCTCGCCACTTCACTGATTCTTCCGTTGTCATCGAGTGCCTCGATTTTCGAGAAGGTTGCGTCTTTTTCCGTAAACTTGCTGACAAACAGATGCTGATGGCATTGCGCCGCCACTTGCGGCAAGTGGGTTACACACAGGACCTGGCCGTTGCTGCCGAGGGTGCGCAGCAGCTTGCCGACCACCTCGGCGGTGCCGCCACCGATACCGACGTCCACCTCATCGAACACCAGCGTGGGCGTGGTCGAGGTCTGGGCGACCACCACCTGGATGGCCAGGCTGATTCGGGACAGTTCACCGCCTGAAGCGACTTTCGCCAGGGAGCGGGCCGGTTGGCCGGGGTTGGCGCTGACCAGGAATTCAATGTCCTCCATCCCATGCGGGGCGGGTTGGTCATCGCTGTTGCGGTTCAGGTGGGTGACGAACTGCACTGACGGCATGCTCAGCTGCGCCAGTTCCCCGGCAATGCGCTGATCCAGCTCCACCGCCGCCCGCTGACGGGCTTCGGTGAGCTGCCCCGCCAGTTCATCGAAGCTCGCACGCCGCTTCTCCAGTTCCGCTTCCAGTTGTTCAAGGCTGCCCTCGCCGCCGTCCAGTTCGGCCAGTTCGCCGCTCAGGCGGGCGTGCAGTTCCGGCAGTTCTTCCGGGGTGATCCGGTGTTTGCGGGCCATCTGGTAAATAGCGCTCAGGCGTTCCTCCACCTCGGCGAGACGTGCCGGATCGGCTTCGTAATCCTCCACGAACCGGCGCAGGTTATCACCGGCTTCGGACACCTGGATCTGGGCCTCGTTCAGCATCTGTATGGTGTCGGCCAGGGCGGCTACCTCCACCGGCAGCTGCTCCAGCTGCTGCAGCGCCTGGCGGATCAGGTCCGAGGCGCTGGTCTCATCCTCGGTACAGAGCAGGGCCGCCTGGTGGCTGCTGTGCAGCACGGCATCCGCCTGGCTCAGCTGGGCCTGTTCCTGTTCCAGCGCGTCCTGCTCGCCGTCTTCGAGGGCCAGCCGGTCCAGCTCTTCCACCTGGTAGCGCAGCAGTTGCAGCCGGGCTTCGACCTCGTCCGCATTCTGTTGCCGTTCGGTCAGGCGCTGACGGGTCTGGTGCCAGGCTTTCCACGCGGTGCGGGTATCCGTGGCCAGGGTTTCGATGCCGGCGAATTCGTCGAGCAGTTTACGGTGGGTTTCCTTGCGCAGCAGGGATTGATGCTGGTGCTGGCTGTGGATGTCCATCAGCAAGCCTCCCAGTTCCTTGAGGTGCGCGAGGGGGCAGGGCTGGCCGTTGATATAGGCGCGGGAGCGGCCATCCTTGCTGATCACCCGGCGCAGGATGCAGTCGTTGTCATCATCCAGCTCGTGCTGGTCGAGCCACTCTACGGCTTCGGGGATGTTGCTGACATCAAAGGTGGCGGTAATGTCCGCCCGCTTCGCGCCATGCCGGACCGCTCCGGCATCTGCGCGGCCGCCCATGGCCAGACCGAGGGCGTCGAGGACGATGGACTTGCCCGCACCGGTCTCCCCGGTCAGTGCCGTCATACCCTTGTTGAACTGGAGTTCCACTCTTTCGGCAATGGCGTAATTGGAAACCGTAAGTTGTGTGAGCATGGATAACCTCCGCTCCCGATTCAGAATCCGTTGTTGAGTGCTCGGCGGTGCCTGTCTGGAATACTGGTTTTACATACAGTGACTGTGAATATATACAGGGTTTTTCCTGTTTGCAAACTGACCGGCGGGAATTTCTTCACGAATACGGAGCAAAATGGTTGAAACCGGCCGAGTGGGCCCCATATCCGTTCGCAAATAAAGTTTTCCGGCTCGCTTCGGCCGGGAGCACATTTCAATCGGCCGTGTTGTCTGGCCGCTGGAGATCTAGCAGGAGAAGTCATGAGCACCGACGAGAACCGCAACGAACAGGCAGAGGAATTGAAGGAAGCGACCGAGGCGGCCGCCGAGGAAGCGCAGGCAACCGCGGAAGCAACCCCGGAAGGCGAGGAGGTGTCCGAAGTGGAAGCCCTCAAAGCCCAGGTCCAGGAGCTCAAGGACCAGATGCTGCGCACTCAGGCGGAAATGCAGAACGTGCGTCGGCGGTCCGAGATCGACGTGGAGAAAGCCCACAAGTTTGCGCTCGAGAAATTCGTCAAGGAACTGCTGCCGGTGGCTGACAGCCTGGAGAAAGCGGCGGAAAGCACCGAGGGTCAGGGCGAGTCCGGCGAATTGGTGGCGTCCATCCGCGAGGGGGTAGAGATGACCCTCGATCTGTTCCTGAAGAGTCTGGCCAAGTTTAATGTCGAGCAGCTGAATCCGGTGGGCGAGCCGTTCGACCCGCAGCAGCACGAGGCGATGTCCATGGTGCCGGCGCCGGATGCCGAGCCCAACAGCGTGGTTAACGTGGTGCAGAAGGGCTATCTGTTGAACGGCCGTGTGGTGCGCCCGGCGATGGTCATCGTTGCCAAGGCCGAGTAACGAAAATTTCGCCGGCAGGCTTGAAAAGCCGATTAAAGCGCCAATATAGCGAGTAAATAGCGAGAAGCCGGAGGCGACATACTCCGGGAAAGCATTCAGAAGATTTGGAGTGATTCGATGAGCAAGATTATTGGTATCGACCTGGGAACCACAAACTCCTGCGTGGCCATCATGGATGGCGACAAGGTAAAGGTAATCGAGAACGCCGAGGGTGATCGCACCACCCCGTCCATCATTGCCTACACCGAAGACGGCGAAACCCTGGTTGGTCAGTCTGCCAAGCGCCAGGCCGTTACCAACCCGGCGAACACCCTGTACGCCATCAAGCGTCTGATCGGTCGTCGTTTCGAGGACGACGTGGTCCAGAAGGACATCAAGATGGTGCCCTACAAAATCGCCAAGGCTGACAATGGCGATGCCTGGGTCGAAGTGAAGGGTCAGAAGATGGCACCGCCGCAGGTCTCTGCAGAAGTTCTGAAGAAGATGAAAAAGACTGCAGAAGACTACCTGGGCGAGAAGGTGACCGAGGCGGTGATCACCGTGCCGGCCTACTTCAACGACAGCCAGCGCCAGGCCACCAAGGACGCCGGCAAGATCGCCGGTCTGGAAGTGAAGCGGATCATCAACGAGCCGACCGCAGCGGCCCTGGCCTATGGCCTGGACAAGAAGAGCGGCGACCGCACCGTTGCAGTCTATGACCTGGGTGGTGGTACTTTTGATCTGTCCATCATCGAAATCGCCGACGTGGATGGCGAGCACCAGTTCGAAGTGCTGGCTACCAACGGTGATACTTTCCTGGGTGGTGAAGATTTCGACCTGAAAGTGATCGAGTACCTGGCCGACCAGTTCAAGAAAGACAGCGGCATCGACCTGCGTGGCGATTCCCTGGCGATGCAGCGTCTGAAGGAAGCGGCCGAGAAAGCCAAGATCGAGCTGTCCAGCAGTCAGCAGACCGACGTGAACCTGCCGTACATCACGGCGGATCAGAGCGGTCCGAAGCACATGAACGTCAAGCTGACTCGCGCCAAGCTGGAGTCCCTGGTCGAAGACCTGGTCCAGCGCAGCCTGGAGCCCTGCAAGGTGGCCCTGAAGGATTCCGGCATGAACGCCAGCGAGATTGACGAAGTGATTCTGGTGGGCGGTCAGACCCGCATGCCGCTGGTGCAGGAAAAAGTCAAAGAGTTCTTCGGCAAAGAAGCGCGCAAGGACGTTAACCCGGATGAAGCAGTGGCCATGGGTGCTGCCATCCAGGCGGCCGTACTCTCCGGCGATGTGAAAGACGTTCTGTTGCTGGACGTAACTCCGCTGACCCTGGGTATCGAAACCATGGGTGGCGTGGCCACTCCGCTGATCGAGAAGAACACCACGATCCCGACCAAGAAGTCGCAGACCTTCTCCACAGCGGAAGACAACCAGACTGCCGTGACCATTCATGTGGTTCAGGGGGAGCGTAAGCAGGCGTCCGGTAACAAGTCGCTGGGCCGTTTCGACCTGGCGGACATTCCGCCGGCACCGCGCGGTGTACCGCAGATCGAAGTGACCTTCGACATCGACGCCAACGGTATCCTGAACGTGTCCGCCAAGGACAAGGCTACCGGCAAGGAACAGTCCATCGTGATCAAGGCTTCCTCCGGTCTGAACGATGACGAGATCGAGAAGATGGTCCAGGACGCCGAGGCCAACGCCGAAGAGGACCGCAAGTTCGAGGAGCTGGTCCAGGTCCGCAACCAGGGTGACGCGATGGTCCATGCCGTGCGCAAGACCCTGAGCGAAGCCGGTGACAAGGTCAGCGACAGCGAGAAAGAGTCCATCGAGGCCGCCATCAAGGACCTCGAGGAAGCGCTGGAAGGTTCCGACAAGGAAGCCATCGAGACCAAGACCCAGAAGCTGACCGAAGTGTCCTCCGAGCTGGCCCAGAAGATGTACGCGGATCAGGCCGAGCAGGCACAGCAGGCTGGCGGGCAGGAAGGTGCCCAGTCCCAGTCAGCTGACGATGCCGTCGACGCCGAGTTCGAAGAAGTCAAAGACGACGACAAGAAGTAAATCTGACGTACATCAGGTAGTTGGAAAACGCGGGGGCCTCCCCGCGTTTTCCGCGTTATAAATACAGGGTTTTATAGCATGGCCAAGCGCGATTATTACGAAGTTCTCGGGGTATCCCGGGACGCGGACGAGAAGGAAATCAAGCGGGCGTACCGAAAGCTCGCCATGAAATACCATCCGGACCGTAACCCGGACGACGAAGACGCCGAGAATAAATTCAAAGAGGCCAGCGAAGCCTACGACGTACTGGCGGATTCCAGTAAGCGTGCCGCCTATGACCAGTTCGGCCATGCCGGTGTCGACGGCCAGGCCGGCGGCGGCTTCGGAGGCGGTGGCGCCAGCTTCTCCGACATCTTCGGTGATGTGTTCGGGGATATCTTCGGAGGCGGTGGTCGCGGCCGGAACACCCGCGGTGCCGACCTGCGCTACACCCTCGAGCTGGACCTCGAAGAGGCGGTCAAAGGCAAGTCCGTCAACATCACCATTCCTGGCCACGAGGAATGCGAAGCCTGTGATGGCAGCGGCGCCGAGAAAGGCTCCGGTGTCGAGACCTGCGGTACCTGTAAGGGTCTCGGTCAGGTGCGCATGCAGCAGGGCTTCTTCGCCGTCCAACAGGCGTGCCCGACCTGCCGGGGCTCCGGCCAGATCATCAAGAACCCGTGCAAGGTGTGCCACGGCCAGGGCCGGGTCCGGAAAGAGAAGACCCTCTCCGTCAAAGTGCCCCCCGGTGTGGATACCGGTGACCGCATCCGCCTCTCCGGCGAGGGCGAAATGGGCGTTGATGGTGGGCCGCCGGGCGACCTGTACGTCCAGATTGCAGTGCGCGAACACTCCATCTTCACCCGCGAGGGCCGCAACCTGTACTGCGAGGTACCCATCAGCATCGTGGACGCCACCCTTGGCGGCGAGCTGGAAGTGCCCACCCTCGATGGCCGCGTGAAGCTCAAGATCCCTGCCGAGACCCAGACCGGCAAACTGTTCCGCCTGCGCAACAAGGGTGTCAGCCCGGTTCGTGGTGGCCCGGCTGGTGACCTGCTGTGCCGCGTCGTGGTGGAAACCCCGATCAACCTGACCAAGCGCCAGAAAGAACTGCTGGAAGAATTCCAGCAAACACTGGACGGCAGCAACGGCACCCATCATGCTCCGAAGAAAACCTCCTGGTTCGAGGGTGTGAAAAACTTCTTCGATGAAATGAAATTCTGAGCGTGAGCCAAACAAGGGAAAAGCGAACATGAGGGTAGCAATCATCGGCGCCGCCGGGCGCATGGGCAAAGTCCTGATCGAAGCCGTCGACGGCACCGAAGGTCTGGAGTTGGGCGCGGCCATCGTCGAGCCCGGCAGCAGCCTGATCGGCGCCGACGCCGGCGAACTCAGCGGCATCGGCAAGACCGGCGTCAAAATGGTCGGCAGCCTGGCAGACGCGAAGGACGACTTCGATGTACTCATCGACTTCACCTTCCCGGACCTGACCCTGGAAAACGCCGAATTCTGCAAGGCCAACGGCAAAATGCTCGTCATCGGTACCACCGGCATGTCCGACGCCGAAAAAGAGCAGTTGGCGCTGGCGGCGGAGTCCACCCCGGTGGTGTTTGCCCCCAACATGAGCGTCGGCGTCAACGTCGTCCTCAATCTGCTACGCACCGCCGCAGCTACCCTGGGTGACGACTACGACGTCGAAATCATCGAGGCCCACCACCGCCACAAGAAGGACGCGCCCTCAGGCACCGCGCTGCGCATGGGCGAAGTGGTGGCCGATGCTCTGGGCCGTGACCTGAAAGAGTGCGCCGTATACGGCCGCGAAGGCTTCACCGGCGAGCGCACCCGCGAGGAAATCGGCTTTGAAACCATCCGCGCCGGTGACGTGGTCGGTGACCACACCGTCCTCTTCGCCACCGAAGGCGAGCGCATCGAGGTGACCCATAAGGCCAGCAGCCGCATGACGTTTGCCAAGGGTGCAATGCGCGCGGCGCTGTGGCTGAAGGGTAAGCCGGCCGGTCTTTACGATATGCAGGATGTTCTCAATCTGAAAGGGTAATGCCTCCTTATCTCAGGGTGGCCTTGCGGGCTGCCTCTGAGGCAGGGGATTGGAGTCGTCCTTCCGGGAATGTTGAAGGCCAAGGATGGCCTGAAACAAGCGCACATGGACGTGCTCGTAGCGGTTCCCGGAAGGACGACTCCAAGCGCCTGCCGGATTACCGGTCAAGCTCCTGCCAGTGCTCCGTCCAAACACGGGGGAGGGACATTTCTCGTGGACAGAAAGCGCCATATTTCCTACAATAAGGCGATTTATTTGCACCAAGCGTAGCTTTGAGAAGCTTTTAAGAGTTTTATGAAAAGCGGGACGGAGTTTCTACTCCCTCTCGCTTTTTTGCGACCTGAATTTGCGCTTGCGTTCCTGTTCGTGACG
>JABURI010000185.1 GCA_014762755.1 Marinobacter sp.
TCACCAGATCCAGCTTGCCGGCGGTCTGCAGGGCATCCCCCTGGCGGATCAGGGCACCATACTCGGCAGCCTTGCCCACACCCACCATCACCGACATCGGCGTAGCCAGCCCCAGCGCACAGGGGCAGGCGATAATCAGCACCGTGGTGGCGGCCACCATCATATGCACTATCGCCGGATCCGGCCCAACGTTGTACCAGACCAGGGCAGAGACGACGGCAATGATCATCACCGTAGGCACGAACACCGACGAGATCTTGTCCGCCAGACGCCCGATGGCAGGCTTGGAACCCTGAGCCTTTTTCACCAGCCGGATGATCTGCGCCAGGGCGGTCTCGCTGCCGACCCGGGTGGCCTCGTAGATGATCGAGCCGTGGGTATTCAGCGTGCCGGCGGACACCTCGTCCCCCTCGGCCTTGCTCACCGGCATGGGTTCACCGGTCAGCATGCTCTCGTCTACGCGGCTGCTGCCCTCACGGATGACGCCATCCACCGGAATCTTCTCGCCCGGACGGACCCGGACCCGGTCCCCCTTGCGAACGTCTTCCACCGGGATGTCCTGTTCCTGACCATCCCGGATCACCCGGGCGGTCTTGGCCCGCAGATCGAGCAGGCGGCGCACCGCCTCTGAAGTCTTGCCCTTGGCCCGCAGCTCCAGGGCCTGACCCAGGTTGATCAGACCGATGATCATCGCCGAGGCCTCGAAATACACATGCCGGGCCATTTCCGGGAGTAACTCCGGCACACTGGCCACGACGATGGAATACAGCCACGCCGTCCCGGTACCGACGGCGATCAGGGTGTCCATATTGGCGTTGTGATGCCGGAACGCCTTCCAGGCCCCGGTATAGAAGTGCCCGCCGGTGGCGGCCATCACGATGAACGTCAGCACCCCGAGCCCCAGCCAGGTACTCTGATTGGCCTCGGTCACCATCATCGAACCAAAGCCCATGCCCCAGATCATCAGGCCGAGCCCGAGGGACAGGCTCACCGCCATCTTGATCAGCAGGGAGCGGTACTGCTTCCGGTCCTCTGCCTGTTTGCGCTCATCGGCCTCATCGGCGTTCTCGATCACACTGGCGCCATAGCCGGCACTCTCGATGGCTTTCGCCAACGCCTGAGGGTCCGCATCCCCGGTGGCCGTTGCGGTGTTATCCGCCAGATTCATATGGGCATGGGTGACGCCGGACACCGACATCATCGCCTTCTCGATGGTATTCACACAGGAAGCACAGGTGGCTCCGGAGACGGACAGACTGATCTGATCACCCCCGGCTGGCGCCTCGGAGGCGCCCTGATGCGGCTCGTCGGCAGGGTGCCCGGAATGTTCCTGGTGCGATTGCTCGTCAGAAGCCTCCGACTTTGCCTTGCCGGCACAACAGCTCGCCGGTTGCTCATCGGTCTCCTTGACCGGCTCGGCCGGATAGCCTGCGTCCGTCACCCGGCGTGCCGCATCCTCAAGATCAACACCCTCGGGCAGGGCGACGGTCTGCTCTTCCAGATTCACCTCCACGAGGTCGGTGTCACCGGTCAGAGGCTCCAGGGCGTTACGAATCTTCTTGGCACAACCCTGACAGGACGCCCCTGAAATGGACAGTGCCCGCTGCAGTTCGGTTATCTCAGTCATCTAAATACGCCTCCGTTTCTTTGGCGAGGGCAGGCTCGTCCCAGTGCTCGATCAGCCGACAGATCGTATGACCGTCCGGCGTGCCATCAGGCATCTCACGCCAGACCTCAAGTGCACCTTTCATCCGCTCCCGCAACTGCTGCAACTCGGCAATCTCCCGTTCCACGTCGGCCAGCCGTTTCTCGAACACCTCTCGGACCATCGGGCAGGGCGAGTGGTGGTCGTCGGCCTGATCCAGAATCGACCGGATCTCCGGCAGCGAGAACCCCAGCTGCCGGGCCTTGCGGGCAAAGCGCAGCCGCCGCAAATCGTCAGCGTCGTACTGCTGGTAGTTGTTGTCCGGGTTCCGGGTCGGATTGAGTAGACCCTCCCGGGTGTAGAACCGGACGGTGTCGGGATTTACACCGGCGGCCTGGGCTATGTCTTTTACTTTCATGATCATTTCCACCCTGGGTTGGCGGAGTGTCCGGTTGGTTGGTCGGTATGAAACTGTGCGGAGCCATGGATGGCGGAGCTCAAGCGTCACAGGGACGTGCTTGAGCGTGTTTCATACCGACCAACCAACCGGACACGGCATGCACCAGTAACAAATTAATCAATGAGAATAGCCTAAAACCTGTGAGCTACTCACAGGTCAAAGGTTTTTTGAGGAAGGAGAGGTCAGCGCCCTTTGGCGCGCAGGAAAGTACCGCAGGTCTTGCACTGGTCCGGCGCCATCAGCTTCGCCTGCCAGCCGATCTTGTGACCACAGGCCGGGCATCGAAGCCGCAGCTGGAGCACGATGATGGGAGCGATCAGAGCTGCAATCAGAACCCCCAGCGAGCCCCAGTTCTCACCACTGGACAGTCCCAGCTGACTACTGAACACCAACACCACCGTCAGTGCCACAAACGCGAAAATGAAATAATTGCGGTTCCAGCGCTCCCACCGCCGGAGTTGGGCATCCTGTTCGGGAGTCAGATACTTCGCTGCCATAAAACACACGCCATTGAATTGTTCCAGACATGATGGAGGGCCGGGCCGGCCATTACAAACCGCTGCTCTCCGGAGTGCCAAGACTCAGAATCCCTGCCTCAAGGGCTCTCTCCAGTTCGGGGGCAGGGATCGGCCGACTGATCAGATACCCCTGAACCAGGTTGCAGCCGTGCTGCCTGAGGAAATTCAGCTGCTCCTCGGTCTCTACCCCCTCGGCAATCACCCGAATTCCCAGGTTATGAGCCAGGTTGATCACCGCCCGGGTAATCACCGAATCATCGTGGCGTTCGGTCACCGAGGTAATGAACGAACGGTCGATCTTCAGCAGATCCACCGGGAAGTCCCGGAGGTACCCCAGGGACGAGTAACCGACACCGAAATCATCGATAGCAAGATTGACGCCGAGGTCGTGGAGCCGGCTCAGCTGATTGCGGTTATGCTCGATGTTCTGGATAAAGATCTCTTCGGTCAGCTCCACCTCCAGATGGTTGGCAGGCACGTGCTCGGCTTCCAGGGTCTGCCGGATGTCATCCACCAGGTGTTCATCATCCAGTTCCCGCCCGGACAGATTGATGGCAATGTGCAGGTTTTCGCACGCGGTGCCCTTCCAGGCCGCGAGCTGGCGACAGGCGGCGGCCACTACCCAGCGGCCGATCTCCGTGATGCGGCCGCTTTCCTCCGCCAAGGGAATGAACGCCACTGGCGACAACAGGCCGCGGCGCGGGTGTTGCCAGCGGATCAGCGCCTCGACGCTGTTGATCCCGCCGGTCTCCAGATCGACCTGTGGCTGGAAGTGCAGCACAAACTCGTTGTTGGCCAGGGCCTTGTCCAGATCCTTGTCGAGCTCCAGACGGGTGACCTCCCGTTCCTGCATACCCTCGGTATAGAACTGGTAGGAGTTGCGACCCTGCTCCTTGGCCCGGTACAGGGCAATATCGGCGTTGCGCAGAAGGGTATCGGCATCCTGCCCGCTCTGGGGGTAGACCGCCACTCCCATGGTGGCTGTAATCCGGTGACTTTCGCCGTGGACCTCGAAGGGCGTCTCGAAACAATGCTTGATATGGCCGAGCAAATGGATGACCTCATCGATCTCCTCCACTTGCTGCAGGCAGAACATGAACTCATCGCCCCCGGAATAGGCCACCAGGATCCGTTCATCGCTGAGCTGATTCAGGCGATCGGCAACCCGGACCAGCAGCTCGTCACCAAACTGGTGCCCAAGGGAGTCGTTCAGCATCTGGAACCGGTCCAGGTCGAGCATGATCAGGGCCACCTGCCGGTTCTGGCGCCCGGCAATGCCCAGAGTGTGGGCCAGGTCCTCCATGAAGAACCGGCGATTGGCCAGCCCGGTCAGGGTATCGGTGGATTCCAGGCGGACCAGGTCCTGTTGGATCTCCTTGCGCTGATCGATTTCCTGTTCCAGCTCCCGGCGGGTTTTCAGCAGCGCCCGGTTGCGCTTGAGGATCAGCTGGGCCAGCAGCGTGGTCAGGCTGGTCAGCAGGCCCATGAACAGGACGGCGGTGAAGGTCAGCCAGGGCCAGTCGCTGCGCTGGCTCTTCACCCAGGTGTTGGTGGGCCTGATCGTGAGTGTCCAGTTCAGGGTCGGCAGGTCGACGGTTTCGGTCCGGGCAAAGCTCTCGCTGGTGGCCTCCAGTTTGTTGAGCTGGTAGCTGAGTTCGCCGTTGTCCCGGACATCCAGCTGGAACGATTGCAGCACCCGGCTGGTCAGCAGTTGCTGGACGAGGGTCTGGATCTGGAACACCCCGGCTATGAAACCGTTGTTGCTGGCTCCGGTTCCCACTGGAGCGTAGATCACCATGCCCTTACCGCCCTGCTTCAGGTCGATGATCCCCGAAATGTCATACTGGCCGGTGGTCCGTGCGGTTTCCAGGGCCTGACGGCGGCGGTCGGAGAAGGCAACGTTGTAGCCCACCACATTGTGATTTCCGGAAACCGGCTCCAGCCAGCGGATGATGAAATCCCGGTCAATCCACTCGATGGCCTGGTAGACGCCGAAATCCGTGAGATAGTGGCGGGCATCGGCGCGCCAGGCGGCCTCGGTGGTTTCCGGTTCCACCTGCATCCGGGCGGCCATCCGGTTGATGGCCTCGGCGTGGATGGTGAACTCCCGCTCGAGGTGGTCGACCATGGCAACCGCCTCGTTGGCGAGGTTCGCCCGGATCTGGTGGTTGTCCTGGTGAATCATGCCGTAGCGCAAGCCGGATGCCAGGGCCAGGAACGCCAGCAGAATGAGCACCGGAAAGACAGGGCTCAGAAGTGCGCGGGCGAGGATGTTGTTGGGGGCCATTATTGCCCTTCAATGCTTTTTGGCGATGCCCAGGCGCGGGATGTCCTGTTTCGGGCAACGGTCCATGACCACTGTGAGACCCGCATCCTCGGCTCTGGCTGCGCCCGGCTGGTTGATGACGCCGATCTGCATCCAGACCACCGGGATTTTCAGTTCTATGGCCTGGTCGATGACCGCGTCGGTACGCTCCGGAGCCAGGAACAGGTCTGCCATATCCACCGTCTGCGGCACGGACTTCAGGTCCGCATAGACGGTCTCGCCCAGAAGGGTCTGGCCTGCCAGCCGGGGGTTGACCGGAATTACCCGGTAGCCCTGGCCCTGGAGAAACTCCATGACCTCATGGGACGGCCGGTTGGTTTTCTCGCTGGCGCCCACCAGGGCGATGGTGTGCACGTTTTCCAGTATGGAACGGATCTGTTCCGGGGAGTTGCTGGGCATGAATGGCTCTCTGAATACGGATTAGCGGTGCGCCTCAAGACACACGGACACGGACTCGGCATAGCGTAACGCGTGCGGCTTGTCGATTTCTACCTGTGCCCACTGCACCGCTTCGTGCTCCATGACAATACTCAATACCTCATGGGTCAGGCGTTCAAGCAAGGCGAAGCGATTACCATCCACATGGGCGATGATCTGCTTGGTAATGGTGCGGTAGTTCAACGCTGCCGCAATCTCGTTCTGGTGAATCGCCTCACTGGCGTCGTAGGTCAGCTCGACGTTGATCACCACGTCCTGCTGGTTGTTGATCTCTTCTTCCTTGATGCCGATGTAAGCGCGCAGTAGAAGGTTCTTGATGCGCACCCGGGCCTGCTTCTTACCGATCACGTCAGTCATATCCGTCTCCCTTGCCCGTCGGGGCTCAGCGGTTGTTGCCGATCAGGTTGAGGAACTCTGTACGGGTCGCCTGGGATTTCCGGAACTGGCCCAGCATCATCGAGGTTTTCATGCGGGAGTTCTGTTTCTCCACACCTCGCATCATCATGCACATGTGCTGAGCCTCGATGACGACGGCAACGCCCTTGGCGTTGGTGACACTCTCGATGGCCTCGGCAATCTGCCGGGTCAGGTTTTCCTGAATCTGCAGGCGACGGGCATACATGTCGACGATGCGGGCAAACTTCGACAGACCCAGGACCCTGCCCTGGGGCAGGTAGGCAATGTGGCACTTGCCGATGAATGGCAGCATGTGATGTTCGCACATGCTGTACAGCTCGATGTCCTGAACCACCACCATCTCATCCATGGCGGACTCGAACACGGCATTGTTGACCAGATCGTTGAGATCCTGCTGGTACCCGCGGGTCAGGAACTGCATGGCCTTGGCCGCACGCATGGGGGTGTCCTGCAGACCTTCACGGTTGGAGTCTTCACCAAGGCCGTCAATGATGGCACGGTAATGGCCCGCGAGGTCGTCAAGGAGTTTGGTCATAATCGTTTCCGGTTGGCTGTCACTTTTAAAGGGCCAAAGCTTAAGGCAATTCGCCCGTCATCTCTACGCTTTACGCAGGCCGCGGCAGAAAAGACCACTTCCCGCCAAAGTCATGACCTGGCCTCTGCCGGCTATGGCGGGCTCGGGTGGTTTGCTTTACAGTTTCAGGCTCAAGTCACATGCCGGGGACGATGCATGGATCACGTGATATCCGGAGCCGGGGCGGGTGCCCAGGCACGAGAGGCGGAGAGTCTCGAAGGATGGCAGCAGGGAGGCAAGTGGTTCAGCTACGGCGGCCACGCCATATTCAGCCGGATGGCGGGTCGCGGTGAGCCGCTGGTGCTCCTGCACGGGTTTCCCACTGCCAGCTGGGACTGGAGCCGGGTCTGGCCGATGCTGGTCCAGCAACACTCGGTACTGGCGCTGGACATGCTGGGCTTTGGCTTTTCCGACAAACCCACCGGTTATCACTACAGTATCGAGGACCAGGCGGATCTGGTCCAGGGCTGGCTTGAAGGCCTGGGTCTGGAAACCGTTCACCTGTTTGCCCACGACTATGGCTGCAGCGTGGTCCAGGAACTGCTGGCCCGGGATCAGGAAGAGCGACTGCACTTTCGCATCGGCTCGGTTTGTTTCCTCAATGGCGCACTTTTCCCGGAGGTTCACAACCCCCTGTTGATCCAGCGGGTGTTGCGCAGTCCGTTGGGTGGCCTGATCAGCCGGGGTTTGACCCGTCGCACCTTCGAATACAATTTCCGGCGGCTGTTTGGCACCCAGAACCCACCGGATCGCCAGGACCTTGAGGACTTCTGGCACCTGCTGACCTACAACAACGGCCGGGGCATCCTGCATCATCTGATCCAGTTCATGGAAGAGCGTCGCTGTCACCGGAACCGGTGGGTAGGCGCGCTCCAGTCTGCCCGCCAGCCCATGCGGCTGATCTCCGGTACCGCCGATCCGGTGTCCGGCGTTGCCATGGCGCGGCGCTACCGCGAGCTGATTCAGCGGGCCGATGTGGTCAGCCTGCGCAATGTGGGCCACTACCCCCATTTTGAAAGCCCCTGGGACGTATTCACCGCCTATCGGGATTTCCGTAAACAGGTGGCTTGCGGCTAGCCCGGGATCGGGTCGGGAATTCCGTCGTCCGGTTCCGGCGGACTGTCGGGATTGGAGCGACTGGCAGTTATCACCTGATTGCGTCCGCGGGACTTCGCTTCGTACAGCGCCTGATCGGCCCGGTTCAGCCACACGGACCAGGTTTCGCCCCGGGTCACCTCGGCCACACTGGCGCTGGCGCTGAGTTTGATATTGTCCAGAAATGTCTTGCCGCTGATGCCGGCGAGCAGCTGGTGGGCGAGAGTATTGGCGTCCTGCTCGTTGGTTTCCGGAAGCACCACCATGAATTCCTCCCCGCCGATCCTGAACAGTTTGTCGTTTTCCCGTAACCTCTTGCGCAGCCTCAAGGCCATTTCCCTCAGAACCTTGTCACCGGCCAGGTGCCCCCATTGGTCATTGATGCTCTTGAAGTAATCCAGATCGAGAAGGACCAGGCTGGATATCCGGTCATAGCGTTCCCGCATCTGGATCTGGCTGTTCAGCACATCGGAGAGTTGGGTCCGGTTCAGGCAGCCAGTCAGCGGGTCCGTGGTTGCCAACCGGGTGAGTTCCTGCTGCAGCTTGCCGACGAGCCAGGCGAAAATCCCGGCAAACAGGCAGGTCAGCCCGAGCGAGAAGGTAATCCGCCAGAAATCCGCCTCCGGAAATTTTATGAAGGACACCACGGCCATGATCGAAACAAAGAGGATATTGCTGACGATGGCCTCATTCAAAGGCAGCAGGAAAAACAGGGCGGTGGCGGCCGGATAGGCCCAGTACAGACCCGCATGACCATTGATGCTGGTGGAATAGGCCGCACAGATGACGGCCAGAAGGGGGAACAGCCGTCCTTTCAGGAAATAGCTGCCACGCAGGCGCAGGAAGGCAATGACTAGCAGGGCGTTGATGCAGAACAGCAGCAGCAAACCGGACAAGACAAAGTGGTCCTGTTTCCACTGCACCAGCACCAGTGGCGCCACGGCTATGAATGCCCAGAAGTGGAGGTGATATACCAGCTGGCGTTTGAATCCCAGCACCGCAAGGGTCGGGGTCGGTGCCAGCGAACTTTCCGGCGGGGTGATATTCAAAACCTTCTCCTGATGGTGATTCTGGCTTACGTTCCGTGAAAGCATTCCGGCTGCTCTTGCGACCGTTGTTTATTAATGAAGCAGAAAGCGCGGCTTATGGCCACCATTAGTTTTCTTCAGTTGGCCGGCATTGTGCGCGTTCGATACACTCCCCGGCACTGAAACAGGGAGCCTGCCATGACCGCGATTCATACCCGCCCCCCGGCCCTTACCATCCGGGCCGGCCGCCGAGCTTTGCAACGCCTTGAAGATAAACCCCTGGCGCCGGAGGATGTCCATGTCATACCCGGCGCGGCCGGGGGCCCGAAAGCGCTCGGCATCAGTGGGTTGGACAAGGCAATATTCGGCGATTGGCTGCCCCGGGCCCCGCAGGAGCGGGCCTTGATTGGCTCCTCGATCGGCAGCTGGCGCTTCGCGGCGGTAGCGTCCTCGGATGATCCCAGGGCGCAGCTGGCGCGGCTGGCGGACCTGTATACCTCCCAGCGCTTTGCCAAGGGCGTGAGCGCCGCCGAAGTGACCCGCAAGAGCGTCCAGTTCCTGGAGGAACTGCTCGGCGGTCGGGAGGCGCATATTCTCAATCACCCGTGGTATCGGTTGAACATTGTCGTGGTGCGTAGCCTGGGTCTGCTTGAGCACGACACCCGGGGCCGGCTGGGTCTGGGGTTGATGAATGCCATCAGCGCCAACATGGTCAGTCGAAGGCACCTGGGTCGCTTCATGGAGCGGGGCATCATTCACGACGCCCGGTTGAAAATGCCGGTGTCCAAACTTGTGGACTTTCCCAGCCATGAGGTGGCGCTGACCAGCGACAACCTGCTGCCGGCTCTGCTCGCCTCCGCGTCTATCCCGCTGGTGATGTCCGGGGTGCGCAACATTCCCGGCGCACCGGAAGGCGTCTACCGTGATGGCGGTTTGCTGGATTACCACCTGGATCTGCCCTACCAGCAGCCGGGGGTGATCCTGTACCCGCACTTTACCGACAAAGTCGTACCCGGGTGGTTTGACAAGTCGCTGCCCTGGCGCCGGGGCGATGCCAATCGTCTGCAGGATGTGCTGCTGGTGGCGCCCTCCGCCGAGTACCTGCAGTCTCTTCCTGACGGCAAGCTCCCGGACCGCAAGGATTTCGAGAAATACGTGGGTGACGATGCCGGCCGTGAGCGTTCCTGGCGCAAGGCCATTGCCGAGAGCGATCGGCTGGGGGATGAATTCCTGGAGTTGCTCGAGACCGGCCGCCTGACGGAGGTGATCAGGCCGCTGCATTAGTCTTGGCTATACTGAACCGACACAACCAGCGAAAGGGGAGAAATCATGCCGGACGAGCAGCCGAAGATTGCAAAGAAAAGCCCTTACGCCGTGCAAGTCGAGGGTGGCAGGAATTATGTCTGGTGCGCGTGTGGACACAGTGACAACCAGCCCTTTTGCGATGGCTCCCACAAGGGCACCGGCTTCAGCCCGGTGAAATACACCGCCGAGAAAACGGAATGGGTGTGGTTTTGTGGCTGCAAACGGACCGGTTCACCACCGTTGTGTGACGGGAGCCACAAGACACTCGACTAGGAACCTGCCGGGCCGGTGGGTGTTCCACTGAGACGATAGCCCATCACCCCATGGACCGGATCCTTGATTGTCTTGATGCGGACGGCCACCGGCAATGGGGCATCCCGGTTCCTGGCCCGCAGATCCAGGTCGATCCGCTGCGCCTGGTTGTCATGACGTGCCGCTTTCAGCGTGCGGAGAAAGTTATCCCGGAAGGGTGGTGTGACCAGGTCGGTAAATAGCTGGCCTGCCAGGTCTGCAGGTGCCTGCTCCAGCAGCGTGGCACTCTGGGCCGAGATGAACCCGATGACGCCATGCTCGTCAAGTTCGGCAATCAGCGCTCCGGACAGGGTAACCAGATCACGGCTCCGCTCCTCGCTGTCATTGAGCGCCTGGCGCAGGATGGCCTTCTCCACTTGCAGGTTGTTGATCTGTTGATCGGCTCCCTGTTCCCTCTGCTCCAGCGCCAGAAGGCTTCGTTGCTGGCCGTGAAGGCGCCGGCACAGAATCAGCGACAGCCCGGCCGCAGCCAGAGTCAGCACCAGTCCGGCCGTCCAGGTGCTGGTTCGAGCCTGTCTCGCGGCTTGTCCCAGTAAAGCTGACGTCGGTACGGTAGTCAGCATCCAGTGATGATCGCCGGGCTGGATCTCGGTGCGCAGGGCCAGTGTGGGGTCAAGATGGCCCTCTGCCTGCATCTGCAGGATGGGAATCTTGCTGTGCCGTTGCAGGGTGTCGATGCGTAATCCCAGCTCCTCCGGCAGCGTGTCGCCGAGAATAACCGGCAGCCAGCTCGCTGGCGGAGTATCGCTGTCGAGGTAGGTGGGTGCATTGGCCAGCAGCTGATTGACGATGGCCTGGTGCTGGGCGCGGTAGCGCGCGTCAGCGAGTTCCCGGGCCTGGTCCGCTTGCAGGTTCGCGGTCAGGGCCGTGGTGATCAGCCCAGTGACCAGGATAACGAGGGGAATCCAGAGCGCGGGCCAAAGCAATGGCCCGGCGCCAGGGACAGAACGGCTCTCCATGCGTCAGTCTCCCCGGGAGCGGCCGGTGGCTCCCGATCCGAAGCGGCGTCGATGGTTACACCATAGACCAGCCAGGAGGGCATGGGAAGAATCAGGCGGCGGTTCTGGCGGTGGTGCTGTAGGTCACCAGGAACGCCAGAAACGCCGTCACCACCACCGAGGGCCCGGCCGGAGTGTCCAGATGCCAGGACAGCGCCAGCCCCCCGCTGACCGCGACAAAGCCAAAGACCATGGCCAGCCCTACCATGTGCTCCGGTGTGCGGGCCAGCCTCCGTGCCGAGGCGGCCGGGATGATCAGCAGCGCGGTAATCAGCAGGACGCCGACGATTTTCATGGCCACGGCGATGACCAGGGAAAACATCAGCATCAACACCAGCCGCAGCCGCTCGACCGGAAAGCCTTCCACCCGGGCCAGCTCCTCGTGAATGGTGCTCATCAGCAGGCCCTGCCAAAGGGTAACGAGCAGCGCCAGTATCACCACCGCGCCGCCATAGATCCACAGAAGATCGTCCCGGCTCATGGCAAGCAGGTCGCCGAACAGCAACCCGGTCAGATCGACTCGTACATCCGGCATGAAGCTCAGGGTGACCAGCCCGATGGCCAGCGCACTGTGGGCAAGGATTCCGAGCAGGGTGTCCGTGGCCAGGGCCCGGGTTCGCGAGAACGCCACCAGAACCAGGGCGATGACCACGCAGGTGATGATGACGCCCACATTCAGCGGCACACTGATCAGGAAGCTCAGGGCAATGCCCAGCAGCGCCGAGTGGGCCAGGGTGTCGCCGAAATACGCCATGCGCCGCCACACCACGAAGCAACCCAGTGGTCCCGCAATCAGGGCGACGCCCAGACCTCCGATCAGCGCGCGCCAGAAAAAGTCGTTGAGCAGGGTGTCAATGATGGACATGGTCGCAGCTGTCTCCGTGTGTGTCAGCTGAAGATGACTGGCCCGGGACCACGTCTCCGTGCAGGTTATGGCGGTGGTTGTGATGGTGATGGTAAACCGCCACGGATTCCGCCACCGACCGGCCGAACGTGTCAATGAAGGCCGGGTCATGGGAAATGTCGGCGGGAAAGCCGCTGCAGCAGACATGCTGGTTCAGGCAGATCACCTTGTCGGTAGCGGCCATGACCAGATGCAGATCGTGTGAGATCATGAGGACGCCGCACCTGAGTTCGTCCCGCAGTTCCCGGATCAGGTCGTAAAGCGCCGCCTGGCCGTTGATGTCCACGCCCTGGGCGGGTTCGTCCAGGACCAGCAGGTCCGGTTTGCGCGCCAGTGCCCGGGCCAGCAGCAGTCGTTGTTTCTCGCCGCCAGACAGATGATGAACCGAGGCGTTGGCCAGGTGCTCGATGCCGGTCCGGGCAAGGGCTTTCAGACACTCGCTGCGCCTGCGGCCGCTCAGGGCCATGAAACGTTTGACGCTCAGGGGCAGGGTGGCTTCCATTTGCAGGTTCTGGGGCACATAGCCAATCACCAGACCGGTCGCCCGTTGCACCTTGCCGCTGGTAACCGGTTGCAGCCCCAGCAGGGCTTTGATCAGGGTGGTCTTGCCGGCGCCGTTGGGGCCGATGATGGTGATGATGTCGCCGCGATGGACGCTCAGGTTGACCCGGTCCACCGCAGGACGGTCATCGAACCGGACCGTGAGGTTGTCCAGGGTCACCAGGGGATCAGTCATGGCGATTCTCCGCCTGGCATCTCGGGCACAGACCGGCGATCTCCAGGGTCACGTCTTCGGCCTTGAAATGCTCGGCCTTCGCAGCGCCCTCGATTGCTCCGGAGACACCAGGTGCTTTGAGCTCCAGGACATTGCCGCAGCTGCGGCAGATCAGGAACATGCCGGTGTGGTTTTCACCGGCGTGGGCACAACCGATAAAGGCATTGAGTGAGGCGATCCGATGCACGAGTCCGTGTTGCTGGAGAAAGTCCAGGGCCCGGTACACCGTCGGTGGCGCGGCACTCTGACCTTCAGCGGTCAGCTCAGCCAGGACGTCATAGGCCCCCAGCGGTTTGTGAGATTGCCAGATCAATTCCAGGACCCGCTCGCGGGTAGGCGTCAGGCGCGCATTCTGCGCCCGGCAAATCGCACGGGCGTCAGCCAGGGCCTGGCTGACGCAGGCCTGATGGTTATGGGGGCGATAGGGCAGTGCTTGGCTTGCCATGACAGGAATCCCGGGAAATTTGATATATTATAACATTTCCGGAATTCCCTGCCATGATCGGGTAGGAGCAAGTACTAGCGGCGTGCTGAGCGTGCCAGGGATTCCAGGTATTCCAGGTTGGGAATCCAGGCTTCTTCACCCTCGACTTCGACCTTCATGAGATCTGCCGGGCCGGTGTCGCCCTCGAGCCGGTTCACTTCCGCCTCGGTCAGTCGTGCCTGGCTCGGAATCCCCTGGGTGACCAGCGCCATGAACGGCACTTCGTTGTGATGCTCGCCAATGGTGTTCAGCACCACAATCCGGCCCCGGTTATCGCCCGGTACCATCAGGCTGCCGCCGTTGGCCGCATCGTAGGAAATCACCGGCAAATCCAGGCCTCGCCAATCCAGGTAGCCCACCAGCCAGTCCGGGGTATTGGAGCCGGGCTCTTCGCTGGCGTAGTCCACCACCTCGGCGATGGAAACGTTGGGCAGTAACAATTGCCGACCGGTCATCGGGATCATGACGCAGGGGAGTGTTTGACGGTTTTCGGGCATCGCTTCTGTCCTCAGGCGGAATCGCGTTTCTGCCGGCCTCTGAGCAGGCAGGATTTTTCAATGGTTTTGATCAGTTCCCGGGCCAGTTGCTCGGGAGTACCGGTAAAACTGGCGCACCCGGTGGCCGCCACGGAATCCGGCATGGAACTGTTGCCGCAACTGCTGCTTTCCTGGACCCAGATCCGGCTGCCGAAGGCCTTGAGGATCGGTGCCGCCAGGGCGCCATCGTTGCCCATGCCGGAAAAGAGGATCGCATGGCAGCGGGCCCGGTAATGGTCGGCCACATTGAGCAGTACCTGGTCGATGGAGGGGCCATAGGGGCCGGGCCAGGGTTTGTTCACTTCGGTCAGGGCGCCGGTACTGTCCAGTCGCCACTCGTGTTCGACCGGCATCAGCACCACATCCCCGTTATGGACCCGGTAGCCTTCCTGTGCCGGCTTGAGCCGGTAATGGGCGTCACGGCCCAATACCCGGGTCAGCACGCCGGTAAAATTGTCGTCGATGTGCTGGGCATAGATAAACCCCACGGGCAGTCCCTGGGGCAGGTGATCGAGAAAGGACTTTACCGCGGCCGGCCCGCCCAGGGAGGCACCCAGAATCCAGACTTCTTCGGCAATGGAGTCCGGTGCCGCGGGCTTGATCCAGTGGGGGAGTTCGGGCTTGCTCTTCGGTGCCGCCGGCTCGTCCTCGAGTTTTTCGAGCGCGGTCTCCGAATCCAGCTCCTCGAGATGACCGAGTTGCTTTTCCAGTTTGCCCAACAGCCGTCGCTCCCAGCGGAAGTAGTCGATGCTGCCGGGCTTGGGGGCCTGGTCAAGGCCAAACAGGACTGGCGCCTCGGTATTGTCCAGCAACAGATCGAACAGCGCGGGATGATCGGCCTCGTCTTCCAGGGTAATCAGCCACAGATCCACCTCGGGCAACTGCGGCTGGTATTCCAGCCGCTGGGGATCGCCGCAGAAGGAGACCTCGAGTCCGAACTTGGCCGTTGCGGCCTGCAGCCGGTGTCGCTGCAGCACCACATCGGACACGATTCCGACCCGGGGCCGGCCTCCCTGGCCGGCCATTACTCGGT
>JABURI010000101.1 GCA_014762755.1 Marinobacter sp.
TGCTGGCTTCCCGGTGGACTAAACCGTGAAACCAAATTGGCGTCCCCTAGGGGGTTCGAACCCCTGTTGCCGCCGTGAAAGGGCGGAGTCCTAGGCCACTAGACGAAGGGGACTAGAAATTGGTGGAGCCAGGCGGGATCGAACCGCCGACCTCAACACTGCCAGTGTTGCGCTCTCCCAGCTGAGCTATGGCCCCTCAACGGCTGCGTATATTAAGGATCCACCCGGGGGGCGTCAACACTTAAAAACACTTTTTTTCAGTTTTCTGAACATCCCTGTCCAGATCGTTTACTTCTTCGCCAAACCGGTTATTACGCATCCAGCGCGGCGTATTCTTTCTCGACTTTCTTGGTTTCTTTCTTGGAAAAGCCACCCAGAACCTCAAGCGCATGACGCAGACGCGACCGGGTCATGTCCGGTCCAAGCAGGGCCATGGAGTCCATCACCGACCAGGAGTTGGGCGTACCGGCAATCGCCACGAACACCGGGAACATGAAATCGCCCATCTTCAGTTCCATGGCCTTGGCCAGACCCTTGATGTCGGCGAAGATGTTTTCCTTGCTCCAGTGCCGCTCGGCTTCCAGCTTCCACAGAGTGAACTGAAGCACCTGCTTGATCTGGGCTTCCTCCAGCTTGTTGTGAGCGAAATCTTCCGGGGTCAGATTGAGCATACCGGAGAACATAAACTGGGCCATGGGCACCACGTCGGAGAACACCTCGGCCCTGCCCTTCACGTGTGGCACCAGGGCCTTCAGAGCATCCTCGTTGAACCACCACTGGCGCATGCGTTCCATGAACTGTTCATCGTCCAGCTCTTCCCGCAGCCACTGGCCGTTGAGCCAGCGCAGCTTCTCCACGTCAAACACCGGCCCGCCGAGGGAAACCCGCTGGATGTCGAAGTTCTCGATCATCTCGTCCAGCGTGAACTTCTCCCGCTCATCCGGCATGGACCAGCCCATGCGGCCCAGGTAATTGGTCACCGCCTCCGGCAGGAAGCCCATACGCTCATAGAAGTTGATGCTGGTGGGGTTCTTGCGCTTGGACAGTTTGCTCTTGTCGGGGTTACGCAGCAGCGGCAGGTGACACAGAACCGGCATGTCCCAGCCGAAGTACTCATACAGCAGCTTATGCTTGGGCGCGGAGTTGATCCACTCCTCACCCCGGAGCACGTGGGTGATCCCCATCAGGTAGTCGTCCACCACATTGGCCAGGTGGTAGGTGGGCATGCCGTCGGATTTGAGCAGGATCTGGCAATCCACCTGGCTCCAGTCGATCTCGATGGTACCGCGCAGCATGTCGTCGATTTCACAGATGCCTTCGTCCGGCACCTTCATACGAATAACGTACTTCTCACCAGCATCGAGGCGACGCTTCACCTCCTCTTGAGAGAGCTCCAGATCACCCTTGATGCCCGGGTTCATACCCTTGGCCTTACGCTCCTCCCGGATCGCCTCCAGCTCTTCTGGCGTCCGGAAACAATAAAAGGCATGCCCGGCCGTTACCAGATCCTCGGCATACTGTGCGTACATGTGCTTGCGCTCGGACTGGCGGTAGGGACCATGGGGGCCACCCACATCGGGGCCTTCGTCCCAGTTCAGCCCCAACCAGCGCAGGGCCTGGAGAATATCCCGTTCGGATTCCGCTGTACTGCGGACCTGGTCGGTATCCTCGATGCGCAGGATGAACTGCCCGCCGTGCTGCCGGGCGAAACACAGGTTGAACAGGGCCACGTAGGCGGTACCAACGTGTGGGTCTCCGGTGGGGGATGGAGCAATTCGGGTACGTACAGTCATAAACCTTCCTGAAATGTCGGTGGCCGTTTGATAAAGCCGGCATTATACCGGCCCGCCACGGATTTCGCATGGCCATCCCTCTTGGCGACCGCTGCAGCTTTGTAATATTATAACATTTCAGTTAACGCAGCCTCAGGAATCCCAAAATGTCGTTCTTGTCCCATGTGGGTCGATCCCTTGCGCCCGTTTTCTTCAGCGCCGCTGTGGTGACCGCCGCGCCCGCAAACGCCGAAGTGAACGTGGTCACCTCTATAAAACCGCTGGAACTGCTGGTTCGGGCGGTGGCAACCGAGGATGTTCAGGTCACCACCCTGGTGCCGCCGGGATCAAGCCCGCACAACTACACCATTCGCCCTTCCCAACGAGCCGCCCTCGAGGAGGCGGACCTGATTTTCTGGATGGGTCCGGACATGGAAACCTTCCTCATTCGCCTGCTGTCAGCCGAAGAGTTCCAGGGTCGCACCATCGCCCTGTCTGGTGAGGAAGTAGCCGAGGGCGACCATGAGGAAGCAAACGGTCGTGATCATGACCATGGTCACGACCATGGCGAGGGCGAGGACCCGCACCTTTGGGTAGACCCGACGCTGGGTCTCGACATGGCCCGGGATATTGCAAAGGCACTGGCGGAGCACGAACAAACAAACCAGAAGGCGATCAACCAGAAGCTGGCGAACTTTGAGGCGGCACTGGCAGAGCGCGAAGCATCTGTTCGCGCGCAGCTGACACCGGCTCGAGACATCGACATTTTTGCCTATCATAACGCCCTAACCCGGTTTGCAGAGCACTATGAACTGGAACTGGCCGGCGTACTAACGCTCAACCCGGAACTGTCGCCGGGAGCACGGCACGTGGCCGAGGTGCAGGACAAACTGCGTGAAGCGACGCATCCATGCCTGCTGACCGAACCCCAGTTCAACCGCCAGTGGTGGCGCTCCATCACCGAGGGGCTCAACGTGACCTTCAGCACCTGGGATCCGCTAGCCATGGACATCCCGGCCACCAAAACCGGTTACCTGGACTTCCAGCAATCGATTGCCGATGCCATCCTCCAGTGCCTACCAGAGGATGCTGAGCATTAACGGAATGGAGGCCATGGCCAACAGCGTCTGACCACTGATGATGCCCGCCATCAGGGGGGCATCCCCACCCAGCTGTCGGGCCAGGATGTAAGCCGAGGTGGCGGTGGGCAAGGTTGCCAGCAACACCGCCACCTGCACTATCAAGCCATCCATACCCAGCATCCACGCCAGGCCCGCCGCCATCAGCGGAAACGCCAGCAGCTTCAACACCGATGACACCAGAAACGGCATGGAAGCGCCGCGTAAGGCTGTCAGCTGAAGCCCCGCCCCCACGGTCATCAAACCCATGGGCAACGCCAGATTACTGAGGGGCTGCAGGATTCCGGCCAGCAAGGGATGGAAACCGATCTGGAAATAGCTCCACACCACCCCGATCACCGAGCCGACAATCAGTGGATTGGTGACGATCGCCTTCAGCACCTGACCGAACCGCACCTTGTCCTGATCCGCCACCAACGTGAACATCAGAATGCACAACAGGTTCAGTGACGGCACCATCACGGCCACGGCGATCGCCGTAAGAGACAGCCCGTCGTCGCCCAGCAACATTCCGCCGGCCGCCAGGCCCACGTAGGAGTTGAACCGGATCGCGCCCTGATACACGGAGGAGAAAACCGGCCCACTCCAGCGCCAGATCAGTTGCACCAGCACCAAGACCAGTGTCATCGCCAGTAGCATCGAGCAAATCAGCAGCGCAATGTCTCCATAGGCGGACGGCGGCAACCGGGCCTGACCCAGTTTGAACACCAGCATCGCCGGAAACAGCACGTAATAGGTAAAACGCTCTGCCTCGGGCCAGAAGTCACCACCGGGGAAATTCCAGCGCCGGAACAGATGCCCGAGCATGATCAGCACGAACACCGGCACCAGGGCCTGCACCATCACTGGCATATCAACAACTCCAATCCATGTGTTCGGTTATCAATCCTCGATCACAACCAGGCTTTCCGCCGAACCGGCTGCATCCAGCCGGCCCAGGGGCGCCAGCTCCAGGCCCTGCTCCCGGGCCACAGCCTCAAACGCCATGCGGCTCTCCTCGGCCACACAGACCATCAGGCCGCCGCTGGTTTGCGGATCACAGAACAGCAGCTTGTCGGCGTCGGTCATGCCTTCGATGGCTTTGCCGAAGGCCGCAGCATTGCGGTGAGTGCCACCTGGAATGCAGTCGGCATCGATGTAGGGCTGAAGGTTCGGCAATACCGGAATGGCGCTTCGATTCACTGTTGCCCGCAGCCCACTGCCCCGGCAGATCTCCAACAGATGTCCGGCGAGGCCGAAACCGGTCACATCCGTCATGGCGTGAACACCGTCCACCTGTGCAAACGCTTCGCCGACCTTGTTCAGGGTCGACATATTCTTGACGGCAACCGCAAGATCCTCCGCGCTGACCTTACCCTTTTTGGACGCGCTGGTAAGAATCCCCACGCCCAGGGGCTTGGTGAGGTACAGCAGATCCCCGGCTTTGGCGGTGTCATTGCGGATGATGCGGTCCACCGCCACCTGGCCGGTCACCGCCAACCCGAAGATCGGCTCGGGCGAATCGATGCTGTGGCCACCGGCCAGGGCAATGCCCGCTTCGGCGCACACCGCGCGACTGCCATCGATCACCTTCGCGGCAATCTCCGGCGCCAGCTCATTCACCGGCCAGCCCAGAATGGCGATAGCCATCACAGGCTTCCCGCCCATGGCATACACATCACTGATGGCATTGGCGGCGGCAATTCGCCCGAAATCAAACGGATCATCCACCACCGGCATAAAGAAATCCGTGGTGCTGATGACCCCAAGGCCATTGCCCACATCTGCCACGGCGGCATCATCCCGGCTGCTGTTGCCTACCAGAAGGCGCGGGTCCTTGAACTCGGGGGCATCGGTATGAAGGATGCGATCCAGCACATCAGGAGCAATCTTGCAGCCACAGCCTGCGCCGTGGCTGAATTCGGTCAGTCGGATAGCCAAAGTACGTTTCCTATTTTTTCGCATGTAAATGAACGTATTCAGAAAATACGCGCAAGTCTACCCGCCGGCCCGCTTTGCATCCATATTCCCACTATCCAGATCAAGCTCGCACCTTTCCGCGGGAGCATCACCATGCAAGAATTCTCCTTCAAGCCCAACCATCAGGAGCTGCAATGAGCCAGGACAATACCCACGGCCCCGCAACCGATATCATCCACAATCGTCGCCACCGGGACAGCTTTGGCAGCCCCTATTCGCCGGTCTACAACACCACCACCTACCAGTTCGAAAGCACGGAAGCGCTGCTGGACGTGATCGAGCGCCGCGCGCCAGGCAATCTTTACACCCGCTGGGGCACCAATCCGAGCATCGAGGAGCTGGAACAGGGCCTGGCCCGGCTCGAGAATGCCGAGGCCGCGCTGGCGTTTGCCTCCGGCATGGCCGCTATTTCCGCGACCCTGCTCGCCCATGGTCGCAAAGGCATCGTGTGCGTGGGCGATCTGTATGGGGCACCCAGGAGCTGTTGGTCAATCACTGCCAGGCGCTCGGCATTCCCGTTCATTTCCTGTTCAAGGAAGACGTGGACCAGCTAGCCGAGACCCTGACTGAACCTGGCAAACTGGTGTATCTCGAATCACCAGCCAATCCTAACCTGGCCATCCTGGACATTGCCGCCATCGCCCGGATCGCACATCAGAAAGGCGCCCTGGTGGCGGTGGACAACACCTTCGCCAGCCCCATCAACCAGCACCCCCTTGAACTGGGTGCCGATCTCGTCCTGCACAGTGCCACCAAGTACCTGGGCGGCCACAGCGACCTGACCGCAGGCGCGTTGATGACCTCCGCCGAACTGGCGGCAGCGGTTGCGCCCTGGCGCAAGAACTTGGGCCAATTGCTTTCCCCGGAAACCGCCGCCCTGCTCTCCCGAAGCCTGCGGACCCTGCCGGTGCGAATCCGCCAGCATAACGAAAACGCCATGGCGGTGGCCCAGGCCATGGAACACCACCCGAAAGTGCGCCGAGTGCTCTACCCCGGCCTGGACTCATTTACCGACCAAGAGCTCGCCGCCAGGCAGATGAAAGGATTCGGAGGCATGGTAACAATAGAGGTGGACGGTGGCCGGGAGAAATCCACTGCGGTTGCCGATAACCTGCGCCTGTTTCTGCTCGCCACCAGCCTCGGAGGCGTGGAAAGCCTCGTCAGCCAACCTTGCGCCACCAGCCACCACGGTCTGACTGCGGAGGAAAGGCTCAAGCGGGGTATTACCGACGGTATGCTGCGGCTGTCCATCGGACTGGAAGACAGCAAGGACCTGATCGAGGATCTCAATCAGGCCCTGGCCAAAGCCTTCGCGTAACAATTCAGCGACTGACCAGATAATCCGCCAGCCGACGGGTGAGGAATCCGGGCAGCAGCTTGTTGGTGAACCACAGGCTGCGGGCCCGCTTACCCGGAATAATCAGGAATTGGCGCCGATCGATGCCCCGGCGAATCTGCTCGACGGCATACTCCACCGGCAATGTACCGGCCATCAGCTTCAGGGTCTCGGTCTGTTTCGGCCGGCTCTTGCGCTCCTCCTCCACCAGCGGAGTCTCCACCTCCGGCGGACAGACCACAGACACGTCGATACCCTTGGGCGCCAGCTCAATGCGCAACACTTCCGCCAGGCCAACCACACCGTATTTCGAGGCACTGTACGCCGAATACCCGTAACACCCGACCAGCCCGGCCATGGAGGCCACGAACACCAATTGGGAACCAGCCTTCAGGTGCGGCAGCACCCCCGCTGCCACGTGTCGGGAGCCCAGCAGGTTGATGTTGATCAGCCGGGCATAGGCATCATCGTCAATCTCCTCAAACGGTGCAGCGATGCAGATACCGGCGCAGTGAATGACCACATCCGGCCGTTGCTCCGCCGCAGCCTCGGAGAACACCGCCCGGACCGAGGCGGGATCACTGACATCCAGGGCAAAGGCGCGCACCTGGCCAGCGCCGGGGATGGCCACAAGCTGGGCAACCGCCTCTTCCGTGGGCTGGATATCAAAGAGAGTCACCGCGCAGCCGGAGCGCACATAGTCTCGGGCAAGTTGGAGACCGATACCGCTGGCACCGCCGGTGATATAGATGTTTTTGGTGGAGTTGAATGAAGCGGCTTTACGGGAGTGGCTCATGCAGGGAACGTGCTCCGTTCTGGTTATTGTTCCCGGTAGCTTAACCAGCCATCGCTGAAGAACCTATGCCTTGATTGACGGAGCGCGAAGCGGCCGAGCAGCCAATCGCCCTTCAAAGCCCGAGCCACTCCGCCAGCTGAAGGTTGGTTTTCAAGCGCAAACGTTGCTGCAGCATGCCCTCGAATACACCGTCCGGAGTACGATTCTCACCGAGCAACGGCAGCGCCGCTTCCGCCTCCGAGTAAAATTGCTGCTCCCGTTCTGTTCCGACTATGGCATGCTCCCACCACTCGATCACCCTGGGCCGTGCCTGTTTCAACAAGGAATCCGCCGGGAGCCTCTCGGACTTCGCAGCATTGGCCGTGTGGGAAGCAGGTAGCAGATTCCACAGATCGTTATTGTTCCAGCGGGACCAGGGAAAGCAGTGGTCAATATCGTAGCGGCTACGGGAAAGGTCTCTGGCGGTCCACACACACTCCACCGGCCCGGTCGACAGCTGTTGCTCCACCAGTTTACGCACCACTGAGGTATCGCGCCGCCCTTCTACCCACTGCAGCGCCTTGTGATAAGTCTCCGACGAGTAGCGAGCCTCCCAGCTGCCCATCTTGTTGATCCACTCATTCACAATGGCCGGCTCTACCCAGCAGGCGTAACGGCTGAAGGTATCCCATAGCATGGCCGGTACGCGGAAGCGCCCGAAACGGGCCAGGGTTCCTTTATCCAGCCGGACCGGCTCGTTGCGAACGGTCAGCCGGCTTTTACTGCCCTCGAAAATCTGGCAATTGGTTCCCGGCCAAGTAGTGTATTTGACAGGATTATCTAGAATATTGCCCACCGCTTGCCTGATAGCCCGCATCACCACCGGCGCAACCTCCGCCGATAGCGACAACCCCACCCGGAAATCCAGCGGCGACAGCTTGCTCAGCTCGTAGAAATCATGCCCCGCAAAGCCAAGCCCACGGGAACCCGGCGCCTGCCGCAAGTGATGCTTCAAGACCAACGGGTGATACAGCATGATCCAGAACAGACCCACCGCGCCCAGCGGCAGCTCTACCCAATCATCCGACCGGTTCAACACCAGCCCCGGCGCGCTGTCTGCCATCCGCACCAGGGTTCGCAGCAGGCCGAGCTTGTAGGTGGAGGATTTGTTGTCATTGATGATGATATGGCGCAACGTGGGCAACGCCCCGGTACCGTCATCCGGCAATCGGTATACAGCGGTTTCCCACCACACATCCGCCCGTTTGAGTTGATCGGCACAGGGTGTCTCCGGCAAGTGCACCGGCATAACCGCACGATGACGGGCAAAACTGTCCAGCTCAGCTTTGGTGACTTCGTAGAATTTCCGCTCTCCATCCCCCGGCCCGTGGCGTAGAGTGATCACCAACATGCCGGAGGGCGCCAACAGTTCCGTCAGGATCCTGAACGCCCGCTCACGGGAAGTGGGCGGAAGGTGCATCCAGACTGCAGACACCAGAACCAGATCAAACCGGTAACTGAGTTTGCGGATTTCGCTCAGGTCCGGCAGAGAATCATCCACCCACTGGATACTCTGGTGTGCTGTAGCTGCCTCGCCCAGGCGACACAATTCCGAAGCCGGCTCCACTGCCACCACATCCCAGCCACGCTCCGCCAACGCCAGCGCATCGCGGCCGCTGCCGGCACCTACGTCCAGAGCGAGTCCGGATTTCTTTTCGAGCAAGGGAAACCAGTCACCGTGGACCTGTTCGAAGGTCAGAGACTGGTATTGGGCAAAGAATTTCTGCGCGTTTTTGTTGTAGGAGGCGTAAGTCATGCTACCGCTAACTTTGCAGCCTGTTGCCACATAAAGTTTGGCATAGGTGTACGGAGTTTCCACGTAATGCTCATAGGCTGTGAACCAGTGTGGGACACATAGTCGACCTCGCCGTAATTCACAAAGCCCATCGTGCGGCCGTATTCATCTTTGGTTTGCTCCCTCACAAACAGGAAAAGTCGCTTGTTATTGAAGCCGTGCTCAATATAGTCCTTTCCTTTCCCGCGGTCGGGCCGGGCGCTGTTTTGCGACTGCCAATGAAACAATTGCTCGTTTATGGCGTAGTCGTGATACATGGTGGTCGGTGAAAATTGCTTTTCGTTTTTGTCTAACGTGACAAAAAATAGCTCGACATTCTGATCTTGAATCACAAAAACGCCCTCTCTTGACGGGGGCTGGTGATCGAATGTCATTGCACCAAATCCAACCAGAATTTGCTCCCGAGAATAACGCGCATGCAGGCGCAAAGGGACTTGCTGCAAATCCGGCATAACTGGCTGCTCGTGCTTGGTCTGCGCCAACTTCCAATCGAGGACATCAGACAACTCTTGCTCGAGCCCTAATTTCTTGAGTTTGGCCAAGCTCTGGGAAAGTGACTGAAACCCCAATTCAGATCCGACTTTTTGCCAGAAATCGTAATGACACATCAGCGCCCGACGACTATCTTCCTGATCCCAAACAAAGCCCGCCTGGCACAACCTTTTAAGGAAAAGTAGGTATTTGTGATCGTCACAAATCAAAATCCGATTGAAGATCGCCTTTTTCGCCAGTTTGAACCGCGACTCATCATCAACTTCTTCATCTTTGGCTCTACTAACCAGCTCTGACCAACTGCCTCGCTTATACAGCTCATTGAGATCAATGTGTGGATGCTGAGTTAGAAAGTTCTTCAGTGTCAGCGGCTGTGTTGAATGCTGAGGAAACTGGCGAACCAGCGAAACCAGACGCTTCAGCGTCAGAGTGGCCTGCCGGATGTTAGTGAGCACCATCTCCTGGGTTTTCTTGGTCAGTTCAATCCGGCAACCCAGTGGCGCATGAGGGAAACCTTGTTTCAGTTCGTCGCTTATCGAACGTTCAGACTTACCCACCAGCGATCTGAATTTATTCGCAAAATCATACTCTGGACGGGAATTACCGACGAAATCCAGTACCGTGCAACAATGTTTGCCGTCGGCCAACCGAAGACCGCGACCAAGCTGCTGTAAGAAAATGGTCAAGCTCTCCGTGGGACGGAGAAACAGCAGAGTATCCACTTCCGGAATGTCGATGCCTTCGTTGAAGATATCGACCACACACAACACGTTGATCTTCCCGGACCGAATGGCTTGCTGCTTTTGCTGACGTTCATGGCTGTTGTCACTGGTCAGCACATCAGCCTTGATACCATGAAGCAGGAGCTGCTGAACCATAAAATTCGCATGATCGCGGCTCACACAGAATGCCAGCGCCTTCATGGCGCCTATATCGGTGACGATTTCCCGCAAACTGCGCAGTATCTTTTTTACTCGGTCATGGTTGTGCGTGTACAAGTTGGTTAGCTGAACGGGATCGTAACGACCACGATTCCACGGAATGGTGCGAAGATCAGTGTCGTCATCGACTCCAAAGTATTGGAATGGGCAAAGGTGGCGACGGTTGATTGCTTCTGGCAAGCGAAGCTCTGCCGCTATGACGCCACCAAAGTCGCCGAGAATATCGCCACCATCGTGCCGCTCCGGTGTTGCCGTCAGCCCCAGCAGTATTGAAGGCGAGAAATGCTCGAGGACTGATCGATAACTTGATGCGGCGATATGGTGCACCTCATCGATCACAATGTAGTCGTAGTATTCCGGCGTCAGTTTGAGCTGATCCAGCTGGTTGTTTAACGTCTGGATGGATACGAACAACTGGCGGTAGTGATCAGGCAGTTGTCCTCCGACCCATAGCTCGCCAAAAGCGCTGTTTCTGAGTACACCCCTGTATGCTTCACGGGCCTGTCGCAAGATTTCCTCCCGATGGGCAACGAAGAGGAAATTGGCGTTGGGTTTCGCTTTCAGAAATCGGTGGAAATCGAAGGCCGAAATCAGCGTCTTGCCGGTACCTGTGGCTGCTACGATGAGGTTCTGATAACGCCGGTGCACGTCCCGTTCTACGGAAAGCTGCTCCAGAATGTCCTTCTGATGTGGAAACGGCGTAATATCAAAAAAATGCACCGCGCCAGCATCATCCCATCCTTTCTGCTGCTTCAGTGCACGCTTGAGTTTCTCAGCGCTTTCCGCCTGGCCATCAAACTGCTCAAATTCGTCTGAAGCCCAATAGGTTTCAAAGGTGCTGAGGGACTTGTTGATAATTTGCGGAATTTCCTGAGACGTGATCTTCAGATTCCACTCAAGGCCATTGGTCAACGCCGAGCGGGAGAGGTTTGATGATCCGATATAGCCGGTGTGAAAGCCCGAATTTCTGAGGAACAAATAGCTCTTGGCGTGCAGCCTCTCGCGCTCGGTGTTGTAGCTCAGCCTCACTTCGGTGTTCGGCAAGCTGGCCAAATACTCAACCGCCCTCGCATCGGTCGCGCCCATGTAGGATGTGGTGATGATTTTCAGCTCGCGACCACTGGCGGTAAAGGCTTCCAGCTCTTTCCTGAAAATACGAATCCCGGCCCACTTGATGAACGACACCAGCCAGTAAATCGTGTCCGCTGAAAGGATTTCTCTTTTCAATTCGGACTCAAGTGACAGGCCGGCATTACTTCCCGAGAACAACTCACTCTGGGTAAGTCCCGTGAGAGGGTAAATATCTTCTACGTATTGCTTGAGGTTAGCTGCAACAGGGTTATCCAGCTCATACAGAGCGGTCAGAATCTTTCCCTGGCTATCGAGAAGATTCTCTTCCAGAAATCCGTCGTCCTGGATCTGCCCTTTCAACCAAATTAGCAGTTGGTTGGAGAACTCGATCTGCTTTTGCAGCCGGTCATCGCCCCAGGGCACTGACTCAATGGCGAACTCAAGAATATTTGACAGGAAACGAGACAACCAAATCGACGCTTCCGAGCTGCTGAGGCGGCGTTCGCCAACGTAGAACCTTTCCCGATCCAGGCGGCTCTCGATGAGCTTTGTGATTAGCTGTTCGTAAATTCCGGTTTGCTGCATCAGTTATGCTCCATGCTGATGCAACTCACCACAGACCTCATCGATGGCGATATCAAGAAGGGCTTCAACAAACGCTTCGGCGTTGTTGTCGTAATAGCCTAGCGTATCGGGCATGGGACAGTTTCCTTACTACTAATTCGTGCCATATTGTTCCTAACCAGGTTATCAGCAGGCACTGAGATGGCCAAGTTGCATGAACTCAGGAATCGGTTAGCCTTGAAACTCATTCAACCGCGCTAGTGAACCATGACTGAAAACAACAACTCCCCCTTCAAATTCCGCTTCCGAGTCCGCTACGGCGAATGCGACGCCCAGGGCGTCGCCTTCAACGCCCGCTATGCGGATTTCGTGGATATTTCCGTCAACGAATACATCCGTGCCGTGTTCGGTGCTTACCAGAACCTGCTGGACCAGGATCTGGACGTCCAGGTGGTGAGCCTCACGGTGAACTGGAAAGCGCCCGCCCGGTTTGATGATGTGCTGGAAGCGAGGATTCGTACCGGGCGGATCGGTAACACGTCGTTCACCCTGCATCTGGAGTTTTACCGCTACGGGGATGGCCAGTTTATTGCTGATGCTGACATTACCGATGTGATGATCCGGTCATCGAGCATGTCCAAGGTGGCCATTCCGGATCATATCCGGGCGCAGCTCGAGGAAGGCGCACAGGGTGTACTGATCAGTCACGCAGGAGAAGCGTGAGTTCCGGGAATCGTTAAGCATTATCGATAATACCTGTTTGCCTTGATATTCCTCATTGTTTAGGATCGCGCACCTTTCAACGCACCAAATCAGGGCATTCGAGAGGTTATGGGACTCAGGAACGAGCAGCTGCGCTGGCAACTGGCCAAAGGACTGGTTCAGGCCTTACAACTGGAACGGCTGGCAAGCCGTTACAGCCGTACCACTGTGATGGCCGTGTTCAACCTCATCAATGGCGGTCTCAGCATCGCCCTGGTGTCGTTCGTGGCCCTGGTGACACAGGAAGCCTTCATCTTCCCCTCCCTTGGTGCCACCGCCTTCATTCTGTTCTATGTCCCGCTTGCCCAGCCAGCCTCCCCGAGGAACACGCTTTGCGGACACCTGATCGGGGCGCTGGCAGGTCTGCTCAGCCTGTACCTCTTCGGCCTGCAGGGGCACGCTTCCGCTTTCACGACCGGCGTCGATCTGGCCAGGGTGGGGGCGGCATCACTCTCGCTAGGTTTGACGGGCTGCCTGATGGTGCTGCTGCGAGTGGCACACCCGCCTGCCGGCGCAACGGCGCTGATTGTGTCCCTGGGCCTGATGCCGGATCCGGCCCAACTGCCTATACTGATGGCCGGCGTCGGTCTCCTGCTCGTCCACGCCTTTATCATGAACCGCCTTGCGGGTATTCCTTATCCGGTCTGGTCGACCGTTACCGCAGCACCGGCAACGAGAATGTCGTTGCAGTAAGGCATTGAGAATCAGGGCCAAAGAACGGAACAGATCATGCTGAACTTTTTCGAAACCCAACACCCCATCATCCAGGCGCCCATGGCCGGCGTTCAGGATCACAAACTGACTGCCGCCGTCTCGAACGCCGGTGGTCTGGGCTCCCTGCCCTGCGCCATGTTGGGACCCGAAGCGCTGCGATCTGAACTGGAAGCGTTGAAGGCTGCCACCGACCGGCCTTTCAATCTCAACTTCTTTGCCCACACGCCGCCAGCACCGGATGAGGACAGCGAACGGAGGTGGCGTCAGGCGCTCGCACCCTACTATCAGGAATTTGGCATCGACCCTGATGCCATCAGTTCCGGGCCGGGTCGGATGCCGTTCAATGAAGAGGCTGCTGCTGTCGTAGAGGAGTTCCGTCCTGCGGTGGTGAGTTTTCATTTCGGATTGCCCGAGCCGGCCCTCGTGGAACGGGTGAAAAAGGCCGGCGCCAAGATCCTGTCGACGGCAACCACGGTGGAGGAAGCACTCTGGCTGGAGCAGCACGGTGCCGATGCCGTCATTGCCCAGGGCCTGGAGGCCGGTGGCCACCGCGGTATTTTCCTGACCAGGGACATGACCACCCAGATGGGCACCTTTGCACTGTTACCCCAGATCGTCGCCGCGGTGAAGGTGCCGGTGATTGCCGCCGGCGGCATTGCCGATGCCCGGGGCGTGAAAGCGGCCCTCGATCTCGGGGCAAGCGCCGCCCAGGTCGGTACCGCCTTTCTGCTGTGCCCGGAGGCCACCACCAAGCCAGTTCACCGTGACGCGCTGAAAAGCCCTCAGGCCCGGCATACCGTGATCACCAACCTGTTCTCCGGCGGGCCCGCCCGGGGCATTGTGAACCGGGTAATGCGGGAGCTGGGTCCAGTTTCCCCAGAGGCACCGGCCTTTCCTCTCGCAACCAGCTCCATTGCGCCACTTCGGGCTGCCGCTGAGGCAACTGGCTCCGGAGACTTTTCACCCTTGTGGTGTGGGCAGAACGCCTCGGGATGCCGGGAGAAGCCGGCAGCCGAGGTTCTGGAAGGGCTTGTGCGCTGAGACTTCGCCAAAGCCTTACGGCAAACAGCCTGCCAACCCTGTTAAACTACGGCGCTCAGATTATCGTACTGACAATTGTTGTTCCGTAGAAAGGTTACCGAAATGTCCGCAACGCCCACATTGGATGCCGTTCGCCAAAACTCAGGCCTGTCCCGCCGTTTCTGCGTGGCGCCAATGATGGACTGGACCACCCCACACTTCCGCTACCTGGCCAGGATCCTGAGCAAGCGTGCGCTGCTGTATACAGAGATGGTAACCACCGGCGCCCTGATCCACGGCGATACCGAACGCTTCCTGCGCCATGATCCTTCCGAGTATCCGCTGGCGCTGCAGCTTGGCGGCAGTGATCCCGGCGAACTGGCCCATTGTGCGAAGCTGGCCGAGCAGTTCGGTTTCGATGAGGT
>JABURI010000086.1 GCA_014762755.1 Marinobacter sp.
ACCCCCTAGGGGACGCCAATTTGGTTTCACGGTTTAGTCCACCGGGAAGCCAGCAAAAAAACCGCCTTCGGGCGGTTTTTTTGTGTCTGTGAAAAAGTGAAGATGGGGTCAGAAGAACAGAGTTCTTCAGACCCCCGAGTCCGATTTGCCCCCTGGGGTCTGAAGAAAGCTTTCTTCTGACCCCGTCTTAGGTCGCTAACTCCGAGTTTTGGCCGACCCTGGGTTACCGGTTCAACGCTCGGCAATCGCCCCTTTCCCCACACCCTCATACGCCTTCACCCGAATCGAGTCCGTCGGGAACTCCACCTTCAGCTTGTCCGCCATATGCGCAGCAATCAGCTCAACGGTGGTGTCGGTATCCAGCATATACACCCGTTCTTCGGGCAGGGTAAGGGCGAACTCGCCCTGGTTGGCTTCGTACTCGAAGGTGACGTAGCGGACGCCGTCCTGGCCGACGTAACGGCGCACCACATCCTCTTCGGAACCCACGTAGATGTCGCGCCAAAGCGTGGCCCAGCGGCGTTCCAGGTCGTAGTCCCGGTGGCCGTTGCGGTCGATTCGGATTGGCGAGCGGTGGCCGTGGGCGATGCGTTGGCAGTTGCCCAGGTGTTTTTTCAGGCCGTGGACGTAATGGTAGTACGCGCCCTCGATCACTTCCTCACGCAGGTTGATGGTTACGGAGGTGACGTTGGCGGGCAGAACTTCCATCAGTTCGTGCTCCAGCAGGCGGGCCACGGCCGAGGGCACCACGTGCTCGGCGGAGAGCCAGACGACGGCCTCATCCGGGGAACGGTGGACAATCTGGCTGCCATCGGTGAGCTTCCAGGTGAAGGTGTCCGGCTCGTCTTCGCTCCAGATCAGGCCTTCATAGCCCCGGGGAATCACCAGGCGGTGGTCCACGCGCTCATCGATCACGCGCTTGATGGTGCGTTTGACGTTGCTGAAGTCGAACACCATGCCCTGTTCGTCCAGTTCGCCGCCGAGTACCACGTCGGCAATCCAGCTCTCGCCCACCAGCCCGCGGGTGGCGTCCAGGTAGGCGAAATCGATGACGGTAAGGTTGTCGACAAACAGGTGATTCATCGGGAGTCCGGAGGGTATGATTGAGTGATGGGCGGATTCTAGCAAAAATCAGCAGTTCCGGCAGTGTGCCGGTGCTTTCCCGCCATTGGATATTGCTATCGGGGTGCTTATCAGAAGGTTCAGTTTTCATCCGGACGAATCAGGTTTTGCCGCAATCGTGCTGTCGGCCGGCGCATCTACCCGGCTGGGGCGCCCCAAGGCTCTACTGACACTGCCGGATGGCGGTACTTTACTGGACCAGGCTATACGGCAGGCCCGCGCTCTGAGCCGCGATGTGCGCGTGGTCACCGGCGCCTGGTACCCGCTGATCCGCTTCCGTTGCCATCGCCAGCCCTCTGTCTGGTTGCCCTGCGAGCATTGGGCGCAGGGGTTGTCGGCGTCGCTTGCGACAGGCATTGAAAGCCTGGGACCGCAGGTAAAAGGAGCCTTTGTGGTGGTGGCAGACCAGCCGTTGCTGGATATGGGGGCTTTGCGAGCCATGAGGCAGGCGGCACATCAGGTGCCCGGCCAGCCGATGGCCGCTGATTATGGCGGCAGGGCTGGCGTGCCCGCGTACCTGCCTCGCTGGCTATGGCCGGAGGTGATGGCCCTGGAGGGCGATCGCGGTGCTGGCCGATTGCTCACTGAAGCTGGTGCGACCCGTGTGCCGATAGAGGGTGTCCACGACGATGTCGATACGCCTTCGGATTGGCTGCGTATCCGTAGCCGGCTCAGCCAAACAGGCCTGACAGCCAGGCAATCCCGACGCTGAAGACACCCAGGCTGACGGCCAGACCGAGGGTATAGACCCGGGAGTTGGCGGCGCGCTGCTGGGCGACAAACAGGTCAATGGTGCGCTGGGCAATGTCTTCCGAGGTTTCCCGGGAGATCTCGTGGGCCTGCTGGATAGCCTCGGATTGCAGCGTCTGCCAGAACTCGGTATCGATGGTCTGTACGCTGGTGATATGGTCCTTGAGCTCATCCATGTGCTCACCGGTGAAGCCTGACTGACGCTTGAGGTCCCGTTTCAGTTCGACCAGCTCACGGGCAAGGTTCAGGTTCACCTCCGTGGCCACATCATCCCGCAGGTTTCGGGTGCGTTGTTCGATCAGATCGGACAGGTCGCCCAGTCGCTCCTCGATCGCAGCTTCCTGCTTGCTCCGGCTTTCATCCAGGGCGCGTTTCAGATGATGGAACTGTTCATCGAACAGGTCGCTCAGCAGCTCATGCAGGCGGTTGTTGATGTGGGTTTTCACCGCTGAGCGGGCAATCTGTTCAATCAGGTCGCTGGTGAGCGGCACCACGTCGGGCGAGGCATGGCCGTTGGTCTTCGGTTCCGGCTCGGATTTTGGAGACAACTGGAGTGACGCATCATCCGGGATGTTCAGGGCCTCCGGATCTTTTTGCTCCGGGACTTCTGTGAATGTGTGCTCCGGCAGGTTGCCATTGCTGACGTCACTGGCCAGTTGGTCAAGAACCTCCCCGAGGCCGTCGGACTGCGGAGGCTTGGTCAGGATGTTGTAGACCCCGAAGTTTTTTGCCTCCTCGGTGAAGGAGGGAGACTTTCTCGAGGTGCACATGATGATCGGGATGCCGGACGTGTCCGGGTTGCCCTTGATCGCACGGGTGGCTTCCACGCCGTTCATACCCGGCATCAGGTGGTCCATGAAAATCACATCCGGTCGCTCATGGCTATTCAGGAATTCCAGGGCCTCTTCCGCGGAGCCGGCCATGTTGACCTGCATGTCGCGGCTTTCCAGCAGTTTGCTCAGGGCAAACCGGGCTACCTTGGAGTCATCTACCAGCAGAGCGTTCTTGATCGACATGGTCACTACCTCAACCTGTTACTGCGTGTGTGTGGGTTATCGGGCCGGAACTCACCAGCCTTCCAGTTGCGGGCACTGGGTGGCCCGATAGCTCTTCTCCCGATAGCACACACCGGGTTCCGTGGTGCGGGCAGTGAAAACCTCACCGGCCGCGGTGGTCAGGCGAACCTGTCCATAGGGTTCGCCGTGGCGGAAGGTGGCCTCGATCGAGCTGCCGTTGGGGTTGCGCAGCAGACCCTTGCCATGGAACTGCCCTTCCATGTATTGCCCTTCGTATTTCTTGCCGTCCGCAAAGATCTCGGCACCTGAGCCGTGGAAGACCCCGTTGGAAAACTCTCCCTCATAGGCGCGGCCGTCCGGGTATGTGAGGGCGCCAGTGCCATGGAACTCGTTGTTCCGGAAGCCTCCGACGTACAGCATGCCGTCGGCAGTGGTCAGGGAACCGTGCCCGTTGAGCAGTCCTTCGGCCCACTGGCCGGTGAGAATGTCGCCGTTCTCGCGGGTCAGGGTGCCCTTGCCGTGGAATCTGTCGGCAGCAAACTGGCCGGTGTACTCGGCACCAGCTGCACTGTGCCACACGCCTTCGCCCTCGCGTTGCCCTTCTATCCAGTCGCCCTCATAGCGGCTGCCGTCGGGGTACCAGGCGGTGCCCCGGCCATGGAATTTGCCGTCGATGAAATGGCCTTCGTAGCGCAGGCCTTCCTTGTCCTGATAGGTGCCGTCTCCGGTCAGCACCCCGCCAACCCAGGTGCCGTTGCGGTAATTGACGGTGGTATAGGCCTCCAGTTTGCCGACCAGGGTCATTTCCTCGCCGGCGTCCAGGGCGACCCGCTGTTCCCAGGGGTGATAGCCGGGTTTGCTGATGGTGACGTCGTATTTGCCTGGTTTGAGCTCCAGATCGAGGCGGGTGGCGCCGTATGTCTTCCCATTGATGATGACCTGATCGCCAATGACGTTGGAGCGGAGCACCAGCAGGCCGGTCGTCGGTGCTGGTTCGGCCTCGGTCACAGTTTCCGGAGCCGGCGCCCTATTCCCGGGCTTTGACAGTGCGGCCGCTGGCTCGGCGGTTGCCAGCGTGGGGGGCTCTTCTGGCATGGGGGCAATGCTGAACGGCTCCGCAATAGTTGTCCCGGCTGCTTCGGTCTCCGGTTTCATTGGGGCTGGCGGTTGCTGGACCTTCCGCGGCTCGACCGGTGCGGTGGTGCCGGTGGCAATCTTCTTCGCGGATTCGGGGGCGGCGGCTGACAATGGCAGGTCGGCGAGGCCCGGATCGTTGCGTACCGAGGCAAAGCCTGCCGTCACCAGGAGCATCAGTGCCAGGGCATTGATAAACAGCAGTGGTCTGAAATCGACCATGGAGGAACCTCTTGATCCTGTCTTACCGAATCCGGATTACCTCCTGATCTTAACCACTGAGTGCAACGTTATGTAACAGAAAGTGTCTGAAGTTATCGAGAATGCCGGCCAAATCACACTTTGTCCGGAAGCTGATCATGGTTGAGTTGTTCCCATGATCTCATGTAGACATCGGCTTCGTATTCATAGGGAGAGCGGAACGGGGTCAGTACGAAGTCGAAGACCAGGAAAAAGAAACCGATTGACGCCCAGGCGATCAAAACGGTGCTAATGGTGGTGGCCTGGACTTCCGGGTTGGAATTGACGAAATCCTGGAGCAGGGGGATCAGGTCGGCGGCCATGGCTACGGGATTGAAGCTCGACAGCACAAAGGGAACCCAGAAGGCAATCATGATCGGGAAGAAGCCGAACGACCACAGCAGGCGGCGCAGCAGGTAGATGCCCACTTCCCGCCAGAACTTGTTGCGGATCTCGGGCACCTTGCGGATGCGCTCGATGTAACGGCGCCGCTCCGCCCAGTAGGCGGCGACTTCCGGGGCCTCGAGGTTTGCGGTTTCTTCAGCAGATTTGGTCATGGCTTGCTGGACTACCTTATCGCGACAGGACTGTGCATGATAATCGATACTACGTGTTACCCTACAAGTCTCCATTTGTTTAAAGACAGGATAGATTGAATGGCTGCAGTGATCGAGAACGCAACCCATCCGGCCTTTGAGAAACTACGCAGTCACCGGATAGATACCCTCAACCTGGAGGTGGAGGAGTATCGTCACAAGAAGACCGGTGCCCGCCATCTGCATCTGGCGGCAGACAATGAGGAGAACGTGTTCTTCGTTGCCCTGCGCACTTTTCCGATGGACTCCACCGGTGTGGCCCATATCCTGGAGCACACGGCCCTGTGTGGCAGTGAGAAGTACCCGGTCCGGGACCCGTTTTTCATGATGATCCGCCGGTCCCTCAACACCTTCATGAATGCCTTCACCAGCAGCGACTGGACGGCTTACCCGTTTGCCAGCATGAACCGCAAGGACTTCGACAACCTGTTGTCGGTGTACCTGGATTCGGTGTTCTTCTCCAAGCTGGATCCGCTGGATTTTGCCCAGGAAGGCCACCGTCTGGAATTTGAAAAGCCGGAAGATCCGAACACGGATCTGGTGTATCGCGGTGTGGTGTACAACGAGATGAAGGGCGCCATGAGTGCACCGACATCCCAGCTCTGGCAGAACCTCAGCAGCCACCTGTTCCCGACAACCACCTACCACTACAACAGTGGCGGTGAGCCGGATCACATTGTTGATCTGAGCTATGACGACCTGGTGGACTTCTATCGCCACCATTACCACCCGAGCAACGCCATTTTCGCCACCTACGGCAACATCCCGGCCCACGAACACCACGAGCGCTTCGAAGAGCTGGCGCTCAAGCGGTTCGACAAGCTGGACATCGAACTGCCGGTGCGGGACGAGAAGCGGATGTTCAGCCCCGTCCGGGTGGAGCAGGGTTATGCCGTGAACGAGGGTGAGGGCACCGACAACAAGACCCATATCGTGATGGGTTGGTTGCTTGGTCACAGTTTTGACCTGCTGGAGAACATGGAAGGTCAGCTGCTGTCCGCGGTGCTGCTGGAAAACAGTGCCTCTCCGCTGATGCGGGCGTTGGAAACCACCGATCTGGGCCATGCGCCGTCACCCATGTGTGGCCTCGAGGACTCCAACCGGGAGATGACCTTCGTTTGTGGCATCGAGGGCAGTGAGCCGGACAAGCACAAGGAGCTGGAGGCGCTGATCGAGAATACCCTGCAGAAAGTGATTGACGAGGGTGTCAGCGAAGAGCGGCTGGAAGCGATCCTGCATCAGCTGGAACTGCACCAGCGGGAAATCGCTGGCGACCAGTTCCCTTATGGACTGCAACTGATCATGAGTGCCATCGCGCCCATGGTTCATGGCGGCGATCCGGTGGAACTGCTGGATCTTGAGCCGGTGCTGGCAACCCTGCGGGAGAAGATCAAGGATCCGGACTATGTGCCGGGCCTGATTCGCCGCAAGCTGCTGGAGAATCCGCACCGGGTCACCCTGACCCTGCGCCCGGACGAGAAGCTGGAGTCCCGGCGTCAGCAGACCATTCGTGAAGCGCTGGCCCGTCGCAAGGCGACTCTGACCGAGGAAGAGGCGCAGCAGATTGTTGATCGCGCCCGCGCCCTGGAAGAGCGACAGATGCGCAAGGATGACGATTCCATCCTGCCCAAGGTGGATCTGTCCGACGTGCCTCTGCAGATGCCGGAGCCGGAGTGCCGTTACGACGGCGATATTTCCGCCACGGTGTATGCCCGCGGAACCAACGGTCTGGTGTATGAACAGGTGGTGCTGCCGGTTCCGACCTTGACCGAAGAGGATCTGCTGTTCCTGCCGTACTACACCACGCTCATTTCGGAAGTCGGCTGTGGCGATCTGGATTACCTGCAGATGCAGGACAGGATCTCTGCCGAATCCGGCGGTATCAGTGCGGCCTTCAGTGCCAAGGGCAAGATTGATGACGTGCAGGATGTCTCGGGCTACCTGATTTTCAGTGGCAAGGCCCTGGCCCGCAACCGCAGCAAGCTCACGCAGTTGCTGCACGACGTATACAACGGCGCTCGCTTTGACGAGAAGGACCGTATCCGGGAAATTATTGCCCAGATCCGGGCCCGCCGGGTTCAGGCGGTCACCGGTAGTGGTCATGCCCTGGCCATGGGCGCGGCATCCCAGGGATTGAGCGCCGGCGCCTGGCTGGCCTACCGGCTTGGTGGCCTGGCGGGAATCCGCGGCACCAAGCAGCTGGACAAAGCCCTGAGCGATCCGGCTGAGCTGGACGCCTTCTGTGGCCGTTTGGCGGCGCTGCACGAGAAGATCCGCAATCAGCAGCGCCAGTTCCTGGTGATCGGGGAAGATGACCAGCTGCCCGCGATGGTCGATGACCTGAAATCCTGTTGGCAGGGTAAGCCTGGTGGCAGCGCCGAAACCTGGCGTATGGATCCGGTGGATTACACGACCCGGGAAGCCTGGCTGACTTCTACCCAGGTCAACTTCTGCGCCAAAGCCTACCCGACCGTGCCGGTGGATCACCCCGACGCGGCAGCACTGACCGTACTCGGCGGCTTCCTGCGTAACGGCTACCTGCACCGGGCCATCCGGGAGAAAGGTGGTGCCTACGGCGGCGGCGCCGGGCAGGACAGCGTCAATGGTGTGTTCCGGTTCTTCTCCTACCGGGATCCCCGGCTGGGCGAGACTCTGGAAGATTTCGACAAGGCCCTGGACTGGCTGCAGGAAACCGACCACGAGTACCAGGAGCTGGAGGAGTCCATCCTCGGCGTCATCGGCCAGCTCGACCGTCCCCGGTCACCGGCCGGTGCGGCGCGGCATGCGTTCCACAACAAGTTGTTCGGGCGTTCACCCGAGCAACGGGCCCGGTTCCGCGAGCGGGTCCTGGCCGTGACCGTGGACGACCTCAAGCGCGTGGCCAATGCCTGGCTGGTGCCGGAGAAGGCCAGCACCGCCGTGGTGACCAGCTCCGATAACCGGGAGCTGGTGAAGGATCTGGGGCTGGATATCCAGGAGTTGTGAAAAAAAAGGGGTCAGAAGAAAGCTTTCTTCTGACCCCAACTTCACTTCTGATCCCATCCTTATCACCGATGCCGCTTCAACCCGGTCGTTACCATGATCCTCGTCGAAATCTCCTCCACCGAATACGCCGTGGTATTCAGATAGGGAATCCGCTCCCGCCGGTACATCAGCTCAATCTCTTCGATCTCGTGCATGCACTGCTGGATGGACGAGTAGCGTGAATTCGGCCGCCGTTCGTTGCGGATGGTGGCCAGGCGTTCCGGCTCGATGGTCAGGCCGAACAGCTTCTCCCGGTGGGGGCGCAGGGCTTTGGGCATGCGTTGATCCGCGAGGTCTTCCTCGGTAATCGGGTAGTTCGCGGCCTTCACGCCATACTGCAGGGCGAGATAGAGACAGGTGGGCGTTTTGCCGCTACGGGAGGCGCCGATGAGGATCAGGTCTGCTTCATCGTAATGTCGGGTCCGGGCGCCATCGTCGTTGTCCAGGGCAAAATTCACCGCATTGATCCTGCGTTCGTAACTGCCTTCGTTGTTTATCGAGTGACTCTTGCCTACGGTGTAAGAAGAGGAGGCATTCAGTTCCTGTTCCAGTGGATTCAGGAAGGTGCCGAAGATGTCGATCATGAAGCCGTCGGCACGGGAGATGATGTCCCGGATGTCGCTGTCGACAATGGTGTCGAACACCAATGGCCGCTCGCCATCGGTCTCGGAGGCCTTGTTGATCCGGGTCACCATGGCCCGGGCTTTGTCCTCGTCATCGATGTAGGGCACGGTCACCCGTTCGAAGTCGATTTTCTCGAATTGGGCCAAAAGAGCGTGGCCGAGAGCCTCGGCGGTGAGGCCGGTGCCGTCGGATATGAAGAAGGCGGTACGTCTCATGGTGTAATGTCCGGTTCCAAATCTGGCTGGGAGTGCCCTAGGTAATTTCCGCAGGTTACAGTATCATACACGCCAAGTTCGAGACTCCGCAGTGGATATTGCCTGCATTTGCCGCTGAATATCGCTGGCCCGGTTTTGCTCTTTGCTTCACAGACTCTAAGGGAGACGCGCTTTGGAAGATTACATCATCTGGTTTGATCACCTCGGAATGTCTGATGTCGACCGGGTAGGCGGAAAGAACGCCTCCCTGGGCGAAATGATCAGTAATCTCGCCAACGCAGGTGTCACCGTTCCCGGCGGTTTTGCCACAACAGCTCATGCCTACCGTGAGTTTCTGGCCACCGACGGCCTCAAGGACAAGATCGATGATGCCCTCGAGAAGCTGGACGTTAACGATGTAAACGAACTGGCTCGCGTCGGCGCCCAGATTCGCCAGTGGGTTATCGATACCGACTTGCCTGACGTCCTGGAAAAGCCTCTGGAGGAGGCCTATGCGAAGCTTCAGGATGGCAATGAGCACATGGCGGTTGCCGTGCGGTCTTCGGCGACGGCGGAAGACCTTCCGGACGCCTCGTTCGCCGGCCAACAGGAAACCTTCCTGAACGTGGTTGGGCTGCAGCAGGTGCGCCGTGCGGTCAAGGAGGTCTTTGCCTCCCTGTTCAATGACCGTGCTATTTCCTACCGCGTGCACCACGGTTTTGATCACAAGCTGGTGGCCCTGTCCGCCGGCATCCAGAAGATGGTACGCAGTGAGACGGCGGCCAGCGGCGTCATGTTCACCCTGGATACCGAATCCGGGTTCCGGGATGTGGTGTTTGTCACGTCTTCCTACGGCCTGGGCGAAACCGTTGTGCAGGGTGCCGTTAACCCGGACGAGTTCTACGTCCACAAGCCGACCCTGGAAGCCGGCCGCCCATCCGTTCTGCGCCGCAACCTCGGCAGCAAGGCCATCAAGATGGTCTACCATTCCAGCCCCGGTGAAGGCGAGTATGTCGAGACCGTCAAGGTGGATCACGACGACCGGAACCGCTTCTCCATCAGCGATGCCGAGGTGGAAGAGCTGGCCAAGCAGGCCATGATCATCGAAAAACACTACGACCGTCCGATGGACATCGAATGGGCGAAAGATGGTGACGATGGCAAGATCTACATCGTTCAGGCCCGTCCGGAGACCGTCAAGAGCCGCGCCGCTGCCAACGTCATGGAGCGTTACCTGCTCAAGGAAACCGGCAAGGTGCTGGTAGAAGGCCGCAGTATCGGTCACAAGATCGGCAGTGGTCCGGTGAAGATTATCACCAGCATCAATGAAATGGATCGTGTGCAGGCCGGCGACGTTCTGGTCACCGATATGACCGACCCGGACTGGGAGCCGGTTATGAAACGTGCTTCCGCGATCGTGACCGATCGCGGCGGTCGGACCTGTCACGCGGCAATCATTGCCCGGGAACTGGGTATTCCGGCGGTTGTCGGTTGTGGCGATGCCACCGAGGTGCTCAAGGACGGCCAGGAAGTGACGGTCTCCTGCGCCGAGGGCGACACCGGCATGATCTACGAAGGTTCGCTGGATTTCGAGCTGCGCGAGAATACTGTGGACTCTATGCCGAACATCCCGTTCAAGATCATGATGAACGTGGGTAACCCGGACCGCGCCTTTGATTTCCAGGCCCTGCCGAATGAAGGTGTTGGCCTGGCTCGCCTCGAGTTCATCATCAACCGGATGATCGGCGTGCACCCGAAGGCGTTGCTGAACTTTGACGGCCTGCCGCGGGATATCAAGCAGACCGTGGAAAAGCGTATTGCCGGCTACTCTTCACCGGTGGATTTCTACGTGGACAAGCTGGTGGAAGGTATTTCCACGCTGGCGGCGGCGTTTGCACCGAAGAAAGTGATCGTGCGCCTGTCTGACTTCAAGTCCAATGAATACGCCAACCTGATTGGCGGTACCCTGTACGAGCCGGACGAAGAAAACCCGATGCTTGGCTTCCGGGGTGCTTCCCGTTACATCTCCGATACCTTCCGGGATTGCTTCGAGCTCGAGTGCCGCGCGCTCAAGAAAGTCCGCAATGAGATGGGCCTGACCAACGTGGAAGTAATGGTGCCGTTCGTGCGTACCGTTGGTGAAGCAGAGCAGGTGGTCAATCTCCTGGCCGAAAACGGTCTGAAACGGGGCGACAACGGTCTGCGGGTGATCATGATGTGCGAGCTGCCTGCCAACGCGCTGCTGGCGGACCAGTTCCTCGAGCACTTCGACGGCTTCTCCATCGGTTCCAACGATCTGACCCAGCTGACCCTGGGCCTGGACCGCGACTCCGGCATCATCGCCCATCTGTTCGACGAGCGTAACGATGCGGTGAAGGCGCTGTTGTCCAACGCCATCCAGGCCTGCAAGAAAGCTGGCAAATACATCGGCATCTGCGGTCAGGGGCCGTCCGACCATCCGGATCTGGCCAAGTGGCTGATGGACCAGGGCATTGATACCGTCTCCCTGAACCCGGATTCGGTTCTGGACACCTGGTTCTTCCTGGCTGACGAGAAAATCGACTGATTCCATTTCCGGACAAAGGAGAGCGACAACATGGCAGACATCATTACCCCGGATCTGTGTGATGAGTTTCCGGAAGTCCAGGTGGTCGAGCCCGGCTTCAACAACTACGGCGGCGTGAAGAACTTTGGCGGTGAGATCGTTACCGTGAAGTGCTTCGAGGACAACTCCGTGGTCAAGGAGCAAGTCGGGCAGCCCGGACACGGCCGTGTCATGGTGGTTGATGGTGGCGCGTCAAAGCGTAACGCGCTGCTGGGCGATATGCTGGCGGAAAAGGCGGCCAGCAACGGCTGGGCCGGCCTGATCATCTATGGCTGCATTCGTGATGTGGATGAGATCGGCCAGACCAACCTGGGCGTACAGGCGCTGGGCTCGGTGCCGCGGAAAACCGAGAAGCGCGGCATTGGGGATCTGAACATCCCCGTGACCTTCCACGGCGTCACCTTTCATCCGGGACATTACGTGTATGCCGACAACAACGGCATCATCGTTTCGGAGAAGCCGCTGGTCTGATCCGGCGGTCAGGAACGAAGAAGGGCGGCCCGCGGGCCGCCCTTCTTTTTTGTCCGGATGTTTCGGCCTGAGCCGAAAGGTCAGGCCCAGTTGTCGGTCTTTCGGGTGGGCTTGAGCATGGGGATGATCAGTGCCAGCAGAACGCCACCGAACACCAGTCCGGCGCCCAGCAGCATGAAGTCGGACTCTTTGCTCGCTTCCAGTCGCTCGTTCTCAGCGGTGAGGACTTCCAGATCATTGCGAAGCTTCTGGTTCTCCTCATTCAGTTCGCGGTTCCGGCGCTCCAGGTTGATGGAATCGGCGGCAATGCTCTTGATCCGCTGCAGTTCTTCCTGAAGTTCCTGGGAGCGGTTGGACAGGTTGGATTCGGCGCTCTCAAGGGCGTTTCGCTCCTGTGTGACCGCCGACAGCTGTTCCTTTACCTGGGCCAGTTCGGTCTTGGTCTGCTCCAACTCCCGGTTGGCTGCCTGGAGACGATCGGCGGCAATCGGCGTGTTGCTCAGATACTGACTCGCCACCCAGCCCTCGATGCCTTTGGGGGTGCGAACCCGGGTGTAATTGTCACCGGCTTCCAGGACTTCCAGTGGGGTGCCGCTGGGCAGGGCATTCTCGATGATCCGGTACTGGGTCCCTGCGCCTGAGCGGACCGGCAGGTAAAGTTTGTCATCGACCCAGACGGTTCTGGCCTGGGCGGCTGCGATAGATGATACGATAAACAACAGACTGATGATCAGGCGAAAAGGCGTCACGGAATACGTTCCCAGAATTGGATAGTGAAAAACACCAGATGTTAAAGGCGCAATTTTGTCACAGATGACCGGCTGTTCAAGCCGGTCACCATTACAATAAACTCATGCGCAGGCCGTCATCTCAGGGCAGCACCGCTTTGAAGGGCTTGACCGTCACTTTCTGGTACACGCCGGCCTCGATATATGGGTCGGCATCGGCCCAGGCCTGAGCCGCTTCGAGCGAGTCAAACTCGGCCACTACGAGACTGCCGGTAAACCCGGCTTCGCCGGGCTCGGGGGTGTCGATAGCCGGATGCGGCCCGGCAACCAGTAACCGGCCTTCGGCTTTCAGCGCCTGCAGGCGCTCCAGATGGGCCGGGCGTGCAGACTGGCGAAGGGCAAGGCTGTTCTCGATATCTTCACTGATAATGGCGTAATACATGAAGTTCTCTCAACCGGTTAAGGATTTTTTGTGACTATACCCCAACCCCCGAGTTTGTGCATTGATCTGCACTGCCACAGTACGGCCTCGGACGGTGCCCTGGCACCGGCGGACCTGGTTGCCCGTGCTGCAGACAAGGGGGTGACCCACCTGGCCCTGACCGATCACGATACCCTGAACGGTCTTTTCGAAGCGAAAGAGGCAGCGCTGGAATCCGGAATCACGCTGGTGTCCGGAATCGAATTGTCCTGTCTGTGGAAAGGCCGGACCATACATGTTGTTGGCCTGGATTTTGATCAGGATGACCCTGCGTTCACCGGCAGGGTCGATCAGCAAACGGCTAATCGCCGGGCGAGGGCGGCGATGATTGCCGAACGGCTACATCGCCTGCGGGTGCCCGACCTGTTGGAGCGGGCGACGGAAAAGGCCGGTGGTGATGTTCCGGGTCGGCCCCATTTTGCCGAAGTGCTGATCGAGGCCGGAGTGGTGCGCAATGCCGCTCAGGCGTTCAAACGGTACCTGGGAGCTGGCAAGGCAGGGGATGTGCGCGCCTACTGGCCGGAGTTGCCAGAGGTGGTGCAGTGGATCACCGAGGCCGGTGGCATTGCCGTGCTGGCGCACCCTCGCAAGTACAGGCTGACCGCGACCAAACTGCGGGAGCTCACGGCCGAGTTCTGCAGGGCCGGAGGGAAGGGCATCGAGGTGTCCACGTCCGGCCAGTCCAGTGGTGATCTTGGGTTCCTGGCCGAGCTTTGCCGGCGTAACGGAATGTGGGCATCCCAGGGCAGTGATTTCCACTTTCCGGGCGCACCCTGGTGCGAGCTGGGGAATATCATGAAAATGCCAGACGGGCTGGAGCCGGTCTGGCATCATTTTCGCGAACCTGCGGGTGTTGACGCTCCGGCTCAGTCCGGAGCGTGAAACAGCAGGTAGAGGTCGGTCAGGGAGTCCGGGATAGCGTCTGCCATCTGACGGGACAGTTTGTCGCTGTTGCGGACTTTCTGGAAATCCTCATCATCGAACAGTCCTGACAGTGTCAGCATGGGAACCATGAGATCTGCGGTCTCTTCCTCGCTGGCGGCCTCCAGCCACTCCTCCTCATGTTCCAGGAAGGTGTCCACGAATCCCGCGCACCAGTTTTCCAGTGCGTTCATCGGGTCACCGTCCTCCGGCTCCGGGAGTTCCAGGGCCTGACCCATGTCGAGGGCATGGGCCATGTCCCGGGCCAGTTGCTCGACGCTGCGGCGGAACACCTCGGGGATTTCCCCGCCGGGCACCTGCTCGGTGCCGGTGGCGAGGCGGAAGATCTCTTCCGCACTCAACTCAACCGGGCCGACGACGCTGGCACAAACCACGCCGTGGAGCCCGAAAAAGTCCAGGGCCTCATCACCCCAGGGCTCCGCGAACAGAATGTCTTCCAGCGCTTCTATGTCGGAATTGGATAACATGTATCAGTTACTCCCGGCCTTTTGGGCTTCTTCCGCGGCTCGCTGACGGCGACGGACCTCACGAGGATCATTATAGGCCCGGCCCGGCGTTACCGGCAGGTCCAGTTCCGGCTTTCCGCTTTC